>JANJTK010000059.1 GCA_024711155.1 Burkholderiaceae bacterium
TCCTTCTCGGCCTTGTAGAGCCAGTGCGCCGCGACGCCGGACTGCGCGACGCGCTGCATTTCGCGGGTGCGGATCTGGAACTCCACCGGGGTGCCGAAGGGCCCGACGAGCGTGGTGTGCAGCGACTGGTAGCCGTTGATCTTCGGGATCGCGATGTAGTCCTTGAAGCGCCCCGGCACCGGCTTGAAGGTGCCGTGCAGCGCGCCGAGCGCCAGGTAGCACTGCGGCACCGCGTCGACCAGCACGCGAAAGCCGTAGATGTCGAGCACCTGCGAGAACGACAGGTGCTTGTCGCGCATCTTGCGATAGATCGCGTAGAGCGTCTTCTCGCGGCCGAAGACTTCGGCCGCGACGCCGGCTTCGCGCAGCGCCTTCTGCACCGCTTCGAGGATGCGCCCGATCACCTCGCGGCGGTTGCCGCGCGCGGCCTGCACCGCCTTCTTCAGCGTGCGGTGACGGAACGGATGCAGGTACTCGAACGCGAGGTCGACCATCTCGCGAAAGAGCTCGTGCAGGCCGAGCCGGCTGGCGATCGGCGCGTAGATCTCGAGCGTCTCGCGCGCGATGCGCTTCTGCTTGGCGGCGGGCACGGCGCCCAGCGTCTGCATGTTGTGCAGCCGGTCGGCGAGCTTGATCAGGATGACCCGCACGTCGCGCGCCATCGCCAGCAGCATCTTGCGGAAGCTCTCGGCCTGCTGCTGCTCCTTCGACGCGAACTCGACCCGCTCGAGTTTCGACAGGCCGTCGACCAGTTCGGCGACCTGCGGGCCGAAGCGCTCGATCAGGATCTGCTTGGCGACGGTCGTGTCCTCGATCACGTCGTGCAGCAGCGCGGCCATCAGCGAGTCGGCGTCGAGCCTCCAGCCGCACAGGATCTCGGCCACCGCGATCGGGTGCGAGATATAGGGCTCGCCGCTCGAGCGGAACTGGCCCAGGTGGGCCTCGTCGCTGAAGCGGTAGGCCTCGCGGATGCGCCGCAGGTCGTCTTCCGACAGGTACAGCGCGGCCTTGCGGGTGAGCTCGGCGAGCGACGCCACCTGCCGCTCGTCGGCCGCCGCGACGAAGCCGGCGTCGGCCAGCGTGGAGCTGCTTGCGAGTGGCGGATCCTGCATGGCCATGACCGCGGGATGGCGTGCGGATCCGGCCGGGGCGGCGTGCGGATTCGGCCGGGGCGGCCTCAGGTCGGAACGCGCCGCAGCATCTCGGCGCCGACCTTGCCCGCGGCGATCTCGCGCAGCGCGGTGACCGTGGGCTTGTCCTTCGCCTCGATCTTCGGCGTGTGCCCCTGGGCGAGCATGCGCGCGCGGTAAGTCGCCGCGAGCGTGAGCTCGAAACGGTTGGGGATCTGCTTCAGGCAATCCTCGACAGTGATGCGGGCCATGTCACACCTGCCTTCGTCTGGTGATGCCCAGTGCGGCGAAGGTCGCCGGGTGCCGGGCCTGTTGTTTCGGGAAGCGCAATCGCGCTGCCGCGACGATCGTCCGCAGGTCGCCGAGCGCGGTCGCAAAGTCTTGATTAATAATAACATATTGGAACCGGTGCGCCTGCTTCAGCTCGGCCTGCGCGGCCGCCACGCGGCGCTCGATCACCTCCGGGCTGTCCTGGCCGCGCCGGGTCAGCCGCTCGCGCAGCGCCGCCGTCGACGGCGGCACGATGAAGACGCCGACGGCGTCGGCGAACAGCCGCTGCACCTGCACCGCGCCTTGCCAGTCGATCTCGAGCACGATGTCGACACCGGCGGCGATGCGGTCCTCGATCCACGGGCGCGAGGTCGCGTACAGGTTGCCGTGCACCTCGGCCCATTCGAGGAACTCGCCGGCGTCGCGGCGCCGCTCGAAGCCCGCGCGATCGACGAAGAAGTAGTCGCGCCCGTCGACCTCGCCGGGCCGCGGCGGGCGCGTGGTGTACGACACCGAGAGCTGGACCAGCGGCGCCTCTTCGAGCAGCGCGCGCACCAGCGAGGTCTTGCCGGCGCCCGAGGGCGCGGCGACGACGAACAGGCTGCCGGGATGAGGGGGGGAGTCGGTCATGGGGTCGGGGGTACTGCCTCACTCGACGTTCTGCACCTGCTCGCGCATCTGCTCGATCAGGACCTTGAGCTCGATCGAGGCGCCGGCCAGGTCGATCGCGGCGGCCTTCGAACCGAGGGTGTTGGCCTCGCGGTTGAACTCCTGCATCAGGAAGTCGAGCCGCTTGCCCGCGGGACTGCCGGCGGCGAGCACGCGCAGCAGCTCGTCGACGTGCGCGTGCAGGCGCGAGAGCTCCTCGGCGATGTCGATGCGCAGCCCGTACGCGGCGACCTCCTGGCGCACGCGCGCCATCGATTCTTCCAGCGGCACCGGGGCGTCGGCCTGCACCAGCGCGCCGCGCAACCGTTCGACCAGGCGCGCCTGCCAGGCAGCGAGCAGCTCGGGCGTGCGCTGGCGCAGCGGCTCGACGATGGCGCGGATCGCGTCGGCGCGTTCGCGCACGAAGGCGGCCAGCTTCTCGCCCTCGCGGGCGCGGCTGGCGACGAATTCGTCGACCGCCTCGCGCGCGGCGGCCAGCACCTCGGGCGCGAGCGACTCGGCGCCGGGCGGCTCGGCGACCACCCCGGGCCAGCGCAGGATCTCGCCGACGGTCGGCGCCGCCGCCTGCGGCACCGCGGTGCGCAGCCGCCCGATCAGCTCGGCGGCCTGCGCCAGCGCCTGCGCGTCGAGCTGCGCCGCGGCCGGCGCGCGCACGGCGGCGCGCAGGCCGACGCGGCACTCGATCTTGCCGCGCTGCGCCGCGCCGACGATCAGCTCGCGCAACGCCGGCTCGACGCCGCGCAGCTCGTCGGGCATGCGGAACGACAGGTCGAGGAAGCGCGAATTGACGCTGCGGATCTCGACGCTGAGCTGCCCGGCCGGAGTGTCGCGGGAGGCCAACGCGTAGCCGGTCATGCTCAGCAGGGGGCGCCGTTCGGCGGTTCGTGGGTTCAAGATCGGCCTTGGGGGCTGGAAGTCTCTAGAATGGCGCGATGGGCACCCAGACGAATGCGCCGCTGCCGGCCGGGCACGAGCTCGGCGAGTACCGCATTGTAAGGAAGATATCGAGCGGCGGATTCTCGATCGTCTACCTTGCCGAGGACGCGGCCGGCGAGAAGTTCGCGGTCAAGGAATACCTGCCGAGCGCGCTGGTCAAGCGCGAAGCCGGGCAGCTCGAGCCGGACATCCCGCCGGCCAACGAGGCGACGTTCCGCAGCGGGCTGCGCTGCTTCTTCGAGGAAGGGCGCGCACTGGCGCGGATCTTCCACCCGAACGTCGTGCGCGTGGTCAACTTCTTTCGCGCCAACGAGACCGTCTACATGGTGATGGCGTGGGAGCGGGGCCGCAGCCTGCAGGAGGTGGTGCTGCGCCACCGCGGCGGCACGCCGGGCAAGGGCGTGCTGGCCGAGCGGCACATCCTGCGCGTGTTCAACCTCGTGATGAGCGGGCTGCGCGAGGTGCACGCGAACCGGCTGCTGCACCTGGACCTGAAGCCGGCCAACATCTACCTGCGCTTCGACGGCACGCCGCTGCTGCTGGACTTCGGCGCGGCGCGCCGGGCGCTCGACGCCGAGCCGCAGCGGCTGTTCCCGATGTACACGCCGGGCTTCGCCGCGCCCGAGCTCTACCGGCGCACCCAGCAGCTCGGCCCCTGGACCGACGTCTACGGGCTGGGCGCCAGCATGCTGGGCTGCATGCTGGGCCAGCCGCCGCAGCAGGCCGACCAGCGCGAGCTCGACGACCGCCTGCCGGCCACGCTGGACTCGCTGGCCGAGGTCTATTCGCGTCCGCTGCTCGACCTGGTCGGCTGGTGCCTCAAGCTCAACCCGCTCGAGCGGCCGCAGAGCGTGTTCGCGCTGCAGCGCGCGCTGCGCGGCATCGCGGCGGCGGCAGGCGAACCGAACCCGCTGCGCCCGACCACGATCGGCCGCTGGCTCGACTCGCGCGCCGACGAGGCGCAGGTCGGCTGAGCAAGCGCAGTC
>JANJTK010000087.1 GCA_024711155.1 Burkholderiaceae bacterium
CGATGCCGTTGAACATCACCTGGCCGGACGACATCGGCAGCACGCCGCTGATCAGGTTGAAGAGCGTCGTCTTCCCCGCGCCGTTCGGCCCGATGACGCTGCAGATCTCTCCCGGCATGACCTTCAGGCTGACGTCATCGACCGCGACCAGGCCGCCGAACGAGATCGACACGTGACGGACATCCAGCATCGGCTGGATCACGACAGCCACCTCTTCCGACGCCTGTAGTGCTTGACGTCGCGCATGCTGATGCGCCCGCTCTGGCTGTTGAGCCCAAGGTAGAACTCGCGCACGTCGGCATTGCGGGAGAGCGCCTGCGGCGTGCCGTCGAGCACCACCCGGCCGTTTTCCATGATGTAGGCGTAGTCGGCGATCGCGAGGGCCCGCGTCGCGTTCTGCTCGACCAGCAGGATCGTCGTTCCGGTTTCCTCACGAAGGCGTCGAATCGCCGCGAAGATCTCGCTGACGACCTTTGGCGCCAGACCGAGCGACGGTTCGTCCAGAGCGAGCAACCGCGGCCGGCTCATCAGCGCTCGACCGATCGCGGCCATCTGCTGCTCGCCGCCGGAGAGGTAGCCGGCGACTTGCTCGCGCCGGTCGTGCAGCTTTGGAAACAGCCCGAACACGAACTCCCGACGCTCTGCCAACGCGGCACGCGTCTGAAGGTGCGCGCCGACGATCAGGTTCTCCTCGACCGTCATGTCGCCGAACAGCTGTCGCCGCTCGGGCACCAGGGCCAGCCCGCGCGAAACGACCGCCTCCGGCTGCAAGCCGGTGATCCCGGCACCATCGAGCGCGATCGCGCCGCTCCATGGCCGCACCGCGCCGATCAGCGTATTGAGCAGAGTGCTCTTGCCGGCGCCGTTGGCGCCGACCAGCGCGACCACCTCGCCCCGCGCGACCGTGAGCGAGACCGCGCGCAGCACCTCGATGCGACCGTAGCCGGTGCTCAGATTGTCGACCGTGAGCGCCACGCTCAATGCGGCCTCCCGAGGTACGCCTCCACGACGCCCGGATCGCGGCGCACCTCCTGCGGCGCCCCCTCCGCGATCTTCTCGCCGTGGTTCATCACCACGATATGATCGGCGAGACCCATCACCAGCCGCATGTCGTGCTCGACGATCAGCACCGATATCCCCTGATCGCGGATTTCGAGGATCAGCTCGGCCATGTTCTCGGTCTCTGAGTCGTTCAACCCGGAGGTGGGTTCGTCGAGCAGCAGGAGCATTGGCGAACTCGCCAGCGCGCGCGCCACCTCGAGCTTGCGCTGATGACCGAACGAGAGCGTGCCCGAAGCCTGGTGCGCGGCGTCCTGCAATCCGACGAAGTCGAGCCAGTGATGCGCCACCTCGCGCATCCTGCGCTCCTGCTCGACCACGACCGGCAGGCGCAGCGCGGCCGCGGCAAGGCCGGGGCGCACGCGCGCGTGGCAGCCGGTCATCACGTTCTCGACAACCGACATGTTGTCGAACACCTGCAGCGCCTGGAACGTGCGCCCGGCCCCGAGCCGCGCGATTTCGTGAGGCAGCATTCTCTCGATCTTCCTGCCGGCCAGGCGGATGCTGCCGTGGTCCACTGGCAGGTAGCCGGAAACCAGGTTGAAGAGCGTCGTCTTGCCGGCGCCATTCGGACCGATCAGGGCGGTGATGCTGCCAGCGGGCACGACGAAGCTCACTTCCGAGACCGCGCGCAGGCTGCCGAAGTTCTTGCTGACGCGCTCGATCTCGAGCAACGGCGTGCCTGGCGCCGGCAACTCCGTCGCCACGCGAGGGAGTGGCAGTTCGCCGGCCGCTGCGGCGCGCCAGGACGACCTCGGGTACCGCACGACCCTCGCATGAAGAACCTCGATCGCGCCGGCGAGGCCACGCCGGAACAGGATGAGCACGGTGACCGTGAGGGCGCCCATGAACACCACCTCCCAGAGCGGCAGTTCGACGGCGCGCAGCGACTCGCGCATCGTCACCATCACTGCTGCGCCCAACACCCCACCCCAGATCGACGCGATGCCACCGACGATCACCGCGGTAATCAACATCAGACTGAAGACGAAGCCGAAGACGTGCGGTTCCATGATCCTGAGGTAGTGCGCCATCAGGCTCCCGGTGACACTGGCCAACGCCGCGCTCAGAACGAACATCTGGACCTTGTGGACGGTCGTGTCGATGCCCACCGCGCCGGCGCCAGGCTCGCTGCTCGCGATCGCGTGCAGCGCCCGCCCGATGCCCGAGCGCTCGATGTTGAAACCGATCAGGATCGACAAGCCGACGAGCGCCCAGACGACGAAATAGAACGAGCGGTCGCTCGCGAAACTGTGTCCGAATGCGCCGAATACCGGAACTCCCGGCAACCCTTCGGCGCCACCGGTGAGTGCGACGCTCTCGAGCGCGACGAAGACGAGGACCAGCTGAAAGGCGAGCGAAGCCATCGCCAACACGAAGCCACGCAGCTTGAGGATCGGCTTGCCGAGCACGTATGCAGCCACCATTGCCAGCACCATCGCCACCAGCATGGCGGCGAGCGGATCCCATCCGTGCCGCACGCACAGGATGGCGCTCCCGTAGCCGCCGACCATGCAGAACGCCGCGTGGCCGATGGCGAGCTGGTGCGCATAGCCGATCAGCAGCACGAAGCCGACGGCGCCGATCGCCATGATCCCCACCGTCGTCGCCGCTCCGATCTCGAAGCGCCCTGAGAAGAACAGCGGATACGCGAGCACCGCGAGCCCGAGCGCGAGCGCAGCCTGCAAGGCGGGGCGTTCGGCAAGTACTGTGCGCGGCGTCGCCCGCATCATCAGATCCGGGCGAGCGCCGCGCGACCGAAGGCGAGCGCGCCGCCGCGCACCAGGAGGTACACGAGAAGGAGTCCGTACACGATCATGTCCTTGGCGCCCGAGGAGACGTAGCCCGCGGCGAGCAGTTCGATCACGCCGATCGCCAGCCCGCCTGTCACGGCGGCGCCGGGTCGGCTGAAGCCGCCGAGCACTGCACCGATGAACCCCTTGAGGCCGTAGTCAAGACCCGCGTTCCACTGCCCGAGCGCAATCGGCGCGATCACCGCTCCGCCCAGCGCACCGAGCGCGCCGCTCACGGCGAAGACGATCACCGTGGTTCGCCCGAGGTTGATGCCCATGAGCCGGGCGCCGTACGGATTGATCGAGCAGGCGCGGACCGCCCGTCCCGAACGCGTGCACTTGAGGAACCAGAACGTCGCTGCGAACAGCAATGCGGTCAGGCCCCAGACCCACAGGCTCTGGACCGGGAGAACCGCGCCCAGCAGTTCGAAAGTGCCCGTGGTGCCGCCGAACTGCGGCATCCCGATTGGATCCTTGTCCCAGATGATCAACGCCAGACCGCGCAGCAGCACTGACACGCCCAGCGTGATCGTGATCAGAATGAAATGCGGCGCCGTCCGGACCGGACTGAGGGTGAGGCGCTCCTGCGCGGCGCCGAGCGCCCCGCCGGTCACCACTGCGACGCCAAGGGCGAGCGTCGTCGGAACGCCCGCCGCAACCAGGCTCGCGGCGATCAGGCTGCCGAACACGACGAACTCGCCCTGCGCGAAATTGACCACCCCCGAGACGTTCGCGCACAGCACGAAACCGAGCGCGACCAGCGCGTAGATGCATCCGGTGGTCAGACCGGAGAGCAGGAACTGGGACAGGACCGACCAGTCATTCATGATTGCAGACACCGCGTGCCCGGAGAGCCCGGCGGCCTGCTGGAGCGGAGTCGCAGGCTCAGGGGGCGGTCGGCAGCTTGTCCGCCTTCACGAGCTTGCCGCCGCGCATGACGGCAACACGCAGGCCGCGCGCGTCCTGCCCGATGTGGTTGCCCGGCGTGAAGTTGAACGGGCCGTTGATGCCGTCGACTTCCCTGGCCCGGTCGAGGGCGGCGCGGATGCCTTCACGCGAACCATCCGAGTTCACTACCGCCCACTCGGTAATGATGCCGTGGTCCCACCCGAAGGTGTCGAAGACCATCGCCGGACGCCCAAGCCACTTCTCGAGCAGTTCGAACTGCTTGCCGGCTTCACCACCGATCGCCGCGCCGAGGTTGCCCTGGTTGGTGGGCGTGAGCAGCCCCTCCGCGAGCGCCGGATCGCCGATCGCCTTAAGGAACGCCTGGTTCAGACCGGCCTGATTGAGCGCGAGCGGCGCCTTCAGTCCAAGCTCCCGGTACTGCTTGAAGATCAGCACCGCGGGTGCGGCGCTCGCGCCGCTGTAGACCAGATCGGGGCGGGCGGCGCGTACGCGCACCAGTTGCGCCGTGAAGTTGGTGTCAGCGTTTGCAAACGTTTCCTGCGCGACCACCTTGATGCCGCGCTTGGGCGCGAGTTCCTTGATCCAGGCGAGTTCAGCCTGTCCGAAGGTATCGGTAGCGTGCAGGCTGGCGATCGTCCTGGCCCCATGCTGGGCGGCGAAGTCGAGCAGCGCAGTCATGAAAGCGATCGCTCCCGGCGCCACCTTGAACAGGTACGGATCGGCCGGCACACCGATCGCGTCCGCGGCACCGCCGGAGACGATCGGCACCTTCGACTCGGCGGCGAGCGGCTTGATCGCCATCACCGAGTTGCTGGACATCCCGAACCAGATCGCCTGGATGTCCTTGTCGCCGGTGTGCCGCCGGAAGGCGTTCACCGCGGCAATCGTGTTGGTTTCATCGTCGAGCATCGCCAGGTCGACCTTCTTGCCGGCCGCACCGCCGCGGGAGTTCCAGTACCTGACGTAGGCGGCGAAGCCGTCGCAGTACGGCTTGCCGAAGCCCGCCGCCGGCCCGGTGAGCGAACACACCGCGCCGATCTTGAAGACCGGTGCGCCCTGCGCCTGTGCCGTCGGCACCGCGGTAGCCGACAGCACGATGGCGGCACCCAGCGCCGCGGTCGCACGTATGACGCCGCCCATCGCCATTCTCGTCATGATGTCCCCCTCCCGATGCAGTCACACGACCCCTGGCAGGCCGTCGAGCGTCGTCTACAAAAAAAATCCTGCAAGGCAAGAAAACCAACCGTGCACCTGTTGCGCGCCGGTGCATCCCGATTCGACGACTGCCGAAGAACGCGCTCACCCTTCGTCGAAGCGTGCCGGGGAAACCGCCGCGCCTCCTGCCGCTCGAGACCTGGTGGCAGGCAGACTGGACCGGCTTGCAGCCCGCGGCCTCGCCACCGAAGAGAAAAACTTGCAAAATCTCGATAGGCGATATTACGGTCGCCAGATGCCCGAATGTCAACCACGACGCGGCTGGGGATAACCACTACGTCGAGCGTGTGGCGGCGTGCGCCTGCCCGTTCAGCGATCGCATCGAACGGATCGACTGACTGCTCGCCAGCGAGCCCCCCGCTCGCCCGAACCCGCTCGCCCGACCCTTTTCGCGCGCCGGTGGCACGCCGGGCGCGGCTCGTGGGAGGCGGCGGGCGGATCGACGATCGAACGTCGCGTCGCGTCGCGTCGCGTCGCCGAAGGCAAAATTGGCGCATTTTGCGATATCCAGTCCACCAGCTGGTCTTTGGCATCGAAATTCTTACTATGCAACATTTTTGATTGACCGGACTCGTGAATTGAGACATCGTTGCCTGGCGAGAGGCCACGGCGCGCATTGCGGCGTACGCGACGAAAGGGGTCGGATCGGCATGAACATCCTTTGCTGCCTGAAGCAGGTGCCTTCCTCGGCGCTTACGCCGCGGATCGGGGTCTCAGGGGTCGACGTCGAGGAAGCGGGCTTGAGCTTCGAGGCAAACGAGCCCGACTTGTACGCGCTCGAGGAGGCGATTCACCAACGCTCGCTGCGACCGGAGCGCGGTCGGGTGACTGCGGTGACCGTGGGCCCGGCACGCGCCAGGGACGTGCTCCACCTCGCCTACGCAAAGGGCGCCGATCACGCGGTACACGTGCTCGACGAAGCGCGACGCGGAACAGCCGTCAGCGTGCGCGCGGTGGCCGAAGTGGCACGACGCCAGAACTTCGACCTGATCTTCACCGGCATTCAGGCCGACGACGATCTGCAGGGGTCCTTCGGGTTCGCGCTCGCCGAAGCGCTCGAGCTTCCGGTGATCAGCGCCGTGACCGAAGTCGAGGTGGACGCGTCGGGAAAGTTCGCGCGCGTGCTGCGCGAGCTTGGCAACGGATACAAGGCGCAGCTGGAGATCGACCTGCCGTGCGTCTTGACGATCCAGTACGGCATCCGGGCGCTGCGCTATACGCCGGTGATGGCGATCGTCAAGGCACGCTCGCGTTCCCTGGAGGTACTCGACGCGGAGACGCTCTCGCAGACAGCTGACGTCACGAGCGCTGGCGTGCGGGTGATCTCGCTGTCGCTGCCGCAAACGAGCGGCCGTTGCGAGATGTTGGCGGGCCTGCCTGCGGAGGTGGCGCGCTCGCTGGTCGCCAGGTTTGCCCAACAGGGAGTGCTCTAGCCATGGCTGCGACCGACGTCCTGATCGTCTGCGAGGTCGGCGAAGGCCAGAGCGATTCGGTCAACGCCGTGCTGATGGCCAACGGGCGGGCGCTGGCGCGCCATCTCGGCGGACGCCTGGTGTGTCTGCTCGCGGGGTCCGAAATCAGCGGCTGGGCCGCCGAGCTTGGACGCTATGCGGACGAAGTCCAGGTGTGCGACTCGCCGCTATTCGCGCATTACGCGCCGCACGTGCTGCTCGAGTTGGTGCACGAGCGGCTGCGGGCGCTCCAGCCTGCGGCGCTGTTGATGGCGCACACCTTCCTCGGCATGGATCTCGCGCCCCGGCTGGCCGCGCGGCTGGGCGTCGGGTCGGCCAGCAACTGCCTCGAGGTGAAGCTCGAGAACGGCACGGTGCGTTTCGTGCGGCCGATGTACCGCAACCGGATTCACGCCGAAGTCCTGCTCGAGGCCCGCCCGATGATCGTCACTCTGCAATCGGGGGCAACTGAATGGCCGGCGCCAGTCGACGTGGCCGCCGCGCCGCTCGCGGTGCAAGCGCCGCAGGCGGTCGATCGACGCCTGCGCGCGATCGGCACGCTGCCACCACCCGCAAAGGGGGTCGACATCACCCGCGCCGCGGTGGTGGTCTGCGGTGGGCGCGGCATCGGCGAGCGCGAGAACTACGCTCTGGTGAGCGAACTGGCCGAGGCCCTGGGCGGGGTCGCGGCGTGCTCGCGGCCGCTCGTCGACATGGGCTGGTTCAGTTCCGACTTCCAGGTGGGGCTGTCGGGCAACACCGTCAAGCCCAGGTTGTACGTGGCCTGCGGCGTCTCTGGCGCGATCGAGCACTTGCACGGCATGAAGGAGTCGGGCTTCATCGTCGCCATCAACAAGGACCCCGAGGCACCGATCTTCAAGGTCGCGCACTGCGGCGTCGCTGCCGATCTGCACCAGGTGTTGCCTCGGCTCACCGAGGCGGTGCGCTCGGCACGGGCTGCGGCGAACCGATGAGGTGCATTCCATGAGCGAAGCGCAGCGATTCGACGGCGTCTTGAAGGACGCTGGCCACCGTGGGCTGGTCACCGTGGGGCTGACTGCTCCGGGATGCGGGCACAACCTGCGCGCTCTTTGATGCAAGGTGGCGCCGTTCCGGTGAGCGAGCTGACGCCTGGCGCCCGGTGGGCTTTTCAGGACCACGGCGCCGGTCTGCGCGTGGAATGCGTGCGCCCCGTCCGGGTGCGGATGCCCGCTGCGTCCCCTGCGCCGACATGAACGAGACGCTCGTTCCGGCGCGCGAGCTGTTCCGGGAGTTCCCGCCGACGGCCGTCATCGCGTTCTACCTGCTGGCGGCGGCGTCGCTCGCGACATTCGCGTGGGGCTGCTGGCTGCGCGTTCGCAAGTACCGGGCTGGCCGGCGTCTCGAGCCGCGCGAGCAGCCATGGCGCAGGGTGCTCAAGGCGCTCGCAGCGCTCGCAACTCAGAGCACGTTGCGAAAGCGCAATGCGTCTGTGGGCTGGGCGCATGCGCTCGTCTTCTGGGGCTTTGCGGTGCTGTTCGCAGGCACCGTGCTGATTACGCTCGACCAGGACGTGCTCGAGGTGATCGACCCGGGCCTGCAGTTCTGGAGGGGCGACTTCTATCTCGCCTTCTCATTGGCCCTCGATCTGATGGGGCTCGCCTTTCTCGCCGGGTTGGCAATGCTCGGCGTGAGGCGCTCGGTGGCGAAGCCGCCCCAACTCGATTACGCGCGGCCCGACCGCGCCCGCGACGAGTACGACCGGCTCGGTTACGTACGCGACGACCGGATATTCCTGTGGGGGCTGTTCGCGGTCGGCGTCACCGGGTTCCTGACCGAGTCGCTGCGCATCGCCGCAGACCGCCCCGCGTTCGAAGTCTGGTCGATCGTCGGATGGCAATTGGCCAGCGCGCTCGGGCGGATCGGCATCTCGAGCGACGCGGCTGGCATGCTGCACCCGTGGGGATGGTGGCTGCACGCCGTGCTCGCACTCGGCTTCATCGCGTACATCCCGTACTCGAAGGCAATCCACATGCTCGCCGCGATGGTCAACCTGGCGTTGCGCGACCCTCTCGCTGGACGGCGGCTGCCGGCGCCCCCCGCAGCGGAGAGCGGAACAGGGTATGCGAGTCTCACCGACCTGACGTGGAAGGAATTGCTGGGGCTGGACGCCTGTACCAGGTGCGGGCGATGCCACGTGGCATGTCCGGCACGCGCCGGTGGGTGGCCGCTTTCACCGCGCGATGCGATTCTCGAGCTGCGGGAGCACGCCGAGGCGCACCTGGGCGGGCGCAGCTGGCTGCGCGAAAAGCAGGCGCGCCCCGGCACCTCCGAGGTCGCCGGCACGGTGCTGCGCGCACGCACGCTGTGGTCGTGCACGACCTGCCTGGCCTGCGTTGAGGCTTGCCCCGTCGGCGTCGAGCACGTTCCGCTTGTCGTACAGATGCGGCGCCGGCTGGTCGAAGGCGGATCGATCGACCGCAACCTCCAGCGTGCGCTCGAGCACATCGCGCAATACGGCAATTCGTTCGGCGAGCCGGCGCAGCGGCGCGCACGCTGGACCGAGGGCCTCGCATTCCAGATCAAGGACGCGCGCAGCGAACCGGTCGACGTGCTGTGGTTCGTCGGCGATCATGCGTCGTTCGATCCGGAAGCGCAGGTCGTCACGCGGGCAGCGGCGCGACTGTTCCACCGCGCGGGGCTCGATTTCGGCATCGTGTACGACGACGAGCGCAATTCCGGCAACGACGTCCGCCGGATCGGCGAGGAAGGACTGTACGAGATGCTGGTTCGGGACAACCTCGCCACTTTGGGCCGCGCGCGGTTCCGGCGCATCGTGACCACCGATCCGCACTCGTACAACACGCTCAGGTTCGAGTATCCGAGGTTCGGCGGCGCGTTCCGCGTGCTGCACGCAAGCGAGCTGCTGGCCGAGTTGATCGGAAGCGGAAAGCTGGTGCTGGATCGACGCCTGGACGTAGTCGCCACCTACCACGATCCCTGCCATCTGTCGCGCTACGCAAGACTGACCGAGGCACCGCGCGCCCTGCTGCGGGCCCTCGGCGCAACGCTGCGCGAGATGCCGCGCAACCGCGCGAACAGCTTCTGCTGCGGCGCCGGAGGCGGACGCCTCTGGATGACAGACACCGGCACCGAAGCGCGCCCGAGCGAGCAGCGGATCGCCGAGGCGCTGGCGATCCCGGGTCTCCAGTACTTCGTCACTGCCTGCCCCAAGGACCTCAAGATGTACCGCGATGCCCTGAAGGCGAGCGGCAGCGACGGGCGAGTCGAGATCAGGGATCTGATCGAGCTGGTCGAGATGGGCCTGGTGCCGCGGGAAGCGACTCACGCCACGCAACCCTGAATCCTGCGAATGGGGGCGCATACGCCATGGAACCACGAAAGCACTCGAACGGCATCGGCTCCGCAGTCCGACGCACGGAGGATGCGCGCTTCCTCACCGGCCGCGGGCGCTACGTAGCCGACGCGGACGTCCCGGGGCAGACGCACGCTGTCTTCGTGCGCTCGCCGCATTCGCACGCCGCGATCCTCAGGATCGATTCGTCGGCGGCGCTCCGTGTGCCCGGAGTGATTGCGGTGTACACCGGCGAGGAGATCCGTGCCGAGGGCGTTGGCGTGCTGGAGATCGACCTCGTCGCGCGTGATCACGAGGGTCGATCGATGGTCGCGCCGGCTCGCCGCGCGCTCGCCGTCGAGCGCGTGCGCTACGTCGGCGAACCGGTGGCGATCGTGATCGCCGAGAGTGTGTACAGCGCGAAGGACGGCGCCGAGGCCGTGGAGGTCGACTACGAGGAATTGCCCGCGGCGATCGGTCTGGAGGAGGCGCTCGCCGACGGCGCGCCGCGTCTGTGGCCTGAGGCAGTGAACAACATCGCCGCCGAGGTGCACTATGGTGCGCCTGCCGCGGTCGACGCGGCGTTTGCAGGTGCGGCTCACCGCGTCTCGCTCGATCTCGTGAACAACCGCGTCGCGGTCAATCCGATCGAGCCCCGGGCGGCGATCGCGCGGTACGACGCGCTCGAGGATCGTTACCGGCTCTACGTCAGCCATCAGACTCCGTTTCCGCTGCGCACCCAGCTCGCCGCCACGCTCGGTGTCAGCGAGCAGCGGCTGCACGTCGTGTCACCCGACGTCGGCGGCGGCTTCGGCGTGAAGGGGCCGACGTATCCGGAAGAGGCCTGCCTGCTGTGGGCAGCGCGCCGGCTGCGGCGACCGATCCGGTGGGTGTGCGAGCGTTGCGAGATGTTCTTGTCCGATGCGCAGGCGCGCGACCACGTCACGACGATCGAGCTGGCGCTCGACGCCGAGGGCCGCTTCCTCGCCCTGCGCGTGAGAGACCTGGCCAACCTGGGCGCCTACCTGTCGAGCTACGGCGCCGGGCCGCCGCTGGTCGGACAGCGCAATCTCCTGGCCGGCGTGTACCGCACACCGCACATCGCGGGGAAGGTACGAATGGTGTTCACCAACACCGTCCCCACCGATGCCTACCGCGCACCGGGCCGGGCCGAGTGCGGCTACATGACCGAACGCGTGATCGACGTGGCGGCCCGGGAACTCGGCCTGTCGCCCGTCGAACTGCGTCGCCGCAACCTGATTCCGCCGCAGAGCATGCCGTACCGTTCGCCGACCGGCGTCCTTTACGACAGCGGCGACTTCCCGGCGGTGTTCGAAAAGGCCCTCCAGCACGCCGACTGGGCCGGCTTCGAGCAGCGGCGAGCGGAGGCGCAGCAGCGCAATCGGCTGCGCGGACTGGGCATCGCCTGCTACATCGATCAGACCGGCATGGGACCGTCGCGCGTGCTGATCGAACGCGGCATGAAGATTCCGTCGTACGAGTCGGCGCTCGTTCGCATGAACAAGGACGGCGGCGTCACGGTGGTGACCGGAACCCACAGCCACGGACAGGGGCTGGAGACCGCGCTCGCGCAAATCGTCGTGGAGCGACTGGGCGTGGCGCTCGCGGATGTCGAGGTACTCCACGGCGACACGCAGGCGCTCGGCTACGGCCGCGGCACCGTGGGCGCGCGCTCGCTGCTCTCGGGCGGCGCCGCGCTCGAGGCGGCGCTTGGAAAGGTGATCGAAAAGGGCCGGCGAATCGCCGCGCACACGCTCGAATGCGCAGCGCAGGATCTCGCGTTCGAGGACGGCCGCTACACCATCCGTGGCACCGATCGCACGGTTTCGCTTGGCGAGGTGGCACGCCAGGCGTACTTTCCCGGCGATTTCCCGATCGAGGAACTCGAGCCCGGTCTCGAGGATACCGCGTACTGGGATCCCAAGGCGGTCGCCTTCCCCAACGGATGCCACGTGTGCGAGGTCGAGATCGATCCTGACACCGGGGTGCTGACCGTCGCCAGCTACGCCTGCGTCGACGACTTCGGCAACATCGTCAATCCGCTGATCGTCTCCGGCCAGGTGCACGGCGGCGTCGCGCAGGGCTTGGGCCAGGCGCTCCTCGAGCAGTGTCACTACGAGTCGACCAGCGGTCAACTGCTCACCGGCTCTCTGATGGACTACTGCCTGCCGCGCGCCGACAACCTTCCGTCGTTCAGCGACGCGACGGTGTCCGGCCAGCCATGCACGACCAATCCGCTAGGCGTCAAGGGTTGCGGCGAAGTCGGCACCATCGGCGCGCCACCTGCCCTGGTGAACGCGGTGGTCGATGCGCTTCGACCGTTCGGCGTGCGTCACGTCGATATGCCGGTGACAGCGGAAAAGCTCTGGCGGTTGATGCGCGCCGGTGCCTGAGCACGATACGACCCGCCGGCAAGCCGGGCATGATTCAGACCTTTCTCACCAGGCCCAGTCCATCCACAGTTGCGCGAAATCGTCGCGCTGAGAGTCGTGGCGCCAGCGGTTCCAGGCGGCGCCGACGCGTGCGCCGCCCAGCGGCACCATGAGCGCGAGCGCCGCGCCGCGCAGTTCGGCGCCGGGACGATGCAGCTGCGCCCCCGGCAGCGCGCGCCCGCGGTGCAGCGCCATCACGACGCTCGCACGCGCGCTGTCGACGATCGCGCCGACGCTGCGCAACTCGGCGTCGCCGCCGACCGGATGTCCGAGCACCTGGCCGTGATGCGTGTAGCCCTGCGCGAACATATGGTGCCGATAGGCGCCCGGCTGGTGGGCCGAGTAGGCGTGCTTCATGCCGGTGTCGGACCATTCGGCGAAGACGCGCCAGGTGGCGCCGGGCAACCCGAAGTGGCGCGCGGACGCCCAGCGTCCGCCCGCTTCCGCTCCCGCCGTCACGAGGAACTTGTAGGGCATGTGGCCAGCCTCGTCCTCGCCGATCGCCTGCCCGTAGACGGCGGCGGACCACCCTGACGGCCAGTGCACACCATAGCGGATGTCGTATCCGGCGAGCTGGTTCCCGGGCTCGAGCGCCCGGTTCCCCGGGTCGTAGTTGTCGCGGCCAACGAGCGCGCGCGCGAAGCTGCCCAGGCTCTCGTCGCGCCCCTTGCCGCCCCACTGCATCGTGCGCGACAGGCCCAGTTCGAGCCCGCGCGCGGGTTGCACGGTGACGCGCATGCCGACCAGCCACGGCCGCTCGGGCTGCCGGTGCGCGGCCAGCCCGCCGACGAAGAGGTCTGCGCTCCACGGCCCGAGCCAGCTGAGCCAGCGCGACTCGAACGCGCGATCGTCGCCCTTGCGCCAGCCGAGCGCGGCGAGCGGGGGAGTCGCGCCGTCGAGCACGAGGCTGCCGACCCACGCCGGGCCCCAGTGGCGTCGCTCCTGCGACATGTAGAGGCGGCCCGGGCCGAGCACCCGGCTCACTTCGGTGCCCTCCAGGCTCAGCCGCGGCAGTCCGGTGCCTGCGCGCACGTTGCTCAGCGCCGCCCCCAGGCGGACTCGCCAGCCGTCGCCGTCGTCCGCGAGCGTGCGGACCGCGCGCAGGCCGATGCCGGTGGCGCCCGCGTCGAGCACCGGCCCGGACAGGCGATGGTTCGCGCCGGCCCACCCGCGCACTCCGTCGAAGACCGGCGCCGATTGCGCAACCGCCGACGGCACGCCGCGTCCCTGCGCGAGCGAGCGATGGCGCTCGAGCAGCCAGTCGACCGGCGGTGCAGCCCACGCCGCGCATGCATTCAACGCTGCCGCGACGACGCCCATCCGGCGCAGCAATCGGTCGGTCCTCATGGAGTGCGAACCTCCTGTCGAGCCCATGGTGCTGTGGGGCGTCGATCCGGGTCAAGCAGATCGTCACGCCTTCGCCACGGTTTCCCGGAGCGACGCCGCCGGCACCGCCGTTTGACGCGCGCCGCCCGCTCTGCCAGATTCCAGTCGATCGTCGACTTTCGGGCGGAGCCTTCCACGATGACGCCGCACCCCTCCGTGGCCCTCTTCGAGGGCGAGAAGCCGCTGCCTTCGCTCGTCGCCTGCGAACACTTCGCCGGCAGCCGCAAGCTGATCGACAAGGCGTTCGCGCTGCAGGCCGGGTTCGGCCCGGTGTTCGACGTGACCTGCGACTGCGAGGACGGCGCCGCCGCGGGCGAGGAGGCGGTTCACGTGCGCATGGTCGCGCAATGCATCGCGTCGGATGCGAACGTGCACGGCATGGCCGGCGCGCGCGTGCACGATCCGTCCACGCGGTTCTGGCGCGACGAGATCGACGTGCTGGTGGGCGCCGCCGGGGACCGCATCGCCTACGTGACGCTGCCCAAGTGCACCTCGGTCGGCGACGCCGAAGCGATGATCGACTACCTGCGCAGTCGCGAAGCGGCCGCGGGGCTGGCGCGCGGCATCCCGGTGCACGTGCTCGTCGAGACGCACGGCGCGCTGCGCGACGCGCACCGGATCGCCGCGCTGCCGGGCGTGCAGACGCTGGACTTCGGGCTGATGGACTTCGTGAGCGCGCACCAGGGCGCGATCGGCTTCGAGGCCATGCGCAGTCCCGGCCAGTTCGAGCACCCGCTGGTCGTGCGCGCGAAGACCGAGACCGTGGCAGCCGCGCTCGCGCACGGCGTGATCCCGTCGCACAACGTGTCGCTGACGCTGCGCGACCCCGAGGCGACCCGCGCCGACGCGCACCGCGCGCGCCGCGAGTTCGGGTTCCTGCGCATGTGGAGCGTGCATCCGGACCAGATCCGCCCGATCGTCGAGGCAATGCGGCCTTCGATGTCGGAGGCCGGGCTCGCCGGCGAAGTGCTGCTGGCGGCGCAGGCGGCGAACTGGGGACCGGTGCGGCACGACGACACGCTGCACGACCGCGCCACCTATCGCTACTTCTGGAGCGTGCTGCAGGCCGCGCACCGCGGCGGCTTGCCGGTGCGCGAGGAGGTGCTCTCGGCGTTCTTCGCGTCGACCGGGCACGACACGACCCCGGGCGGGCCGGACGCGCGATGAACGCGGACGCACCGGCGCAGTGGCTCCTGGCGGCCATCGAGATCGCCGGAACACTCGCGTTCGCGCTGTCGGGGCTGATCGCCGCGTCGCGCAAGCGGATGGACCTGGTCGGCGTGGCCGCCGTCAGCTTCGTCGCCGCCTTCGGCGGCGGCACGCTGCGCGACCTGCTGCTCGACCGCCGGCCGTTCTTCTGGGTGCTGCACAGCGAGTACGTGTGGGTCGTACTTGCGCTCGGCGTGGCCGGCGCGCTGGGACTGCGCGCGGCGCACCTCTCGCCGTCGACGCGGCCGATGCTGGTCGCCGACGCGCTCGGTCTCGGGCTCTTCAGCGCCTCGGGCGCGGGAATGGCCTGGGAGATGGGGCAACCCGCCATCGTCTGCGCCTTGATGGGCGTCGTGACCGGGGTGTTCGGCGGCGTGATGCGCGACCTCCTGTGCAACGAAGTTCCCGCGATCTTCCACGACCACCGCCCCTACGCGGTCTGCTCGTTCGCCGGCGCCTGGGCGTTCCTCGGGGTGGCGCAGTGGGCCGGCCCCGACTGGCGCGCGCTCGCCTCCGGCATCGTCGTCACGGCCGGCCTGAGGCTGGCCGCGCTCGCTTTCGACTGGCGGGTTCCGGGGCGACGCGGAGACGGGTGACTGGCACGCTCGCCGACCCGCCGCGCTCCGTCAACGTTCGCCAGGGTGCGAAAGCACGAAGTCCCGGACCAGCGCGCCGATCCGCGGCTGCTCGAGCGCGATCAGCAGGTGGCCGCCCCGATCGAACGGCACCAGCCTGGCACCGGTGATCTTCGCGGCCGCGTACTCGGCGTTGCGATACAGCTGCAGCGCGTCGTCCCTGGCGTGCACCACAAGCGTCGGCGCACGGATCGCGACGATCCGCTCGTTCGGCAGCGCGGCGCGGTTGTCGAGCGCGACGCCCGCGGAACGCGGCGCGACGGGGTTCATGCCGTCGACGACGGCGTCGACGAGCGAGCGCTGCCCGGCACCCGCCCCCGGGTCGCCTCCTCGCCGGCACCCATGAGTCGCAGCAGGCGCTGGCGGGCGAATCGCGTCGCGGCCCAATACAGCACATCGTGACGGAAGATCGCGGTCAGCGCGTCGCCGCGGACGTTCGCGCCGGCCTGCGCGGCGTCGGTCGACGAGGCGACACCGGCTGAGAGCAGCGTCAGCGAAAGCACGCGCTCCGGATACATCGCCGTGAAGAGCAGCGCCGACGGCGCGCCGTGCGACATGGCCACGACCGCCACCCGCTCGATGCGGAGCCGATCGAGCAGGTGCGCGTATGCGCGCGCCTGCATCTCGAAGGTGGCGCCCTCGGGAAGCGCCGAGCGCAGGTAGCCGAAGCGCGACGGCGCGATCCAGTCGAAATCGGTCCCGAGCAGAGCGCGCGCGACGAGGGCGCCCTGGTCCCATCCGCCGCCGCTGCCGTGGACGACGAGCACCGGCAGGCCCACGCCACCGCGCGCGAACTCGATCGCCCCGAACGGTGATGCGACGACGACACTGCCGCCCTCGAGGCGGCCGTACGCGCGGCGCATGTCGAACGCGAACGTGCCCGCAACGGCGAGTACGACGACCAGCGCCAGCCCCGCGAACGAGTAGCCGATCTGGAGGCGCAAGCGCCGACGCGCCTTCGCTCGCTGCGGCGCCCGGACCTGATCGACCGCCCCCTCGCGCCGCAGCACGACGGCCAGCACGGCGAGCCAGGACTGGTGCGCGTACCAGAACACGCGTTCCTTCAGGCCGAGCCAGGGCGTGGACTGCCCTGCCTCGATGCGCCCGGCCTCCAATCCGCCCCACGCAGCGAAGACCAGCACGACGACGACGGTTGCGATCGTGTAGCGGCGAAAACGCGGCCGCAGGGCAGCGGCGGCCAACCCCATCGCCGACAGCAACAGCGTCATCGCGACCATCCCCTCGCCCAGGTGCAGCGCGCCCGCGAGGCCCTGCGCGGTGCCGCGCGGCCGCATCGGCACGAACTGGCCGACCGTCAGCGCGAGGACTGCATACGCGACCAGGAGCGTCCCGGCCATGTGCAGGCGGCGCCGATCACGGGCCGCGCGCCGCACGGCGACGCCGAATGCGAGCGCCAGCAGATACGCCAGCAGCAGCAGCGCCGAAAAGGGTGCGCGCGACGGCGCCCCGATCGCGCCGAGCTCGCTGATCGCCTGGTCGCGGAAGCTGTAGGCGCCCCACGCCACGCCACCGAGCGCGTCGGCCAGCGCGTAGACCAGCGGCGACAGCACGCCGCACACGAGCAGGGTCCGGTTCGACAGCATCGACACGGAGGTCCGAAACGACCCGCCGGTGCGCATGCCAGCGCTCGCGCATCGACCGGTCGCTCATGATGGTGCACCCCGTCGCTCGACATGGCAATGCCGCACGCCGTTACGCGGTCACGCCGCTTACGCCGCGCTCACTTCGGCACGGCAAACACCTTCGCCATCGCCTGCACCTGCTTGCGCGAGTCCGGCCCGACGAGGTCGGCGATGCTCTGCTCGTCCGACGTCGGCTGGAAGCCGGCCTGCGCGAGGCGCGTTCGCAACTCCTGCGGTTCGACGCGCGCAACCTGCGCGACTGTGGAGAGCGGCGCGGCCGACAACGCCCGCAGCGGCGCAACGAACGGCGGCTCGGGCTTCTTGCCGACGCTCACGAAGCTGAGCGCCAGCAACACGACGAACGCGCCGAGCAGCACCTGCCCGCGCCGGCTGCCGAGGTGGCGCTTGAAGGCCGGGAAGTTCGCGACCAGGTGCAGCGCGACCGCGCCGAGCAGAACCCAACTCAGCCATTCGTGCACGACCTTGTTCAGGCCGCTGTCGACGTGAAAGAAGATCAGGACGCCGGTCACGGCGGACAACATGAAAGCACCGGCGGCGAGCGGCGTGGCCCATTCGCGCTTGATCGACATGAAACGCAACCTCGTGTGATTGAACGACGGGTGCGAATGATAGGCAGCGCGGGGGCGGCGCGGGGGCGGCTTTACCCGAATTTACCCGTCTGTAACGGGCTGTGACGCCGGGGCTGTGACGCCGCCAGAGCGCGGCGCGGCATCCGGGGCGGCTCCGCGTCAGCGGCCGGCGCCGGGGAGCATCGTCCGGGGTAGCCACAGCGCCAGCTGCGGCATCCAGACCAGCAGCGCGACCAGCGCCAGCGCCGCCGCCACGAACGGCCACACGCCGGCGAAGATGCGCTGCGACGGGACGCCGGTCGCGCGCTCGAGCACGAACACGTTCAGGCCGATCGGCGGCGTGATCATCGCGATCTCCATCAGCACGGTGAGGAAGATGCCGGTCCACACCGGGTCGTAGCCCAGTCCCTTCGTGATCGGCAGCACGAGCGGCAGCGTCAGGATCAGCATCCCGAAGGTGTCCATGATCGCGCCCAGCACCAGGTAGAGCAGCACCAGCGCGAGCATCACGGCCTGCGGCGGCACGTCGAGCGCACCGACCCAGCCGACCACCTGCTCGGTGAGCCGCGTCTGCACGAGAAAGCGCGAGAACACGACGCCACCGGCGAGCACGACGAAGATCGAGGCCGAAGTGCGCACCGTCTCCGACAGCGCCGGGCCGAGCGTCGCGCGCTGCAGGCGGCCCTGCGCCGCGGCGACGGCGAGCACGCCCAGCACGCCGGCGCCGGAGGCCTCGGTGGGGGTGAAGATGCCGGCGTAGATGCCGCCGATGACGATCACGAACACGACCGCCACCGCGACCGCGCCGCCCAGCGCATCGCGGATCGGCCCGGCGACGTCCGCTGCCGGTCGCACCAGCGCGCCGGCCCGCGGCGGGTAGCTGCGCCGCTGCGCCATCACGACGAACGCAAACAGCAGCGCCAGCACCACGCCAGGCACGATCCCGGCGATGAACAGCGCGCCGATCGAGGTCTCGCTCCACACGCCGTAGATGACGAGCGGAATGCTCGGCGGAATCAGGATCGCGAGCGTCGCCGCGCTCGCCACCGTACCGCTCGCGAGCTTCTCCGCGTAGCCGCGCTTGATCATCTCCGGCACGGCGATGTTGCCCATCGTCGCCACCGCAGCGACGCTCGAACCGGTCACGGCGCCGAAGGCGGCCGACGCGAGCACCGTCGACACGCCGAGCCCGCCGGGCAGCGCGCCCACCAGTCGCTGCGCGAGCGTGAACAGGCGGTCGGCCAATCCGCACCGATAGATCAGTTGCCCCATCAGGATGAACAGCGGCACCGCAACCAGCACGAAGTTGGTCCCGTTGTCCCACAGCACCAGTCCGATCTGCGTGAGCGCCTGCGACGGCCCCGACAGCAGCGCGTAGCCGAGTGTGCCGGCTCCCAGCAGCGTGAGCCCTACCGGCATCCCCGCGATGACGGCCGCGAGCATTCCCGCGAGGACGACGCTCCCCAGCGCGAGCGGCTCCATCAGGCGCGCTCTTCCGGCGCAGTCCCCGTCGGCGCCAGCCGCGACAGCTCGGCTGCGGCCGCGAGCGCCGCCGACAGCGCGACGAGTGCCGCCAGCGGCCAGAACGGGATCGGGACGTTCTCGGCACGCTCGCCGAATTCGCGCATGTCGAGCGCGAGCGCGGCGAGCGACCATGCCAGCAGCACGAGCGCGACCGCGGTGAGCGCATGCCGCACCCGCGCGAACGCGCGCTGCGCGCGCGGCCGCATCCGCTCCTCGAACAGCGACACCCGGATGTGCTCGTCGGCGAGGCTGTTGCCCGCGAGGCCCGCGGTGACCACGAGCAGCAGCAGCAACTCCTTGACGTCGGTGCCCCAGGCGAGCGGCGCGTTGAACACGTAGCGCAGCGCCACATCGGCGCCGACCAGCAGCACGAGCAGCGGCAGCAGAACCCGGGAGGCGAGAGCCTCCCAGGCCGCGACGAGCCTGCGCATCGGCGCGCGGCCCGCCTACTTCGGCAGCAGGCCGTCGACCGGCGACTCGACCGTGAGCCGGAAGACTTCGTCCGGCGACAGGTTGCGGTACTTCGCCTCGAGGCGGCGGATGTCGGCCAGCAACTCGTCGGCAGGCAGTCCGGCCGCCTTCTGTTCAGCCACCCACTTGTCCTGCACCGGCTTGAGCGCCGCGCGCCACGCCGCCCTCTCTTCCGGCGTCAGCGCGATCATCGTGACGCCGTTCTGCGCGTAGATCTCGCGCGCCCGCGCCCGGAAGTCGACCCCGATGCCCTGGCTGACCGCGTGGCCCATCAGCTGCTGGAAGTGCGCGAAGGCGGGCTTGAGCGGCGCCGGCAGGCCCTGCCACGCGCTGCGGTTGATGCAGGTGTCGATGTGCTGCGCGGTCAGTCCGAGCGCGGTGTGGTACTTGGCGAGCTCGTAGATCTTGAACGGCACGAACCCGGGGTCGACCCAGATCACCGCGTCGGCCACGCCCTGCTGCATGGCGGTGTAGATCTCGGGGAACGGGATGTTGAGCGTCACCATCCCGAGCGCCTGCGCCGCTTCAGGCGAGAATCCCTGCGCGATCACGCGCAGGCCCTTGAGGTCCTCGGGCTTGCGGATCGGCTTCTTGCTCATGATGTCGGAGACGCCGGCGATGGCGGTGTAGCCGTAGAGCACGCCGCGCCCGCCCCACTCCTTCACGAAGTACTTCGGCGCGAGTTCCTGGATCACGCGCGTCGCCACCACCGGATTCTCCGGCGTCACGAACGGGACCTCGATCGCCTTGTGCAGCGGGAAGCCGCTCGCCTCGTACGACGTGTAGCAGGTCGCGTACTCGGTGACGCCGCTGCGCACGGCGCGCCAGCCGTCGGCGGCCGCGTGCAGCGTGCCGCCGTGGAACTCCTCGATGACGAGTTTGCCGTCGGTGGCGCGCGTGAGCCACTGGAAGCCGCGGCCCCAGATCTTCGGGACCAGCGAGGCGGCCGGATTCGGCGACGAGAAGCGCAGTTTCGCCGGGGCTCCGCTCCACGCGGTCTTCGGGCGCGCCGCCTCGACCTTGTCGGTGAGCCAGTCCTCGGTGCTGTAGGCGCAGGCGGGCGCGGCGAGCGCGGCGGAGAGCGCGACGGCGCCGGCCAAGCCGGCCAGGCGGGAGATGCGGGGTCTGCGGGCGTTCATGGGATTCCTCGACGATCGATGGCGCGGCGGCGGCGCCAGGCGCAGGCGAAACCGCCGCCGAACTCATCCGGGCGGAGTCGCTACGATAGTCCAGCCGTTCACGGGCGCGCAACCGGCGCGATCAGTGCCGCTCCTTCGTTGCGGGCGTTGCTCACCGCCAGCGACACCGGCCAGGCGCGCATCGCCTCGACCGGCGCGGGTCGCAGCAAGGCGCCGAGCTGCGGCAGCGGCGCGCCGGGATCGAGCCAGCGCGACCAGTCCTGCGGCGCGAGGATCGCCGGCATGCGGTCGTGGATCGGCGCCAGCAGCGCATTGGCATCGGTCGTCACGATGCAGGTCGTGAAGAGCGGCGCTTCGCGCGGGCCCCAGCGCTCCATCAACCCGGCGAACGCGAACAGCCCCTCGTCGGCCGGCGACAGGTACCACGGCCGCTTGCGCGCTCCGGGCGCGGCGGCCTGCCATTCGTAGAAGCCGTTGGCGGGAACCAGGCAGCGGCGCGCTCGGAACGCAGCCCGAAACGCGGGCTTCTCCGCCACGCTCTCGGCGCGCGCGTTGGCCAGGCGCCCGCCGATGGCCGGATCCTTCGCCCACGACGGCACCAGCCCCCAGCGCATCGCGCGCGCGATGCGCTGCCCGTCCGCGCCCGCCAGCACGACCATCACGTCGGCCGAAGGCGCGATGTTGTAACGCGGGGCGAACGCCGGCGCCTCGCGCAGGTCGAAGGCGTCGATCAGCCGGCCTGCCGGGCCGTAGAGAACGTAGCGTCCGCACATGCAGCGACTTCTTCACTCGCGCGACACACGCGGTCGCGCCCCAGTGACTTCGCACGGTCCATCGCGACGTCGGCGCGCCGAACGAGGTCTTCGAGGCTCTCGCCCAGGCGAGCCTGCGCGACGCCGAAGCTCGCGGTGACGCGGCGCGGAACCTCGAACGCGTGCGCGGCGACAGCGGCGCGCAAGCGCTCTGCCAGCCCCGCGCCGGCATCCTCGTCGCACTCCGGCAGCAGCACGACGAACTCCTCTCCGCCCCAGCGCGCAACGATGTCGACGCCGCGCACCTGGCGCTGCAACAGGGCTGCGAGCGAGCGCAGCACGCCGTCGCCCGCCGGATGCCCGAAGCGGTCGTTGACCAGCTTGAAATGGTCGAGATCGAGCAGCACGAGCGACAGCGGGCGCCCGTGGCGCTCCGCACGCGCGCGCTCGGCAAGGTAGACGTGCCCGAGCCCATGGCGGTTCAGCGCGCTGGTCAGCGCGTCGCTGGTCGCCTGGCGGCCGAGCCGGTCGACCTGTTCGATGAGCTGCACGAATCCCACCCGCGATTCCGGCGCGGCGCTGAGCTCGGCCGCGCCGGTGACGGCGTGCAGCCTTCCGATCAGCACGCGACTCTGCTCGTCGAGTCGGCGAATCGTCGCCAGCAGGCGCCGCAGCGACACGAACACGAGGTAGCACGACCCGAGCCAGCCCGCGATGACCAGCGCGGCGCGGATCGCCAGGCCACTTCGCGCGTCGCTCGCGCCCTGCGCCGCGCGCGCGCGAATGCTGGCGAGCGAACCGCGCTGCACCTCGCGCAACCCGTCCATCGCACTGCTGGCGAGCGCGAACCAGCCCGCGGGCGTGTGCGCCGGCGCGCCCGCGCCCCTCGTTGAGCCGCTCGTCGCGAGCCGCTCGACTTCCTCGCGCACCGCGATCATCGGCGCCGAGCCGAGCGCCGCATGCAGCGCGCCGGCAAGCTGCGGATCGGCTTCGCGCAGCGTTTCCTCCATCCGGGACTCGAACACCGCGAACAACTGCAGCGCGCGTATGGCTGCGCCGGGCAAGCCCGGCCGTGCCAGCAGCAGCCCGACTTGCGAGCGCAGGCGCCCGAACTCCTCCTTGGTCTTCGACAGCAACGCATGCGCGCCGAGCGACCCGCGCAGCGCGTCCAGGTCCGGATCTCCCATCAGCTGCTCGGCCTCGCGCAACAGCGGCTCGACCGCCCGACCGTAAAGCGCGAAGACCACCTCGAGGTCGAGCGCCTGGGCGTCGAGCGTCTTGCGGGTCTGGCCGAGACGCCACGGCTCGGCCCCGCTGCCGACCCCGGCCTCGCTCGCCGCTTCGGCGGCGCGATCCGTGCGGCGGTACTGCGCGGCGAGTCGTTCCTCGGGCACGCCGTCGCGCCGCGCGACCGCCGTCAGGCCCCGTTCGGACTGCAGTTCGTGCACCAGGTCGTCAAGCAGCGCGACCCGCTCGAGACCGTCCGCTGCGCGCTGCATCGCCAGCAGCGGCCCGATCTCGGCGCGCGCCAGCAGCGCCAGCCCGACCATCAGGCCGGCGAGCGCCACCAGCCCGACGATCGTGACCTGGGTCTTCAGCCTCATGGAGCGGCACTGGCGCCGTGGAGAGCAGCGGCGCGCGCGCGCAGCGCCTGCACCGCCTCCGGATTCGCGAGCGAGCTGAGGTCGCCGGGGTCGTCGCCGACGAAGAGGGCACGCACGACGCGCCGCATGATCTTCAGGTTGCGCGTCTTCGGCAGGTCGGGCACGAACAGCACGGCCTTCGGGCTGAACGGAACTCCCAGCCCGCGCACGACCGCCTGCGACAGCTCTGCCTTCAGTGCCTCGCTCTCGGCGACGCCCTCCTTCAGCGCGCAGGCGATCACGAGCGCCGACCCCTTGATCGGGTCCGGCACCGCCACCGCCGCCGCCTCCGCGAGCTTGCCGGTGGCCATCAGCAGCGCCTCGATCTCCGCCGGGCCGGTCCGCTTGCCGGCGATCTTCATCGTGTCGTCCGAGCGGCCGTGCACGTACCAGTGGCCATCGGCGTCGCGGCTCGCAAAATCGCCGTGGTGCCAGACCTCGGGCCAGGTGCTCCAGTAGGTCGCCAGGTAGCGCTCGCGGTCGTGCCACAGGCCGCGCGTGAGCCCGATCGACGGGCGGCGCATCACGAGTTCACCGGTCACGCCGGGCAGGGTCGGCCGCCCCGACTCGTCGACGACGTCGGCGCCGCAACCCGGCACCGCGCAATTGAAGCCGGCCGGCTTGAGCGGTTCGGTCACGGTGCAACCGACGATGCCGATCATCTCGGTGCCGCCCGAGAAGTTCAGGATCGGCACCCGGCGCCCGAAGACGTCCTCGAACAGCCAGCGCCAGGCCTCGGGCGTCCACGCCTCGCCGCTCGAGATCAGCACGCGCACCCGCGACAGGTCGAAGCTCTTCGACGGCGTGCTGTCCTGCGCGAGAAAGGTGCGGATCGTCGTCGGCGCGACGCCGAGGTAGCTCACGCGATGCTGCTCGACCAGCCGCCACATCCGGTCCGGATCGGGGTAGTTCGGGGCGCCCTCGACCAGCACCAGCGTCGCGCCGATCGCCGTCACGCCGTAGACGAGCAGCGGCCCGACGACCCAGCCCATGTCCGACATCCACAGCACGCGATCGGAGTCCTTGCAGTCGAGCATCAGCCACAGGTCGATCAGTGCCTTGGCCGGGAAACCCACGTGGGTGTGCACGACGCCCTTGGGCTTGCCGGTAGTGCCGGACGTGAACACCAGCAGGTACGGCGCCTCGGCGTCCATCTCCTCGGTCGGCGCGTCGTCGGGTTGCCCCTCGCACAGTTCGTGCCACCAGCGGTCGCGTCCCTCGTGCCACGGAATCGCCGCGCCACCGTGGCGCAGCACGACGACGTGGCGCACCGAAGGCGACGCGGCGACCGCCTCGTCGACGATCGGCTTGGCGCTGACGGTCTTGCCGCGCCGCAGGCTCGCGTCGATCGTCACCAGCGCGCGGGCGCCGCCGATCTCCAGGCGCACCGCGATCGCGTCGGCGCCGAAGCCGGAAAACAGCGGCATCACGATCCCGCCGATCCTGGCGATCGCGAGCATCGCCACGACCGCCTCCGGCACGTTCGGCATGTAGACCGCGACCACGTCGCCGCGGCCCAGCCCGAGCGAGCGCAGCCCGCCGGCGAAGCGGCACACCGCGCGGTCGAGGTCGCGGTAGCGCAGGTCGACGCGCCGCCCGTCCTCGCCCTCCCAGGCGATCGCCACCTTGTCGTGCGTCGGCGTGCCGCGCCAGCGGTCGACCGCGTTGAGCGTCGCGTTGGTGGTGCCGCCGACGCACCAGCGCGCCCAGGCGATGCCGCCGGACTCGTCGAGCAGCCGCTGGTACGGCCGGTGGAAGCGGAACCCGGTCTGCGCGAAGAACGCCTCGTGGAAGCGCTCGGGCTCCTCGTCCGCGCAGCGCACCAGCGCCGCGAAGTCCCGCACGCCCAGCGCGCGCATCATGGCCGCGGCATTGGACGCCGCGCTCTGCTCCGGATCGGGATGCCAGGCGTAATCGCTCATCTGCTCCGTTCGGGCCCTTCGGCCCGCTGCTCTTCGAGAAACGCGTCGACGATATCCTCGAAGCGCAGGTCGGAGCGGATGCCGTGGCGCGCGGCTCGCTCCGACACGAACCCGCCCGGCCATCCGTCGACGACCGCCTGCAGGCGCGCGTCGGGGTGCCAGATTATGCGGCCGAGGCGGCGCTGCGCGCCATAGCGGCACAGCGCCGCGGCCATCTCGGCCGGCGTCACCGTCAGCGCCGGCAGGTTCATCGCGCGCGTATGTCCGAACGCTGCGGCCGGCAGGTCGTGGACGTCCAGCAGCGCCGCCGCGACGCGGCGCACCGACGCGACCGGGATGCGCGTGTCTGGCGCGAGTCCGCACACCACGTCGCGCCCGAGCAGTGGCTCGCGCACGATCGCCGCCACCCGGTCAGACACCGACGGCGCGGGCATACCCGGGCGGATCAGCACCACCGGCAGGCGCAGCGAGCGCCCATCGACGAAACCGTGGCGGGCGTAGTCGTCGATCAGGCGCTCGACGATCGCCTTGTGCGTGCCATACGAGGTCCGGGGCGTCTGCGCAACCTCGTCGTCGACCACGTCGGGCAGCGGACCGCCGAAGGCGGCGATCGAACTCGCAAACACGAGCTTCGGCACGCCGCCGCGGCGCCGGCAGGCATCGAGCAACCGCATCGGGGCATGAACGTTCACCGCCAGCCCCTTCTCGAAGTCCGTCTCCGCCTCGGAAGTCAGCGTCGCCGCGAGTGCGAAAACGCTGTCGACACCGGCGCTGACCAGCCGCTCGACGAAATCCGGATCGCACAGGTCACCGGCCTCGGGACGGATGCGGATCGTCGGGTGCGAGGGCAGGCGAGCGAGCGGCGCGCGGTCCGCCAGCACCAGTTCCTCGACCGGCCTCGTCCGCCCGTCGCGGTCGCGCAACGCGGCGCGCGCGAGCAGTGCAGCGAGCAGATGCCCGCCAATGAACCCTCCGGCGCCGGTGACGAGCACTCGCATGGCAGCCTGCGCAACAGCGTTTTCGGTCGTGCTCGCGGGCAGTCGGCAGCCCCGCGGCTACCCGGCGACCAACTCGCGCAGCGCCGCCTCGATGCGCGTCGGGCCCGGCAGCACGGCGGCCTCGAGCGGCGGCGCGAACGGCACCGGCACGCCGGGATTGCCGAGCCGGCGCGGCGCGCAGCGCAGCGCGCTGAACGCGTTCTCGGTGACGAGCGCGATGACCTCGGCCTGGACCCCGAAGCTCAGGTACGCCTCGTCCACCACCAGCAACCGGCCGGTCTTGCGGACCGACGCGACGATGGTCTCCGCGTCGAGCGGCACCAGCGTGCGCGGGTCGACGACTTCGACCGAGATGCCGTCGCGCGCCAGCGCCTCGGCAGCCGCCAGCGCGTAGTGCACCGTGGCGAGCGTGGCCACGACGGTGGCGTCGCGTCCTTCGCGGCGCACCAGCGCGCGGCCGAAGGCGACGACGTGCCCGGGGTCGCGATACGCGTCGGGCACCGGCCAGCGCGTGCGATAGAGCGCCTTGTGCTCGAAGAACAGCACCGGGTTGTCGTCGCGGATCGCCGCCTTCATCAGGCCCTTCGCGTCCATCGAAGTCGCCGGCAGCGCGACCTTGATCCCCGGCACGTGCGCGAACCACGAGTACAGCGATTGCGAGTGCTGCGAGCCCGCGCCCTGCCCGCCGCCGCACGGCAGCCGGATCACCATCGGCACCTTCACCTGCCCGCCGGTGAGGTAGCGCAGCATCGCGCCCTGGTGCGTGAGCTGGTCGATGGCGACCGACATGAAGTCGCCGAACTGGAACTCGACGATCGGGCGCATGCCGCCGATCGCGGCGCCGACCGCCGCGCCGACCACGGCCACCTCCGAGCACGGCGCGTCTCGCACGCGCTCGGCGCCGAATTCGGCCGCCAGGCCCGTCGTCACGCCGAAGGGCGGCGCGTGCGCGATGTCCTCGCCCATCTGGAACACCGACGGGTCGCGCCGCATCTCCTCGCGCATCGCCTCGTTGATCGCGCCGCGAAAGCTCGGCCAGTCGCGCTCGTGCGGCTGCGGCTGCGCGCCGCTGCGGAAGAGCCGGGTGTCGAACATCGCCTTCTCCTGCCTTGCCGGGGCGTCAGGCCCAGAGATCCTCGAACGCTTCGCCCGGCTCCGGGTACGGGCTCGCGCGCGCGAACTCGACCGCGGCGGCCACCTCGCGCGCCACTTCGGCCGCCATCGCCTCGTATTGCGCATCGTCGAGTTGCCCCGCCGCCGCGAGCCGCTCGCGCAGGCGCCGGATCGGGCAGCGCTCCCACGCGGCGGCAAGTTCGGCGGCGTCCCGGTACGGCTGGCGGTCGTGCGCGAGGTGTCCGCCGAGCCGGGTCGTGCGCGCTTCGACGAAGGTCGCGCCGCCGCCGGTGCGCGCGCGCGCCACCGCGGCGGCCACCGCGTCGCGCACGGCGAGCGCGTCGTTGCCGTCGACGACGACGCCGGGCAGGCCGTAACCCGCCGCACGCGCGGCGATCGACGGCGCCTTCACCGCCGCGCTCACCGGCTGCGAGATGCACCAGCCGTTGTTCTCGCACACGAGCACCAATGGCAGCGTCCACATCGCGGCGAGGTTCGCCGTTTCGTGCACGGCGCCCTCGTTGCTCGCGCCGTCGCCGAAGAAAGCGAGGCTCACGCGGTCGGTGCCGCGCAGCTTCTGCGCCAGCGCCATGCCGCCCGCCACCGGCACCTGCGCCGGGACGATGCCGCCCATCCCGATCACGCCGCGCGCCACGTCGGTCACGTGATACGACTTGCCCTTGTTGTAGCCGGTCCGCCGGCAATAGAGCTCGGCGAGGATTTGCCTCGGGTCGAGCCCGCGCGCGACCTGCGGCGCCTGCCCGCGATGCGTCGTGAAGACGAAGTCGCCGTCATCGAGCGCCGCGCAGGCGCCGGCCGACACCGCCTCCTGCCCGGTCGACAGCGACGGCGGGATGCCGCCGATCTCCTCGCGCAGGTACGCCTCGCCCCACGCGTCGTCGACCGCGCGGATCAGCAGCATCGTGCGCAGCAGCGCGAGTTCGCCGGCGTCGCCGGCGCGCACAGTCATGCCGCCCCGAGCCGCGCGGCGTAGGCCGGCGGCGTCGCGTCGTGGTTCTTGTAGACGTGCAGCGTGCAGCCGCCGTCGGCGCGCGCCGCGTTCTCGAACACCCAGTGCGCACGGCCGTACCAGCGCAGCGTCGCCACGCCGTTCCACACCGGGCAGTGGCTGCAATAGACCGGCAGCCGCGCCTCCCCGAAAGTGAGCGGGCCGCTCTCCTCGACGAAGGGGAGTGCCCCGGTGCCGTCGTAGGCGCCGGCGAGCCGCAGCCGCCCGCCGCTGCCGCACGGCGCCTGCTCGATCGTGAAGCGCTCGTCGTCCTCGCTCACGGTGACCTGCCCCATGTGCTGCTTGAGCAGGAACGCGCTGGTCCACGCGAATCCGGGCGCCGTCATCCGCTCCCATTTGTCGAAGCCGGCCCGCTGGCCTTCCGCGGTCGCCAGGTGATAGCGCAGCAGCGCCTGCGGGCCCAGCGCCACCAGCACCCAGCCGAAGACCTCGGCCATGAAGCGGACCCAGCGGTCGTGCAGCGGCAGGTAGCTGTCGCGCTCCTTCGCGTCGAGCAGCGCCAGTGCGCGCGCCGCGTCGCCGGCGTCGAGCGCGGCGACGACCGCATCGGCGAGCGCCGCCTGCTCGGCGGCGAAGCGGCGCTCGCGCGCGTCGAGCGCCCGCACGGCGGCTTCGACTTGCAGTTCGAGCCGATCGTCCGGCGCTGGCGCCTGTGCGAGGTCCTCGCAAGAGCGCCGCACCAGTGCGGCGGCGCCAGCCGCGCGCGCGCGGTCGCAGCCTTCGGACTCGACCGTGTCGAGCAGCGCCCCGAGCATCACGCGCAGAGTGATCCCGAGGCCGCGCGCCATGAAGGCGAACTCGCCCGCGAGGTTGCGCGCCTGACCGTCGCCGTCGAGCGCGAGACCCCGCGCGCGCGCGAAGTCACCGGCGCCGATCGCCTCGCGCAACGCGTCGCCGAGCCGGCGCCCCCATTCCCCGATCGGCACACGGGGCGCGTCGTCGCGTTCGTCGCGTTTCGCGGCCGCTTCGCTCAAGGCGCTGCCCTCACCGTGGACGGGCCGAGGATCCGGATCGGCGCCATCCGGGCCGATCCGGGCCGGCGCCGCGCCAATTGACAGCGCGGCGCGCTACGTTCAGCATACTGAAACGTAATCAGCATACTGATACGGCATCCTAGGACATGGCTTCGCGAGCGTCAACCGCCACCCTCGCCGCCGACGGCGCGGGCGCCTCGCCGAAGGGCGAAGTGCCCGCGGTCGCGCGCGCGGCGCGGTTGCTCGCCACCCTCGCCGACGCCCCGGCCCCGCTGTCGCTCACGGACCTCGCCGCGCGGCTCGGACTTCCCCGCAGCAGCGTGCACGGACTGTGCGCGACGCTGGTCCATGCCGGGCTCGCGCGCCGCTTCGCCGACGGCAGCTACCACCTCGGTCCGCGCGTGATGGACCTGGCGCGCGCCTTCCTCGCCCGCACCGACCTCACGGCCGAGTTCGCGCGCGTCCTCGACGCGACGCATCCGTTGCCCGAAGAGTCGATGGTGCTGTCGGTGCTCGACGGCGCCGACATCGTCTATGTCGGCTGCCGCAGGGGCACGCGGCCGTTCGGGTTCGACCTGCGCATCGGCATGCGGCTGCCGGCGAACTGCGCGGCGAGCGGCAAGGCGCTGCTGGCCACCTTGCCGGCAGAGCGCATCGCTGCGATGGCGCGCGCCGGCGGCTTCTACGGGCTCACCGCGCGCAGCGTCACGCGCTTGTCCGCCCTGCGCGCCGAACTGGCACGCGTGCGCGAGCGCGGCTACGCGCTCGACGACGAGGAAACCCGGCAGGGGATCGTCTGCTTCGGTGCGCCCGTGTTCGGCGCGAGCGGAAGCGAGGCCGTCGCCGCGGTCGGCGTCAGCATGCCCAAGGCGGCGCTCGACGCGGCGCAGAAGGCGCGCGCGACTGCCGCCGTGCGCGCGGTCGCCGCGGCGCTTTCCGCGCGCATCGGCGCGGGCGCCGCCGCGGCGACGCCCTTCACATCGACAGCGACCCCTCGCGGAACGCGGTCCGGTCGAGCCACACGTTGACGAGCACCGGGCGCCCGCGACGCGCGAATTCGCGCGCCTGCGCGAGGGCCCCGTCGACCTCGTCGGGCCGCGTCACCAGCAGCCCCTCGGCCCCGAATCCGCGCGCGACCTCGTGGTAGTCGGTTCGCGCGAGCACCGTGCCGACGTCGTCGCCCAGCATCTTGACCTGCTCGCGCGCGATCTGGGTCCATCCGGCGTCGTTGCCGACCACCGCGATCGCCGGGATGCCGTGGCGAACGAAGGTGTCGAACTCGGTCAGCCCGAATCCGCAGGCACCGTCGCCGAACACGATCCACAGCTCACGGCCGGGGCGCGCCGCGGCCGCGCCGAGCGCAAAGCCGGCGCCGACCCCGAGGGTGCCGAAGGCGCCGGGGTCGAGCCACGCGAGCGGTCCGCGCGGGCGCAGCACATAGCTCGCGGTGCCAACGAAGTCGCCGCCGTCGGCGACGAACAGCGCATCCGGCGCCGCGTGACGCTCGAGCGCGCGCAGCAGCGCCAGCGGATTCACGTACTCGCCGCGGGCGCTCGCCTGCGCGTCGATCTCCGCTTCGCGCGCGGCGTCGCGCGCGCGCAGCGCGCCCGCCCAACCCGTGAAGCGCTGCTCTGCGCCCGCGGGCGCCTCGCCAGCCAGCGCCTGCAGGAAGCGCCCGGCATCCCCGATTGCCGCGACGTCGGGTCGGCGGTTGAGCCGCGCCTCGCGCGCGCTGCGATTGGCGGCGACGAGCGTCGCGCTGCGCCGCACGTGCCGCCCGTAGTCGAGGCGGAAGTCGCACGGCACGCCGGCGAGCAGCACCAGGTCGGCCTCGCGCAGCGCCTCGCGGCGCTGGTGGCGCATCTGCAGTGGATGGTCACGCCCGAGCAGCCCGCGCGCCATCCCCGACAGGTAGACCGGCACGCCGAGTCGATCGACGGCGTCGGCGAGCCGCAGCGCCTCGTCCGGGAGTGCCAGCGCCTGGCTGCCGATGACCGCCAGCGGGCGCTCGGCGCGAGCGAGCGCTTCGCGCGCGCGGCGCAGCGCCGCCTCGCCGGCCTGCGGCACCGCCGCCTCGCGAACGACCGGCGGTGCGGGCGGCGGCCCGCCGTCGAACATGCGCCGCACGTGGCGCCCGAGGTACCACCGCAGCGCGCGCTCGGGCAGCGACTTGCCCTTCCCGGCGGCGTCCGCGTACCACTGCCGGATCGTCGCCGGATCGTAGAGCAGGTCGACCGGACACTCGAGGAAGACCGGCCCCGGCACGCCGGAGCGGGCCAGCGCGAACGCCTCTTCGAGCGCGGGGGCGAGGTCGCGCAGGCGGCGCAGCGCGAAGAAGCGCTTGACGTGCGGCGCCACCAGCGGGCGCTGGTCGATGTCCTGCAAGGCGCCACGCCCCTGCAGCGCGGTCGGCGCGGCGCCCCCGAGCAGCGCCACCGGCGACTGCGCAAGCTGCGCGTTCTTCAGCGCCGTGATCGTGTTCGTGATGCCGGGGCCGGCGGTAACCGCGGCCACGCCCGGCAGCCCGGTCAGCCGCGCGGCCGCGTCGGCCGCGAACACCGCGGTCGCCTCGTCGCGCACGTCGACGACGCGAATCCCGCGGGCGCGCGCCGCCGCGAGGATCGGCGAGATGTGCCCGCCGCACAGCGTGAAGACGCACTCCACGCCATGCGCAGCGAGCACCGCCGCGAGGCGCTCGCCGCCGTGGGTCTCGCCAGCCGCGCTCACGCCCGCTGCCACCGTGCCTACGCCCATTGCACCTTCTGCGGGTCGCCGTACCAGCGCTCGAGCTGCGGCGCGAGCTGCGCCTCGATGCGGCTGCGCCTGACCTTCATCGTCGGCGTCAGGCAGCCGTTGTCGATCGACCACGCTTCGCGCGCGACGACGATCATCCGCAGTTGCTCATGGTGCGCGACGCCGCGATTGACGTCGTCGAGCAGCCGGCCGAGCTCGGACTCGACCTGCGCGCGCACGGCGAGGTCGTCGACGCGCGGCCGCAGCGCCTCGGCCAGCTGGACGATCGCGAACGCGGAGGGCTGCCCGACGCCGGAGACCATCGACAGTTCGACCATCGGATGCGCATTGAGCCGGTTCTCGATCGGCGCCGGCGCGACGTACTTGCCTTTGGCGGTCTTGAAGAGCTCCTTCGCGCGGCCGGTGATGCGCAGCATCCCGTCGGCGCGCCGCTCGCCGAGGTCGCCGGTGCGGAAGAACCCGTCCTCGGTGAACGACTCGCCGGTGAGCTCCGGCTGCCGGTAGTAGCCGCTCAGCTGCGACGGAGACTTGATCAGGATCTCGCCGTCCGGGCCCAGCTTCACTTCGACCCCCGGCAGCGGCACCCCGACGTAACCGGGCTCGCTGAAATCCGCGTTCGACGTGTGCGAATACGAGTTGTCCTCGGTCATCGCATAGCCCTCGTACAGCGGCAGCCCGATGCGCCGGTACCACGCGATCAGGTCCGGCGGAATCGGCGCCGAGCCGCTGCCGGCGAGCACGACCTGGTCGAGCCCGAGGCCCTTGCGGACCTTGCGCGCGACGATGCGCCCGACGACCGGGATCGACAGCAGCCGCTCGAGCTTTGCCGGCGGCATCTTCGCGAACACGCCCTGCTGGAACTTCAGCCACAGCCGCGGCACCGAAAGGAACAGTGTCGGCCGCGCGCGCTGCAGGTCCTGCATGAAGGTGTCGAGCGACTCGGCGAAGTACAGCCGCGTGCGCCCCTCGACCAGCGACGAGGCCTCGACCCACGAGCGCTCGTAGCTGTGCGCGAGCGGCAGGTACGACAGCATGCGGCTGTCGGCGTCGCCCGGCAGGCGCGAGCGGATCTCCCGCGCGATGCCCTCGCCGGCGAAGGTGATCGCGGCGAAGCTGCTCATCACGCCCTTTGGCCGGCCGGTGGAGCCCGACGTGTAGAGCAGCATCGCGATGTCCTGCGGCGCCCGCCGCGCCGGCTGCGCGAGCGGCGGGGTGCGCGCGACGATCGCGTCCCAGCGCTCGAAGCCGGTCGGCGGTGCAAGCGGCAGCGCGATGCACGGCAGGGTGGAGGGCACGCCACGGCTCTGCGCGGGCCAGTCGTCGAGCTTGCCGACGAACAGCAGGGTGGCGCCGCTGTGCTCCAGCACGTAACCGATCGTCTCCGCGGTCTCGGTCGGGAAGATCGCGACGGTCGTGCCGCCCGCCATCCAGATCGCCAGCTCGGCGACAATGAAGTGCGCGCAGTTCTTCGACAGCATCGCGATCCGCGCGCCCGGCTCGAAGCCGCAGCCCTGCAGGTGCGCCGCCATCCGGCGCGCCTGGTCGATCACCTCGCCCCACGTGTAGTCGATCACCGGGCCATTGCCGACCGGCTGCGTGAGGTAGATCCGCTGTGGCGACTTTTCGCCGTGCTCGACGGCGTACTCGAGGATCAGCTTGCCGGTCGTGGTCATCGCGGGTCTCCCTGGCGCGCGACCGACCCTAACCCCGCGTCCGCGCCGAGTCCATTCGGGGAGTCCCGCAGCGAATCGCGTTACAGTGCGCCGGTCGCCTCGCCACAGGATCCGGCCCGTGCAGCCAACCGCCTCCCGCCCCGTCCCGCCCGCCGGCGCGCCCGCCGCCGACACGATCGTCCACGACGAGCTCGAACTGCTGGCCGGCCTGGTGCCGCTCGCGCGCGCGCGCCTGATCGAGCTCGGCTGCGGCGCGGCGCGGCTCGCGCGGGCGCTGCTCGCGCGCCACGCCGGGACGACGCTGGTCGGGCTCGAGGTCGACGAGACCCAGCACGCGAAGAACCTCGCGGCCGCGCCGCAGGCCGGCCTGTCGTTCGCGCGCGGCGGCGCGCAGGCGATTCCGTTTCCGGACGCGTCTTTCGACGGCGCCCTGATGCTGAAGTCGCTGCACCACGTCCCGCTCGCCGCGATGGCGCAAGCGCTCGACGAGACCGCGCGCGTGCTGCGCCCGAAGGGTTGGCTGTACGTCTCGGAGCCCGTCTTCGCCGGCGAGCTCAACGAGCTGATCCGCATGTTCAACGACGAGCGCGACGTGCGCGCCGCCGCGCAGGCCGCGCTCGACACCGCGATCGGCGGCGGCCGCTGGGAGCAGGCCGCCGAAGTGCGCTTCTCGATGCCGGCGCGTTTTCGCGACTTCGCCGAGTTCGAGCAGCAGGTGATGCGGCCGAGCTTCGCCGACCACCGGATCGACGACGCGATGCTGGCGGCGGTGCGCGAGCGCTTCGCGCCGCACCTGGGCCCCGACGGAGCGGCGTTCATGCGGCCGATGCACGTCCGCCTGCTGCGCACGCGCGGGGGCTGAGCGCGCGGAGCCGGCCGCGCGCACGGGCGCGACGCTCGGCGCTCGGCGCTCGGCGCTCGGCGCTCGGTGCTCGGTGCTCAGCGCTCAGCGCACCGACGTCTGGCGGCGCCGCCGGCTGGCCAGCGCGTCGCGCAGCATCGCGGTCCAGGTTTCGTCGGTGCGGCGTGCGAGGTCGAGCTCGGCCTCCTGCTCCTCGGTACGCTCCCAGGACTGGATCGCCGCCAGCCCGGCGACTTCGGCGCGCACGAACGCGAGCCGGCGCGCGGTGTCGCGGATCAGTTCGCGCAGCTCCGCGCGCGCCATCGTCGAGAATCGATCGTGATCGGCGTCGGCGCCGGACGCGCCTGCCTCGGGGGACTGTGGATGGCTCATCCGGATTTCCGTGAGATCTGCATGCCAGGCCGCGCTCAGCGCAGCGGGATCGGGGTCGAGCGATCGACCGATACCGCGGTGACGCCGTTCTGCGGCGAACCCTCGATCAGGCGCTCCGAATACGTCAGGTAGACCAGCGCGTTGCGCCGCGTGTCGACCATCCGCACGACCCGCAGCCGCTTGAACACCAGCGAGATGCGCTCGCTGAACATCTCTTCCTGCTTCGGCAGCGGCCCCGCGAAGGACACCGGCCCCACCTGCCGGCACGCGATCGAAGCCTCCGAGCGATCCTCCGCGACGCCGAGCGCGCCCTTGATCCCGCCGGTGACCGCGCGCGAGACGTAGCAGGTGACGCCGGCGACTTTCGGGTCGTCGTGCGCCTCGACGATCACCTTGTGGTCGGGCCCGATCCACTTGAAGACCGTGTCGACCTCGCCGATGCGCTCGGCGCACGCCCCGCCCGCGCCGGCGATCGCGCCGGCGGCCAGCGCCACGGCAACGCCGCGCGCCCATCGTTTCCTGTTCACCGCAGAGACCTCCGTGGCGGTTGCCGAGGGCCGCATTGTAGTGGCAGCCCCCCGCCCCCCTTCCGCAGGCGCGCCCGCCGGGCGGGCGCGCGGGAGCGGCGACTCAGTCGGCGAAGCAGCGCCCCTCGCCAGCCAGCCGGAGCGCGATCGCCGCCGGCTCGAAGCGCGCGCCGTGCCGCTGCGCGAGCTCGCGGCTGCGCGCGACGAAGCGCTGCAGCCCCTGCGCGTTGGCGAACTGCAGCGCGCCGCCGTGAAACGGCGCGAAGCCCCAGCCGAGAATCGACCCGACGTTGGCGTCGGCGACCGAGCGCACCACACCTTCCTCGAAGCATCGCGCCGCCTCGTTGGCCTGGGCGTACATCAGCCGGTCGATCAGTTCGGCCTGCTCGGGCTGCTCCGGCGCCACCGGGTAGAGCTCCGCAAGGCCGGGCCACAGACGCTTGCCGTCGGCGTCGTAGTCGTAGAAGCCCTTTCCCGCCTTGCGTCCGGTGCGTTCGAGTTCGCACAGCCGGCGCAGCACGCCCTCGCCGGGGCGCGCCGTCCACGGCTTGCCCTCGGCTTCGAGGTCGCGCCGCGTCTGGTCGGCCACGTGCAGCGCGAGGCCGAGCGACAACTCGTCCTGCAGCGCGAGCGGCGGCATCGGCATGCCGGCCTGCAGGCCCGCCGCCTCGATCGCGCGCGGATGAACGCCCTCCTCGAGCATCGCGAGCCCCTCCATCACGTAGGTCGCGAAGACGCGCGAGGTGTAGAAGCCGCGGCTGTCGTTGACGACGATCGGCGTCTTGCCGATCTGCTGGACGAAGTCGAAGCCGCGCGCGAGCGTCTGCTCCGACGTCCGCTCGCCGACGATGATCTCGACCAGCGGCATGCGGTCGACCGGCGAGAAGAAGTGCAGGCCGAGGAACTGCCCGGGCCGCGCGCTCGCCTGCGCGAGCCCGGTGATCGGCAGCGTCGACGTGTTCGACGCGAACACCGCGTCCGCTCCCAGCACCGCCTCGGCGCGCCGCGTCACGTCGGCCTTGACCGCGCGATCCTCGAACACCGCCTCGACGACGAGGTCGCAGCCGGCGAGATCCTCCCATGCAGCGGTCGGGCGGATGCGCGCGAGCAGCGCCTCGGCGCTGTCCGCGCTGCCGCGGCCCTTGCGCAGCGCCTTGTCGAGCAGGTCGCGCGACCACGCCTTGCCGCGCTCGGCCGCCTCCAGCGTGGTGTCGAGCAGCACGACGTCGATGCCGGCCTTCGCGGACGCGTACGCGATGCCCGCGCCCATCATGCCGGCGCCGAGCACGCCGACCCGGCGCACGGTCGACGCCGGCACGCCGGCCGGCCGCGACTGGCCCTTGCGGATCGCGTTGAGCTGGTACCACAGCGTGCCGATCATGTTGCGGCTCTCGACGCTGGTCGCGCAGGCCGCGAAGTAGCGCGACTCGATCGCGAGCGCGTTGTCGAAGTCGACCAGCCCGCCCTCGAACACGCTCGACAGGATGTGCACCACCGCCGGGTAGTTGCCGAAGCTGCGCGCGGCTGCGATCGACGGCGCAATCGTGAACATCTGCGCGACCGCCGGTGAGCGCGAGTCGCCGCCGGGATAGCGGAACTTGCCGTGGTCCCACGGCTGCTTCGCGCCCGGGTTGGCCAGGCACCACGCGCGGGCGCGCGCGAGCGCCTCGTCGTGCGACGGCGCGAGTTCGCCGACGAGGCCGATCGCCATCGCCTTGTCGGAGCGGATCTCGCTGCCCTCGGTCATCATCTGCAGCGCCTGCTGCATCCCGACCAGCCGCGGCAGCCGCACCGTGCCGCCCCCGCCGGGCAGCAGCCCCAGCTTGACTTCGGGCAGGCCCAGCCGCGCAAGGCCGTCGTCGACCAGCACGCGCCAGTGGCAACTCATCGCGATCTCGAGCCCGCCGCCGAGGCAGCGGCCGCGAATCACGGCAGCGACCGGCTTGCCGCACGACTCGAGCCGGCGCAGGCAGCGCTTGAAGCGCATCGACTCGTCGAACGCCTGCTGCGCATCCTCCAGCGCGCGCAACCGGTCGATGTCGGCGCCGGCGAGGAAGTCGGGCTTGCCCGACGCCAGCACGAGCCCGCGCACCGCCGGATCGCCTTCGAGCCGCTCGATCAGCCCGGCGAGCGGCCCGGCCAGCTCGTCGTCGAGCACGTTCATCGGCTTGGACGGATGGTCCATCGTCGCCAGCAGGATGCCATCTTCGCCGAGCTGCAGCGTGATCGCGGAAGTCATCGTGGTGTTCTCCTTGCCGCCGCCCGGACTGGTCAGACGCGCTCGACGATCGTGGCGATGCCCATGCCGCCGCCGACGCACAGGGTCGCGAGCCCGGTCGCGAGGTCGCGCCGCTCGAGCTCGTCGAGCAGCGTGCCGAGGATGACGCAGCCGGTCGCGCCGAGCGGGTGCCCCAGTGCGATCGCGCCGCCGTTGACGTTGACCCGACCGAGGTCGACGCCGAGGTCGCGCGCTGTCTTCATCGGGACGACCGCGAAGGCCTCGTTGATCTCCCACAGGTCGACGTCGCCGGGCGCCATGCCGGCCTTCGCGAGCGCCTTGCGGCAGGCCGGCGTCGGCCCGGTCAGCATGATCGTCGGCTCCGAACCGATCACGGCCGCCGCGCGCACCCGCGCGCGCGGCCTCAGGCCCGCGCGCTCGCCGCCTTCGCGGGAGCCGACCAGCATCAGCGCGGCACCGTCGACGATCCCCGACGAGTTGCCGGCATGGTGGACATGCTCGATGCGCTCGACCGTCGTGTACTTGCGCAGCGCTGTCGCGTCGAACCCCATCGCGCCGACCATCGCGAACGACGGGTCGAGCCTGCCCATCGCCTCGAGCGTGGCCTCGGGGCGGATGGTCTCGTCGTGCGCCAGCAGCGGCAGGCCGGCGATGTCGCGCACCGGCACGACCGAGCGCGCGAAGCGCCCGTCGGCGCGCGCCGCCGCCGCACGCCGGTGCGACTGCAGCGCAAACGCGTCGACGTCGGCGCGCCCCCAGCCTTCCAGCGTCGCGATCAGGTCGGCGCTCACGCCCTGCGGGACGAACCCGAGCCGGTGGTTCACGCGCGGGTCGATGTACCAGGCGCCGCCGTCGCTGCCCATCGCCCAGCGGCTCATGCTCTCGACGCCGCCGGCGACGACCAGGTCCTCGAAGCCGCTCGCCACCTTGGCCGCGGCCAGGTTCACCGACTCCAGCCCCGACGCGCAGAAGCGCGACTGCGTCACGCCAGCCACGGTCTGCGCCCAGCCGGCGTCGAGCACCGCGGTGCGCGCGATGTCGGCGCCCTGCTCGCCCACCGGCGTCACGCAGCCGAGCACGACGTCGTCGACGAGCGCGGTGTCGAGCCGGTTGCGCTCGCGCAGCGCCTCGAGCAGCGTGCGCAGCAGCCACACCGGCGTCGCCTGGTGCAGGCCCCCGTCCTTCTTGCCCTTGCCGCGCGGGGTGCGGACATGGTCGTACAGGAACGCGTGTGTCATCGCATCGTCCTCAGTCCTGCGACTTTTGCGCGAGGTGGCCGCGCACGGTTTCGTTGATCACGCGCAGCTCGGCGAGTGTCGCGTCGATGTGGGCGCGCTTCTGCTCGAGCTCGGCGATGGCCTGGTCAGTGCGCTGCAGAACGTACCTGAGCTGCTGCGCGCGCCCCTCGCCGTGCGAGCCGTACATGTCGAGATACTGCCGGATCTCCGCCAGCGACGCGCCGATGGCCTTCGAGCGCAGGATCAGCGCCAGCCGCGCCCGGTCGCGCCGCGTATAGATGCGGGCGCCGTTGACGCGCCGCGGCGCGAGCAGGCCCTTGTCCTCGTAGAAGCGCAGCGCGCGCGGCGTGACTCCGAACTGCTCGCACAGCTCCGAAATGCCGTAGAGCTCGCCGGTGGCGTCGTCGCGATGCTCGGCGATCGCCTGGCGCGCTCGCGGGAGCGAGCCGGAGCGGGCCGCGCGTGCCGTCGCAGGCTGCGCCGTCCGCGCCGCGGCCGCGCCCCGGGTCGCCACGTCAGACCACTCTTTGCAGCTTCATCGCGACGCTCATGTCGCCGCTCACCTTGAACTTGCCGGTCATGAAGCCGGTGACCGGGTTGAGCGCCCCGTTGAGCATCGCCGCCAGGTTCTCGGTGGTGATCGCAACGGTGCAATCGGCGTCGCGGTCGACGTTGTCGACCTTGTTCGGAACCGCCTTGCCGTCGATCACGATCACGCCGTCGGAGCCGCAGTCGAACTTGAGGACGGCGCCGAGTCCGCTGTCGTCGCCGACCTTGGCGCTCACCGCCTGGGTGCATTGCTGAAGATCCATGTCGAGCTCCGCTTCCGTCGTGGTATGAATGGGCTCGCATCGTAATGCGCGCCCCTTCCGTTGGCAAGCGGACAATGCCGTGGACGGTGTCTTATTGACGTTAACGTCACCCAGGCGGTAGATTGGCGCATCGTCCCCGACCGCGGAGCCCTCGCATGAACCCACCGGACGCGCCCTCGTCGTCGGGCGCCCCCGCCGCCGGCCGCCCGAGCGCCTATCGCAGCGTGTTCCGCCCGGGCCTCTTCTCGGGACGCGTCGCCTGGGTCACCGGCGGCGGCAGCGGCATCGGCCGCTGCGTCGCTCACGAACTCGCCGCGCTCGGCGCCACCGTGCTCGTCAGCGGGCGCAGCGCCGACAAGCTCGAGCGCGTCGCGGCCGAGATCGGCGAGGACGGCGGCCGCTGCGAGACGGCGTGCTTCGACGTCCGCGACGAGGAAGCGGTCAAGACCGCCGTCGCCATCGCGGTGGCACGCCACGGCCGCGTCGACTGCCTGGTCAACAACGCCGGCGGACAGTTCCCGGCGCCGCTGCTGGCGATCAGCAAGCGCGGCTTCGACGCGGTGGTCGCCACCAACCTGACCGGCGGCTTCCTGATGATGCGCGAGGTCTTCGTGCAGTCGATGCAGGCGCACGGCGGCGCCGTCGTCAACATGACCGCCGGCTTCCGCAACGGGATGCCGGGGATGGCACACTCGGGGGCGGCGCGCGCCGGCATGAGCAACCTGACCATGAGCGCTGCAGTCGAGTGGGCGCACGCCGGGGTGCGCGTCAACGCAGTGGCGCCCGGCTGGGTCGCATCCTCGGGCATGGACCGCTACGGCGGCGCCGTGCGCGAGCTGATCCCGACGCTCGCGCGCCACGTGCCGCTGCGCCGGCTCGCAAGCGAGGCCGAGGTGAGCGCGGCGATCGTCTTCCTGCTCTCGCCGGCGGCCGCCTTCGTCACCGGCGTCACGCTCGAAATCGACGGCGGCGCGTCGCTCGGGACGCCGGTCTTCCCGAGCATCGACCACGACCGCTCGGTCGCGTTCGACGGCTTCCATCGTGCAGCGCCGCCGGAGGTGCTCGCACCATGCCGATCCTGACTTCCCGACTCGACCCGCGCAGCCCCGCGTTCGCCGCCAACGCGCAGCGCATGCACGAGCGGCTGGCCGAGGTGCGCGCGCTCGAGGGCAAGGTGGTGGCCGAGTCGGAGTCGAAGCGCGCGCGCTTCGAGCAGCGTGGGCAGCTGCTGCCGCGCGAGCGCGTCGCGCGGCTCCTCGATCGCGGCAGCGACTTCCTGGAGCTCTGCACGCTCGCCGGGCTGGGCATGCACGACGACGACGGCAAGCGCAGCGTGCTCGGCGGCGGCTCGATCTGCGGCGTCGGCACGGTGTCGGGGCGGCGCGTGATGGTGTCGGCCAGCGACAGCGCGGTCAAGGGCGGAACGGTCGCGCCGATGGGCCTGAAGAAGGGCCTGCGCGCGCAACAGATCGCGATGGAGAACAAGCTGCCGCTGGTGTCGCTGGTCGAGAGCGGCGGCGCGAACCTGATGTACCAGGCCGAGATCTTCATCGAGGGCGGCCGCACCTTCGCCAACCAGGCGCGGATGTCGGCCGCCGGATTGCCGCAGATCGCCGTCGTGCACGGCTCGTCGACCGCCGGCGGCGCCTACCTGCCGGGGCTGTCGGACTACGTGGTGCTGGTCAAGGACCGCTCGAGCATCTACCTGGCCGGCCCGCCGCTGGTGAAGGCGGCCATCGGCGAGGACGCGACCGACGAGGAGCTGGGCGGCGCCGACCTGCACGCGCGCGTGACCGGGCTCGGCGAATACCTGGCCGACGACGACGCCCACGCGATCGCCATCGCGCGCGAGCTCATCGGCGCGCTCGCGTGGGACGACGTCGCGCCGGCCGGCAGTGCGGCGGCCCCGCCGCGCTACGACCCCGAGGAGCTGATGGGGATCGTGCCGGCCGACGAGCGCGCGCCGTACGACGTGCGCGAGATCGTGGCTCGCGTCGTCGACGACTCCGACTTCCTCGAGTTCAAGGCCGCGTACTCGCCCGACACGATCTGCGGCCACGCGCGCATCGACGGCCACCGGGTCGGGATCCTCGGCAACAACGGACCGATCCAGCCCACCGGCTCGGTGAAGGCGGCGCAGTTCATCCAGCTGTGCGACCAGAGCGGCACGCCGCTGGTGTTCCTGCAGAACACCACCGGCTACATGGTCGGCAGCGCCGCCGAGCGCGCCGGCGCGATCAAGCACGGCTCGAAGATGATCCAGGCGGTCGCCAACGCGCGCGTGCCGAAGTTCACCGTCGTCGTCGGCGGCTCGTTCGGCGCCGGCAACTACGGAATGTGCGGCCGCGGTTTCGACCCGCGCTTCATCTTCGCCTGGCCGTCGGCGCGCACCGCAGTGATGGGCGGCGCGCAGGCCGCGATGGTGATGGAGATGGTGAGCCGCGGCAAGCTCGAGCGCTCGGGCGTGCCGCTGGGCGACGAAGCGCAGGCCGGACTGAAGGCGATGAGCGAGCAGCTGCGGCGCCGGCTCGACGCCGAGTCGACCGCGCTGTTCGGCACTGCGCGCCTGTGGGACGACGGCATCGTCGATCCGCGCGACACGCGGCGCGTGCTCGCGCTGGGCCTGGCGCTCGCGCGCGAAGCCGACGCCCGCGTGCTGCACCCGAACACCTTCGGCGTGGCGCGCCTGTGAGCGCGCCCGCATGGCATTCCTTCCGGAGCGAAACATGAATTTCACCGACCAGCACCGCCAGCTCGACGAGACCGTCACCCGGTTCGTCCGCAACGAGATCGACCCGTTCGTGCCCGAGTGGGAGAAAGCGGAGGAATTCCCCAGCCACGAGTTGTTCCGCAAGCTCGGCAAGCTCGGCCTGCTCGGCGTCAAGTACCCCGAGGAATACGGCGGGCTCGGGCTCGACTTCAGCTACTCGATGGTGATGGCCGAGGCGATCGGAGCGGCCGCCTGCGGCGGCGTGCCGATGGCGATCGGGGTGCACACCGACATGTGCACCCCCGCGCTGGCGCGCTTCGGCAGCGACGAGCTGCGGCGCGAATACCTCGCGCCTTCGATTGCCGGCGAGTACGTCGGCTGCATCGGGGTCAGCGAGCCCGGCGGTGGCTCGGACGTGGCGGCGGTCCGCACCACCGCGCGCAAGGACGGCGGCGACTACGTGATCGACGGCACCAAGATGTGGATCACCAACGGCATGAAGGCCGACTGGTGCTGCCTGCTCGCCAACACCGGCGAAGGCCCTGCGCATCGCAACAAGAGCCTGATCGTCGTCCCGCTGAGCGCCCCCGGCGTGTCGCGGCAGAAGATCCACAAGATCGGCATGAACAGCTCCGACACCGCGCAGCTGTTCTTCGACGGCGTGCGCGTGCCGCAGCGCAACCTGATCGGCCAGGAAGGGATGGGCTTCACGTTCCAGATGCTGCAGTTCCAGGAGGAGCGGCTGTGGGGCGCGGCGAGCTCGCTGCGCGGGATGGACCGGCTGATCGACCAGACGATCGACTACACGCGCGAGCGCAAGGCCTTCGGCAAGAGCGTCCTCGACAACCAGGTGGTGCACTTCCGCCTCGCCGAGCTGCGCACCGAGGTCGAGGCGCTGCGCGCGCTGACCTACCGCGCGGTCGACATGTACGTCGGCGGGCAGGACGTCACGCGGCTCGCGTCGATGGCCAAGCTCAAGTGCGGCCGGCTCTCGCGCGAGGTCGCCGACAGCTGCCTGCAGTACTGGGGCGGCATGGGCTACACGATCGACAACCCGGTCTCGCGCGCCTACCGCGATTCGCGGCTGGTGTCGATCGGCGGCGGCGCCGACGAGATCATGCTCGGCATCATCGCGAAGCTCGAAGGCACGCTGCCGAAGGGCGCGCATTGAACCCGGCCGCCTGGGAGACGCTGCTCGCGCGTCGCGACGGCGGCGTGCTGCACCTGACGCTGAACCGGCCGCAGGCGCGCAACGCAATGTCGCTCGCGATGGTGGGCGAACTGCGCGCGGCACTCGACGGCGCGCAGGCCGACGGCGGCGTGCGCGCGATCGTGCTGCGCGGCGCCGGGGGGCACTTCTGCGCCGGCGGCGACCTGCGCGACATGGCGGCCGCGCACGGCCGTCCCGGCGGCGTCGCCGAGGTCAGCGCGGCGTTCGGCGAGTTGTGCGCCGCCTGGGCGGCCACCGGGATCGCCACCGTCGCCGTGCTCGAGGGCACCGTGATGGGCGGCGGCTTCGGCCTCGCCTGCGTCGCCGACGTCGCGCTCGCAAGCGAGAGCGCGAGCTTCCGGCTACCCGAGACCTCGCTCGGCGTGGTGCCCGCCCAGATCGCGCCGTTCCTGGTCGAGCGCCTCGGCTACAGCGAGGCGCGCCGGCTCGCCGTCACCGGCGGCCGCCTCGACGCGCGCGCCGCGCTGGCGCTGCGCCTGGTGCACGAAGTGCACGCTGCCGAGGCAATCGACGCGGCCGTCGCGCGCGTGCTCGACGACATCCTGCAGTGCGCCCCCGGAGCGGTGGCAGCCACCAAAGCGCTGATCGCTCGCGCGCGGCTGGCCCACCCGGCCGCGCTGGTCGGCGACGCCGCGCAGGCGTTCGCGCACGCGCTGCTCGGCCCCGAAGGCGCCGAGGGCACCCTCGCCTTCATCGAGAAACGCAAGCCTCGCTGGGCGCCGACATGAGCTTCGAGAAGATCCTGATCGCCAACCGCGGCGAGATCGCGTGCCGCGTCGCGCGCACCGCGCGCCGCCTCGGCTACCGCACGGTGGCCGTCTACAGCGACGCGGACGCGACCGCGCCGCACGTCGCGCTCGCCGACGAGGCAGTGCGCCTCGGCCCGGCGCCGGCGGCGGGCAGCTACCTGTCGATCGAGCGCATCCTCGAGGCCGCGCGGCGCACCGGCGCCGACGCGATCCACCCGGGCTACGGCTTCCTCTCCGAGCGCGCCGACTTCGCGCGCGCGTGCGCCGACGCCGGGCTCGTGTTCGTCGGCCCGCCGCCCGAGGCGATCGAGGCGATGGGCGACAAGGCGGCTGCGAAGCGCCGGATGATCGCGGCCGACGTGCCCTGCGCCCCCGGCTATCTCGGCGAGGACCAGAGCGACGAGCGGCTCGAGGCCGAAGCGCGGCGGCTCGGCGCGCCGCTGCTCGTCAAGGCGGTGGCCGGCGGCGGCGGCCGGGGCATGCGGCTGGTGCGCGACCTGGCTGAATTGCCGCCGGCGCTGGCGGCGGCGCGGCGCGAGGCGACCAGCGCCTTCGGCGACGGCCGGCTGATGCTCGAGCGGCTGATCGAGGGCGGTCGCCACGTCGAGATCCAGGTCTTCGCCGACGCGCACGGCAACGCGCTGCACCTGGGCGAGCGCGACTGCACCGCGCAGCGCCGCCGCCAGAAGGTCGCCGAGGAGGCGCCTTCGCCGGTGGTGGACGCCCGGATGCGCGAACGCATGGGCAACGACGCGGTCGCGGCGGCACTCGCCGTCGGCTATCGCGGCGCGGGGACGGTCGAGTTCGTCGTCGACGAACGCATGAACCACTACTTCCTCGAAATGAACACGCGACTGCAGGTCGAGCACCCGGTGACCGAGTGCGTGACCGGACTCGACCTGGTCGAGTGGCAGTTGCGCGTCGCTGCGGGCGAGCCGCTGCCGCTGGCGCAGACTGACGTGCGCCTCGACGGTCACGCGATCGAGGTCCGCCTGTACGCCGAAGATCCGTACGCCGGGTTCACCCCGCAAACCGGCGGCGTGCTGCACTGGCGCCCGCAGGACGCGCTCGACGGCCGCGCAGCGCACGACCCTTGCGCCGCGGGCACAGATCACGGGGCCCCCGGCGCGCGCCACGGCGGCGGCGTGCGCATCGACTCCGGCATCGACGAGGGCGGCAGCGTCGGCCCTCACTACGACCCGATGGTCGCGAAGGTGATCGCGCACGGGCGCGACCGCGACGACGCGATCCGGCGGCTGGTCGCGGCACTCGAGGATGCCCCGCTGATCGGGCCGCGCAACAACGGCCGCTTCCTGCGCGACCTGCTGCGCCACCCCGCTTTCCGGGAGGCGCGAATGGACACCGCGACGCTCGACCGCTGGCTCGACGACGGCGAGCCGCTGCTACGGCGGCCGGCGCCGCCGGTGCCGGCATGGCGCATCGCCGCCGCGGTGCTCGCCGCCGGCGACGGGCCCGGCACGCGCCCGGCGAGCGTGGCCGCATGGAGCGTCGAACTCGAGTGCGACGGCGAGCGGCGCCGGCTGCGCGTGCGCACCGAGGGGCGGCGCGTGCAGGTGAGCGCCGACGGCGCCGACGACGAGGTCACGGTCGAAGTGCTGGCCGGCGACGGCCACCGGCTACGCTTCGCGGTCGACGGCGTGCAGCGCGAGGCCGTTTGCGTGCGCGACGGCGCGGCACTGCACCTGGCGCACGACGCGGCCGTGTTCCGCTTCGCCGAGGTGTCGCCGTGGCCGCAGTCCGGCGACGCGCCCGATCCGCGGCTCGCGCGCGCGCCGGTCGCCGGGACGGTCGCAGCGCTGGCGGTCGCCGTCGGCGACACGGTAACGAAGGGCCAGCCGCTCGTTTGCGTCGAGGCGATGAAGATGGAAATGTGGCTCGAGGCGCCAGCCCCGGCGCGCGTCGCTGCGGTGCGCGCCGCGCCGGGCGACAGCGTCGAGGCCGGCGCGGTACTGGTCGAACTGGAACTCCCGGAGAACGAATGATGGACAAGGCCATCCTCACCTGCGCGCTGACCGGCGTGCTCACCGATCCCCGGCAGCACCCGGTGCCGGTCACGCCGGCGCAGATGGCGGCCGAGGCGCGCGACGCATTCGCCGCCGGCGCCAGCGTCATGCACGTGCACGTGCGCTCGCAGGAACCCGGTTTCGGGCACATGCCGAGCTGGGACCCCGAGATCGCCGCCGAGGTCGTCGACGCGATCCGCGCGGCGTGTCCGGGCGTGATCGTGAACCTGACCACCGGAACGATCGGCAAGGACATCTCCGGCCCGCTCGCCTGCATCCGGCGCGTGCGCCCGGAGATCGCGGCCTGCAACGCCGGTACGCTGAACTACCTGAAGCTGCGCGAGGACGGGCGCTGGGCCTGGCCGCCGATGGTGTTCGACAACCCGGTCGAGAAGGTGCAGGCGTTCCTCGACGTGATGCGGGAGTGCGGCACCCACCCGGAGTTCGAGTGCTTCGACGTCGGCATCGTGCGCTCGGTCGGACTGTACGTCCGCAACGGCATGATCGAGCCGTCGATGGGGCGGCCCGAGTACAACTTCGTGATGGGCGTGGAGTCGGGAATGCCATGCGACGCCGCGCTGCTCGAACTGCTGCCGCGCTGGATCGCCCCGGGTGCCGTCTGGCAGAGCACGCTGATCGGTCGCGGCGGAATCTGGCCGGTGCACCAGCGCACGGCGGAGCTGGGCGGCATGCTGCGCACCGGGCTCGAAGACACGTTCTACCTGCCGGACGGATCTCGCGCCAGCGGCAACGGGGCGCTGATCGAGGCGCTCGCCGAGTGCGCGCGGCGCGCCGGGCGCGCGGTCGCCTCGCCTTCGGAGGCGCGCGCTCTGCTCGGATTGGCGCCGCGATGAAGCCCGCCGCGAACGCCGCCGGACCGCGCGCCCCCGCGGACACGGCGTTCGCGAGCACGCCGGCGCGCCTGCTCGCCACCGCGCAGCGCCTGGCCGATCGACCGGCGTACTTCACGCGCGGCAGCCACGGCTGGGAGGCCACCCGCTGGAGCGACTACGCGGCGCAGGTGCGCAGCGCGGCGCGCGCGCTGGTGGCGCTGGGCGTGCGGCCGGGCGACGCCGTGTGCATCCTCGGCTTCAACCGTCCCGAGTGGACCATCATGGACCACGCGGCGATGATGGTCGGCGCGGTGGCTGCGGGCATCTACTGGACCAGTTCCGCCGACGAAGTCGAGTACATCGTCGCCGACAGCGGCTGCGCGGTGCTGCTGGTCGAGAACGAGGCGCAGTGGGCGCGCATCGCCGGCCGGCGCGAGATGCTGGCGCGCCTGAAGCGCGTCGTGTTCATGGCCGGCACCGAGCCGCGCGCACCCGGCCAGATGAGCTGGGAGGCGTTCCTGCAACTCGGCGCCGCGCCGGACCTCCAGCCCGAGGTCGACCGGCGGCTGGCGGCGCTGCGCCCCGAGCAGCCCGGCACGCTGATCTACACCTCCGGAACCACCGGACCGCCGAAGGCGGTGGTGCTGTCGCACGGCAACCTGAGCTGGACCACGCTTGCGCTGTCGGCGGCCTTCGGCGTCGGCCCGGAGGACCGGCTGATCTCCTACCTGCCGCTGGCGCACGTGGCCGAGCAACTCGGCGCGATCCACAACCACGTCTGGGCCGGCTACCAGGTCTACTTCGCGCGCAGCCTCGAAGCGCTCGGCGATCACCTGAAGGAGGTCCATCCGACCGTGTTCTTCGGCGTGCCGCGCGTGTGGGAGAAGATGCAGGCGGCCATCGAGGCGAAGCTCGCCACCGCCACCGGCCCGCGGGCGGCGCTCGCGCGCTGGGCGCTCGGCGTCGGCCGCCGCTGGCACGAACTGCGCTTCGCCGGCGGCGCGCCGGGCCCGCTGCTGCGCGCGCAGAAGGCGCTCGCCGGCGCGCTCGTGCACCGCAAGGTCAAGCGCGCGCTCGGCTTCGACGCGGCGCGCGTGCTGATGTCGGGCGCGGCGCCGATCGCGCTCGACAACCTGCGCTTCTTCACCGGGCTCGATCTCGCGATCGGCGAGGTCTACGGACAGTCGGAGGACTGCGGGCCCACCGCGATCAGCCTGCCCGGTTTCATCCGCCCCGGCGCCGTCGGCAAGACGCTGCCCGGCATGGCGGTGCGGATCGCCGACGACGGCGAGATCCTCGTGCGCGGGCCCAACGTCTTCGCCGGCTACCTGAACCGGCCCGGCGACACCGCCGAGTCGCTGCGCGACGGCTGGCTGCACTCGGGCGACCTGGGGCGCATCGACGAGGACGGTTTCCTCTACGTGACCGGCCGCAAGAAGGACCTGCTGATCACGTCGGGCGGCAAGAACGTCTCGCCGGCCAACATCGAAGCCGAGCTGATGAACCTGCCGCTGGTCGCGCACGCGGTCGTCTGCGGCGACGGGCGCCACTTCCTGTGCGCGCTGCTCGCGCTGGAGCCGGAGGCGCTGGCGCAGTTCGCGCAGAACCACGGGCTGGCCGGCGACGCGCAGGCGTGGCGCCGCGACCCGCGGGTCGTCGCCGAACTGCAGCGCGGCGTCGACGCCGTCAACGGGCGACAGGCGCGCGTCGCGCACGTGCGCAAGTTCGCCGTCCTCGACGAGCCGCTCACGATCGAGAGCGGCGTTCTCACGCCGACGATGAAGGTGCGCCGGCAGGTCGTGCTCGAGCGCCACGCGGCGCTGGTCGAGCGCTTCTACGACGCCCGCGACGGCGCCTGATCCGCGTCGAGCGCAAGGCGCGCGACCACGGTGTCGGGATCGGGCCCGCGCTCGATCGAAAAACCCAGGCGCCGCGCGAGCGCGATCATGCCGTCGTTCGACGACAGCACCAGCCCCTTGATCTCGCCGGTGCCGCGGCGGCGGCAGTAGCCGATGATCTTCTCCATCAGCAGCCGTCCCAGCCCCTTGCCCTTCAGGTCCGAGCGCACCAGCACGGCGAACTCGGCCGAGCGGTTGTCCGGATCGGTCACGGTGCGCACGACGCCGAGGGTCTCGGGCTCTCCCCCGGGGCCGGCGACGGTCGCGATGAAAGCCATTTCGCGGTCGTAGTCGACCTGCGTGAGGCGCGCCATCTGGGCGTGGCGCAACTCGCGCACGTAGCTGAAGAAGCGCAGCCGCAGGTCCTCCGGCGACATGCGCGCGATCAGCGCGTGATGCGCCGGCTCGTCCTCGGGACGGATCGGGCGCAGCACGACGGCGCGCCCGTCGCGCAGCCGGACCGCCTCGTCGAGCCCCTGCGGGTACGGACGGATCGCGAGGCGACTGCCAGCCCCGGAAAACGCGCGGACCTGCATCTGCGCATCGATGCAGATGACGCCGTCCTCGTCCGCAAACAGCGGATTGATCTCGAGTCCGACGATCTCGGGCAGGTCGACCAGCAGCTGCGAGACTTTCACCAGCGCGAGGGAGACGGCGTCGAGGTCGGCGGCCGGCCGGTCGCGATGCGCCTGCAGCAGGCGCTCGACGCGGGTGCGCGCGATCAGCTCGCGGGCGAGCGGCAGGTTCAGCGGCGGCAAGCCGACCGCGCGGTCGCGCACGACGTCGATCGCGCGGCCGCCCTCGCCGAACACGATCACCGGGCCGAACAGCGCGTCGTCGGCGACCGCGATGAAGAGCTGGCGAGCGTTGCGACGCATGACCATCGGCTGCAGCGTGAAGCCGGCGATGCGCGCCGGCGGGTTCAATTCACCGATCCGCTTCACGATGCCGGCGCCGGCCGTGCGCACCTCGTCGGCGCTCCCGAGGTGGAGCGCGATGCCGCCGGCGTCCCAGCGGCGCGCGATGTCGGGCGACAGCACCGCGAGCGCGAGCGGGTAGCCGACTTCGTCGGCGGCGGCGACGGCCTGCGCGAGCGAGCCGGCGATGCGCGTCCCGACCACCGGGATGCCGTAGGCCGCCAGCACCGCCTTTGCGTCGGGTTCGGTCATCACGCCGTCGCCGCGCGCGAGCGCGCGCGCGACCACCGCGCGCGCCGCCTCGACGTCCGGCCGGAACCCGCTCGGCAGCGACGGCGGCGTCTGCATCAGCATTTCCTGGTTGCGGTGGAAGTTCACCACGTGCAGGAACGCCTTCACCGCGCTCGACGGCGTGTCGTAGGTCGGCAACCCGGCCTCGGCGAACAGGCGGCGCGCCCCTTCCATCGAGCCCGCCCCGACCCAGCTCGTCAGGATGCGCGCGCCGGCCTGTTCGCGCGCCACCCCGATCACGGCGCGCGCGATCTCGTCGCTCGGCGTGGTCGCGGTGGGCGCGTGCACGACCAGTGCGGCCGTCACCGCGGGGTCGGCCAGCACCGTTCTCAGGCACTGCGCATAGCGCTCGCCGGACGCGTTGACGCCGAGGTCGAGCGGATTGCACGCCGGCGCCCGGTCGGGCAGCGCGGCCGCCAGCGTCGCGCAGGTTTCAACGCTCAGCTGCGCGCAACGCCCGCCCCCGAGGCGCAGCTCGTCCACGGCCATGGTGCCGGTGCCGCCGCCGTTGTGCAGCACCGCCAGCCGCTCGCCGCGCACGGTGCGGGCGCGCCCCAGCGTCTCGACGGCGGCGAACAGCTCGTCGATGTCGTAGACGCGCAGGATGCCGGCGCGGCGCAACGCGGCGTCGAACACTTCGTCGGCCGACACCAGCGGCGCGCTCGCGTCGTCGGCCGCGGCGTCGAGCGCCGCCGCGCGACCCGACTTCACCGCGAGCACGGGCTTGTTGCGTGCCGCCGCGCGCGCCGCCGCCATGAAGTTGCGCCGCTCGCGGATGTCGTCGATGTAGAGCAGGATCGCGCTGGTGTCGGGGTCGGTGCCGAGGTAGTCGAGCACGTCGCCGAAGTCGATGTCGGCGCAGTCACCGAGCGCGACGAAGTGCGAGAAGCCGATCCCCTTCGCGCGCGCCCAATCCAGCACTGCGGTGCAGATGGCCCCCGACTGCGAGACGAACGCGAGCCGCCCCGGCAGCGCGCCGACGTGGCTCAGGCTCGCGTTGAGTCCGGTGTGCGGCACGAGCACGCCGAGGCTGCCGGGGCCGAGCACCCGCATCCCATGCCGCAGCGCGGCGGCGACCGCCTCGTCGCGCAGGTTGCGCCCGCCGGCGTCGCGCCGCCGGCCCAGCCCGTCGTTGACGATCACCGCGACGGCCGTGCCGCGCGCGCCGAGCGCCTCGACGACGCCCGGCACCGTCGCGTCCGGGCTGCAGATCACGGCCAGTTCGGGCGCCTCCGGCAGGCTCGCGACATCCGGGTACGCGAGTACCCCCGCCACCGCGTGCCACTTCGGATTGACCGGCATGATCGGCCCCGCGATCCCGCCGTCGAGCAGGTTGCGCATCAGCACGTTGCCGACGTGGCGCGGCGTGTTCGACGCGCCGATGACCGCAACCGATCGCGGTTCGAACAGTTGCACGAGGTTGCGCACGCTCATCGGGGTCGTCTCGTCGTGATCATCCTGTCGCGGCCATCATAGGCGCCGGCAGCGCGGCCAGCCAGGCCGGCGCTCACGCGCCGCGCGCGGCGCTCCCGACGCGGCGGGCGGCAGTCCAGCCACGCCGCGCGATCTCGACCGCGGCCAGGACGACCGCGCCGGCGGCGATTCCGACCGCGGCGTCGGCCAGAAGCGGCAGCAGCACCGTGCCCAGCGCCCCCGCGCGGACTGCCGCCGACTCGATCCAGTGGTGCAGCGCCGGCACGCCGTGCGCGAGGATGCCGCCGCCGACGAGGAACATCGCCGCGGTGCCGGCGACCGCCAGCCCGCGCATCAGCCACGGCGCAGCCCCGACGATCGCGGCCCCGACGGCGCGCGCGAGCCGCGCGCCGCCCCCTGCGCCGGTGCGGCGTGCGAGGTGCAGGCCGAGGTCGTCGAGCTTGACGATCGCGGCGACCAGTCCGTAGACGCCCGCGGTCATGATCAGCGCGATGCCGGCCAGCACCGCGACGCGCGTCCCGAAAGACGCCGCAGCGACCGTGCCGAGCGTGATCACGATGATCTCGGCCGACAGGATGAAGTCGGTGCGCACGGCGCCGCCGATGCGCTTTCGCTCGAGCGCGACGAGGTCGACCGAGGGATCGGCGAGCGCCTCGACCACCTGCGCGCGATGCGCGTCGTCGCCGTGGTGCCGGAGCCGGTGAACGAGCTTCTCGAAGCCCTCGTAGCACAGGAACGCGCCGCCGGCCATCAGCAGCGGCGTCACGGCAGCCGGGACCCACGCGCTGACGGCGAGCGCCGCCGGGACCAGGATCGCCTTGTTGCGCAGCGACCCTCGCGCGACCGCCCACACCACCGGCAACTCGCGGTCGGCGTGCACGCCGGCAACCTGCTGCGCGTTGAGCGCGAGGTCGTCGCCGAGCACGCCCGCGGTCTTCTTCGTCGCCGCCTTCGTCAGCAGCGCGACGTCGTCGAGAACGCTCGCGATGTCGTCGAGCAGCGCCAGCAGGCTCGACGCCATCTCAGCCGCGCGCGCTGCCGCAGACGTCGTCGGGGCAAGGGAAGCGGTAGTAGCGCTCGTTCAGGTAACGCGTAACCGCGTCGATCTCTTCCTTTCGCCACAGGGCGCCCGCGTGACGGTCCCAGCGGGCGATCGCGGCGCGCAGTTGCGCGAAGGACTTCGCCGCGCGCGCCGTGCGCTCGTGCACGCTGCGGTCGTGGCAGCCGCCGCAGCGCGTCTCGTAGAGCGCCCGCCCGGCCTCGGCATCGGCAGCCGACGCCACCGGGGCGGCGAGCGCCGCCAGCGCCAACGCCGCCGCCAGCCCGGCGGCCCGCATCCATTCGATCATTCGTCTCTCCATTCGGCGCCGGCATCCGGCCGGCCGCGCTCGCGGGCGGCCCCGCAACCAGCCGCCATTATCGCGCCGTGCCGATGCCCGCGCAGCGACACGGGATAGACTGCGATCCGGCCGTCCACCCGGCCGCAGGAGAAACGGATGAGACTTCGCAGAATCACGATGGCTGCCATGGCGCTCGCGCTGGCGGGCTGCGCGGCGTTCGGGATCGGAGATCCGGTCAGCGTCACCGTCGCCGGCGTCGAGCCGATCAGCGGCGAAGGCGCCGAGGCCCGCTTCGCGCTGAAGCTGCGGGTCCAGAATCCCAACGACACGGCCATCGACTACGACGGCGTGTTCGCGCAGCTCGACGTGCGCGGCTCGAAGCTCGCCAGCGGCGTCAGCGACCAGAAAGGATCCGTGCCGCGCTACGGCGAGCGCGTGATCGTGCTGCCGATGAGCATCTCGCTGGGCGCAGTCGTGCGCCAGGTGCTCGGCATCGCGACCGGCGAACAGCTCCGCTTCGACTACGAACTGCGCGGAAAACTGGCGAGCCCGGGCTTCGGCGACCGCCGCTTCGAGGCAAAGGGCGAGTTGCAGCTGCCGGCGACACTGTCCGGCAAGGACCGCTAGCGAGCGCGGCGGGTCGCACGGACTTCGATCCTCGTCAAACTCCCGTCACGGCAGCGTGCGAGACTGGCAAGGTTGGTGACCCGGCAGGAGAGGGGCGATGGCAGGCAGCACCCGCGCGACGCAGCGCGCAACTTCGACCACGGCCGCGCGACCGCGCACGCGCAACCGGCCCGCCGCGCCCGAGTCCGCGGCGGCGAGCACGACCGAGCGCCGCCCTGCGGCTTCCGCCACGGCCGCGGTCCCGGCGGACTTGCGCCACCGGTGGATCGCCGAGGCCGCCTATTACCGCGCCCAGCAGCGCGGATTCCGCAACGGTTCTCCGGAGCAGGACTGGGCGGCCGCCGAGGCCGACATCGACCGGATGCTCGCGGAAGGCGGCAGCCAGCGCAGCGCCGCCCGATGAAGCGGCCCGACGAGTTCGAACCCGAACAGCACGAGCTGCCGGCCACGCGCTTCGTCAGCGCGCTGACGCGCGACACCTTCGCGGTGCTGCTGGCGGGTGGCCGCGGCAGCCGGCTGCACCAGCTCACCGACTGGCGCGCGAAGCCGGCCGTGCCCTTCGGCGGCAAGTTCCGGATCATCGACTTCACGCTGTCGAACTGCGTCAACTCGGGCGTCAAGCGCGTCGCCGTCGCCACGCAGTACAAGGCGCACAGCCTGATCCGCCACATCCAGCGCGGATGGAGCTTTCTCGAGGGGCGTTTCGACGAGTTCATCGACATTGTGCCGGCGGCCCAGCAGGTCAGCGAGAGCGCCTGGTACCAGGGAACGGCGGATGCGGTCTACCAGAACCTGAACGTCATCCACCGCAGCCGTCCGCGCCACGTGCTGGTGGTCTCGGGCGATCACATCTACAAGATGGATTACGGGCGCATGCTGGCCGAGCACGTCAGCCGCGATGCCGACCTCAGCGTGGCCTGCGTCGAAGTGCCGCTGGCCGAAGCGAGCCAGTTCGGCATCATGGAAGCCGACGTCGACGGGCGCGTGCTGGGTTTCGCCGAGAAGCCGGCAACGCCGAAGGCGATACCGGGCAATCCGGGCGTCGCGCTGGCGAGCATGGGCGTCTATGTCTTCGACACCGCGTTCCTGTTCGAGCAATTGCAGCGCGACGCGAGCGACCCGGAGTCGAGCCACGACTTCGGCAAGGACGTGATCCCGCACTGCGTCGCGCACCACCGCGTCCACGCGCACCGCTTCGCCGAAAGCTGCGTCGGCACGCCGCACGGGGCACGCCCCTACTGGCGCGACGTCGGGACCATCGACGCGTACTGGGAGGCGAACATGGAACTGACCAAGGTCACGCCGGAGCTGAACCTGTACGACCGCGACTGGCCGATCTGGACCTGGCAGGAGCAGCTGCCGCCGGCCAAGTTCGTGTTCGACGACGACGGCCGGCGCGGCATGGCGGTCGATTCGCTGGTCTCCGGCGGCGACGTCATCAGCGGCTCGACCGTGCGCCGCTCGCTGCTGTTCTCCAACGTCCGCGTCAACAGTTTCTCGACCATCGAGGACTCGGTCGTGCTGCCCGACGTGCGCATCGGACGCGGCGTGACGCTGCGCCGCTGCGTGATCGACAAGGGCGCCGAAATCCCCCCGGGGACGACGATCGGCGTCGATCCGCAGGAGGACCGCCGGCGGTTCCACGTGACTGCGCGCGGCGTCACGCTCGTCACCCCGGAAATGCTCGGGCAGTCGCTGCACCGGATCGCCTGAGCGCCCCCCGGGCGCGGGCGGTGCTAGGATCGCCCGACCGACCGCCCCGACACCGCCATGCCCGGCACGCCCTTTTCGCTCGAAGTCGTTCCCCACGTTCCGCAACGGCTGGAACGGCTGCACGAACTCGCCAACGACCTCTGGTACAGCTGGGACCACCCGACGCGAACGCTGTTCGCGCGGCTCGATCCGAAGCTGTGGCGCAAGGTCCGCCACCGCCCGAAGGCGTTCCTCAAGCGCGTCCCGCAGGAACTGCTCGACGCCGCCGCCGCCGACGGCGTGTTCCTGAACGCCTACCACCGCGTGCTGTCCGCGTTCGACACGTATCACGCACAACAGGGACGCGTGCGGCTCTCGGAGGATGCCGGCGCGCCCGACCTGGTCGCCTACTTCTGTGCCGAGTTCGGCCTGCACGAGAGCCTGCCGATCTACTCGGGAGGCCTGGGAATCCTGGCTGGCGACCACTGCAAGGCGGCCAGCGACCTCGGATTGCCGTTCGTCGCGGTGGGCCTGCTGTACCGGCAGGGTTACTTCTTCCAGACCATCGACGCGCACGGCAACCAGCACGCGCTGTACTCGGACTCCGACTTCGACGACATGCCGGTCACGCCGATCGCGCGCGACGACGGCAGTCCGTTGCGCCTGGCGGTGCCGATGCCCGGGCGCGACGTGTGGCTCGGCGTCTGGGAGGCGCGGGTGGGCCGGGTGCGCATCCTGCTGCTCGACACCGACCTGCCCGAGAACGCCGCGGCCGATCGCGACATCGCGCACCGGCTCTACGGCGGCGACCGGCAGACCCGCCTCGAGCAGGAGATCGTGCTCGGCGTCGGCGGCGTGCGCGCGCTCGCGGCGCTCGGGCTGAAGCCCACCGTCTGGCACATCAACGAGGGGCACGCGGCGTTCCTGGTGCTCGAGCGGGTGCGCATGCTGGTGGCCGACGGGCTCGATTTCGGCGCCGCACTCGAGGCGGCCGCGGTCAACACCGTGTTCACGACGCACACGCCGGTGCCGGCCGGCCACGACCACTTCCAGGAAGACATGTTCCGCCGCTACTTCGACGACTGGGCGCGCCAGTTCGGCGTCGAGCCGGGGCAGTTGCTGGCGCTGGGCCGCAGCGACGGCAGCCCGGAGTTCAACATGACGGCGCTGGCGATCCGCGGCTCGCGCTTCCAGAACGGCGTGTCGGCGACGCACGGCCGCGTGTCGTCGCGCATCTGCGCCGGCATGTGGCCGCAGATCGATCCGCGCGACAACCCGGTGCAGCACGTGACCAACGGCGTGCACGTGCCGACCTTCCTGTCGCCCGTGTGGCACACGCTGTTCGATCGCTTCCTCGGTTTCGGCTGGGAGCGCCGGCTCACCGATCCCGAGTGCTGGCGCTGCGTCGAGGACATCCCCGACCAGCAGTTCTGGGCCGCGCGCCAGGCGCTGAAGTCGCAACTGTTCCACCTGCTGCGCGACCGCGTCGCCGCGCAGCACACGCGCAACCACGCCTCGGCCGCGCACCTCGAGCGCGTGCTCGCGCTTGCCGACCCCGCCAATCCGCGCGCGCTGACGATCGGCTTCGGGAGGCGCTTCGCGACCTACAAGCGCGCCACGCTGCTGTTCGAGAACCTCGACTGGCTGCGCGACATCGTCTGCAACGCGCAGCGGCCGGTGCTGTTCGTCTTCGCGGGCAAGGCGCACCCGGCCGACCACCCGGGGCAGGACCTGATCCGGCGCGTCGCCGAAGTCGCGCGGATGCGCGAATTCGAGGACCGCATCCTGCTCGTCGAGGGCTACGACCTGCGGCTGGGCCGGCGCATGGTCACCGGCGTCGACGTCTGGCTCAACAACCCGATCTACCCGCTCGAGGCTTCCGGCACCTCGGGGATGAAGGCGGCGCTGAACGGCGTCGTCAACCTGTCGGTGCTCGACGGCTGGTGGGCCGAGGGCTACGACGGCAGCAACGGCTGGGCCATCGAGCCGGTCGCCGATCCGGATCCCGCCGCGCGCGACCGCGAGGAGGCGCGCGCGCTCTATGAGATCCTGCAGGACGCGGTGGTGCCGATGTTCTACGAAGTCGGCCCGCTGGGGTTCTCGCCGCGCTGGGTCGCGATGTCGAAGCGCTCGATGATCTCGTTGCTGCCGCGCTTCAACACCGAGCGCATGCTGGGCGAGTACGTCGACCGCTTCTATCGTCCGGCGGCCGCGCAGTGGGCGCGGTTCGCGCGCGACGGGCACGCCGCCGCGCGTGAACTCACCGCCTGGAAGCAGCGCGTCGGCGCGCACTGGCCCGCGGTGCGCGCGCGCCGGCTCGACCGGGCGGCCGCGCGGATCCGCTTCGGCGAGTCGCTGCGCTTCGAGCTCGCCGTCGCGGCCGATCCGCTCGAACCGGCCGACCTGCGGGTCGAACTGCTGCTGGGCGAACGCAGCACCGACGACGGCACCGGCGACCATGCCCGCCACGAGCTGCGCTGGCAAGGTCGCCTCGACGGCGGCGAGCACCTGTACGCAATCGACGTGCAGCCCGGCGCGTGCGGCAAGATCGACTACCGCTTCCGCGTCTACCCCCATCACGCGCTGCTCACGCATCCGTACGAGATGGGGATGATGCTTTGGCTGTGAGCACGCAGCCGCCGCCGAAGGTCCTGTTCGCGACTTCCGAGATCGCGCCGTGGGTGAAGACCGGCGGGCTCGGCGACGTCAGCGCGGCACTGCCCGCTGCGCTCGCCGATGCGGGCGCCGACGTGCGCGTGCTGGTACCCGGCTATCCGGCGCTGCTGGCGGCGTTTCCGGGGCGCGTCGAGTGCGCGCGCATCGAGCGCCCGGGCGGCGCGTTCCTGCCCGCGCGAATCGCGCGCGCCCCGCTGCGGCCGGGCCTGGAGCTGCTGCTGCTCGAATGCCCGGCGCTCTACGATCGCCACGGCGGGCCGTACCAGGATCGCGCGGGCGCCGAATGGCCCGACAACTCGCTGCGCTTCGGGCTGCTGTCGAAGGCGGCCGCGCTGCTCGCGTCGACCGACACTCCGCTCGACTGGTCGCCGTCGATCCTGCACTGCAACGACTGGCAGAGCGCGCTGGCGCCCGCCTACCTGCGCTACCGGCTGCGCCCGGCCTGCCCGAGCGTCGTCACGATCCACAACCTCGCGTTCCAGGGCGTGTTCGGCGCGGAACGCCTCGACGCGCTCGACCTGCCGCCGCGCGCGCTGGCGATCGACGGCGTCGAGTTCCACGGCCAGGTGTCGTTCCTGAAGGCGGGCCTGCAGCTGTGCGATTGCGTCACGACCGTCAGCCCGACCTACGCGCGCGAGATCTGCGAGCCGGCGCACGGCTGCGGACTCGACGGGCTGCTGCGCCACCGCCGTGACCGCGGCGCCGGCGAACTGCGCGGAATTCTCAACGGGATCGACACCGCGCTGTGGAACCCCGCCACCGACCCTTCGATCGCCGCGCCCTACGACGCCGGCGCGCTGGGCGGCAAGCGCGCGAACCGCTCGGCGCTGGCGCGTCGCATGGGCCTCGACGCGAGCGCCGGAGCGCCGTTCCTGGGCATGATCAGCCGGATGACGGCGCAGAAGGGCGTCGACCTGGTGCTCGAGATCGCGCCGGCGCTGGTCGCGCGCGGCGCCCGGCTGGCCATCCTGGGCTCGGGCGACGCGACACTCGAAGCGGCGTGGCGCGAGCTGGCCGCCGCGCACCCGCGTCGCATCGCGGTCGAGATCGGGTTCGACGAGGCGCTGGCGCACCTGATCGAGGCCGGCGCCGACGCGTTCCTGATGCCGTCTCGCTTCGAGCCCTGCGGGCTGAACCAGATGTACAGCCTGGCCTACGGCACGCCGCCGATCGTGCGCGCCACCGGCGGTCTCGCCGACACGGTGGTCGACTGCACGCCGCGCACGCTGGCCGAGGGCAGCGCCAACGGCTTCTCCTTCGTCGAACCGCACGCGGCGGCCCTGCTGGAGACGGTCGAGCGCGCGCTGGCGGTCTGGCGCGACCGGCGCGCGTGGCGCAAACTGCAGCGCAACGGCATGGCACGCGACTGGAGCTGGGGCACGGCGGCGCGCGAATACGCCGGCCTGTACCGGTCGTGCGGGCGCGAGCCGCCGCCGGTCGTCCCGCAAGCGGCCGCACCGACCCGTCCATGAACCAGACCGAGCGCCTCTACCGCATCGACCAGCTGATCCACCAGCGCACGGTGGTGCCTTTCGGCGACCTGCAACGCGAGTTGGAAGTCTCGCGGGCCACGCTCAAGCGCGACGTCGCGTTCATGCGCGACCGGCTCAACGCGCCGATCGTGTTCGACCGCGAGCGCGGCGGCTACTGCTTCGCGCCCTCCCGGTTCGGCCCCCAGTACGGCCTGCCGGGGATGTGGTTCAACGACCGCGAGGTGCTGGCGCTGCTGACGATGCACCGGATGCTCGACGAGCTCGACACCGGCGGACTGCTGGGCCCGCACATCCAGCCGCTGATCGCCCGCCTCAACGCGCTGCTGGGCACCGCGAGCAACTCGGTCGACGAGATCCTGAAGCGGGTGCGCATCGTCGCGGCCCAGAACCGGCCCGTGGAACCGAACTGCTTCGAGGTCGTCGGCAGCGCGCTCGTTTCGCGCCGGCGAATCGAGGTGTCGTACTTCACGCGCTCGCGCAACGCGCGCGGGCTGCGCGAGCTGTCGCCGCAGCGGCTGGTGCACTACCGCAACGCCTGGTACCTGGACGCGTGGTGCCACCGCAACGACGAACTGCGCGTGTTCGCGCTCGACGCCATCGAGCAGGCGCGGCTGATCGAGCGACGAGCCCGCGACGTGTCGCTGGCGGAGGTCGATCGCGTGCTCGGCTCGGGCTACGGCATCTACCGCGGACGCCGGCTGTCATGGGCGACGCTGCGCTTCTCGGCCGAAGCAGCGCTCTGGGTGCGCGCCGAAGTCTGGCATCCGCGCCAGCAGTCGCGCGAGCTTCCCGACGGCGGCTACGAGCTGCGCATCCCGTTCGGCGCGAGCCCGGAACTCGAGATGGACATCCTGCGCCACGGCGAGCAGGTCGAGGTGGTGTCGCCGCCGTCGCTGCGCCGGCGCATCGCCGAGCGGCTCGGGCAGGCGCGCGAGCGCTACGGCTGATGCGGGCCGCGACCGCCCCCCGCCCGCGACGCGGTGGCCTGCTCCGGCAGCTCCGCGCGCGATGACCGAGACCGACGCCCGCGCCGCCCTGCTGGTGCGCGCCTTCGAGACGGCCGCGCCGGCGCACCCGGCCTGGGGCGCCGACGACCGCGCCTGGGCGACGCGGGCCGCCGCCGAGGTCGAGGGCGAACGCGCGCCCGCGGACGCCTTCGTTGCGCGGCGCGCACGACTCGCCGCCGAGCGCATCGGTGCGCGCGAGCCGGCGGCGCGCCGGCTGGACCGGCTGTTCTCGTGGCACCCCTGGATCGGCTGGGCGCTTCCGGCCGC
>JANJTK010000147.1 GCA_024711155.1 Burkholderiaceae bacterium
GATTTCGGCGCGCGCCGGCATGAAGTCGACGCGGTTGACCGCCTCGTTGTGCGCGCGCACCCAGTCGTAGCTGCGCGTGCTGCCGGCGTGGTTGTTGAAGGTCACGCAGGGGCTGATCACGTCGATGAACGCGGGGCCGCGGTGGGCGAGCGCGCCCTCGATCAACGGCACGAGTTGCGTCTTGTCGCCGGAGAAGCTGCGTGCGACGTAGGTCGCGCCGAGCTGCAGCGCGAGCAGCGCGAGGTCGATCGGCGAGTCGTTGTTCGCGGCGCCGCGCCTGGACTTCGAGCCGCGGTCGGCGGTGGCCGAGAACTGGCCCTTGGTCAGTCCGTAGACGCCGTTGTTCTCGACGATGTAGGTCATGTTCACGCCGCGCCGCATCAGGTGCGCGAACTGGCCCAGGCCGATCGACGCGGAGTCGCCGTCGCCGGAGATGCCGAGGTAGAGCAGCTCGCGGTTGGCGAGGTTGGCGCCGGTGAGCACCGACGGCATCCGGCCGTGGACCGAGTTGAAGCCGTGCGAGTTGCCGAGGAAGTAGTCCGGCGTCTTCGACGAGCAGCCGATGCCGGAGAGCTTGGCGACGCGGTGCGGCTCGACGTCGAGGGTCCAGCAGGCCTGGATGATCGCCGCCGAGATCGAGTCGTGGCCGCATCCCGCGCACAGCGTCGAGATGCGACCCTCGTAGTCGCGGCGCGTGTAGCCGAGCCGGTTCTTCGCCAGCGACGGATGGTGCAGGGCGGGCTTGGGCAGGTAGGTCATCGCGGTGGCCTCACGCAACCTTGCCGCGCGCGAGCGGCTTGACGTTGGCGCCCGACAGCCGCTCGGCCAGCGCCGCAGTGATGAAGCGGGCAGTGATCGGGGTGCCGTCGTAGTGCAGCACCGGCACCAGCCGGGCCGGGTCGACGCCGAGCTCGTTGACGAGCATCGTGCGCATCTGCGCGTCGCGGTTCTGCTCGACCACGAACACGACGGGGTGCGCGTCGATGAAGCGCGCCACTTCGTCGCCGAACGGGAAGGCGCGCAGCCGCAGCGTGTCGACGGCGAGCCCGAACGCCTCGAGCTCGTCGAACGACTCGTCCATCGCGCAGCTGGTCGAGCCGAAGTGGATCGCGCCGGCCAGCGCCGGTCGCGCCGCGCGCCGCTCGACGGCGGCCGGCACCAGCGCGCGCGCGGTGTCGAACTTGCGCAGCAGCCGCTGCATGTTCGCCACGTAGTCGGGTCCGGCCTCGGAGTAGCGCGCGTAGGCGTCCTTGGTCGAGCCGCGCGTGAAATACGCGCCGCGCGCCGGGTGCGTCGCGGGCCAGGTGCGCCACGGAATCCCGTCGCCGTCGACGTCGAGGTAGCGCCCGAAGTCGCGGCCTTCTTCGAGCGTCGACGCGGTCATGACCTTGCCGCGGTCGTAGCGCCTGCTGTCGTCCCAGCGGAACGGCTCGCACAGGCGCTGGTTCATGCCGATGTCGAGGTCGCTCATCACGAACACCGGCGTCTGCAGCCGGTCGGCGAGGTCGAGCGCGAGCGCGGCGAACTCGAAGCACTCGTGCGGATCCTGCGGGATCAGCAGCACGTGCCGGGTGTCGCCGTGCGACGCGTAGGCGCACGACAGCAGGTCCGCCTGCTGCGTGCGGGTCGGCATGCCGGTCGAGGGGCCGCCGCGCTGGACGTTGACGACGGTCGCCGGGATCTCGGCGAAGTACGCGAAGCCGAGGAACTCGGTCATCAGCGACACGCCGGGCCCGGAAGTGGCGGTGAACGCCCGCGCGCCGTTCCACGCCGCGCCGAGCACCATGCCGATCGAGGCGAGCTCGTCCTCGGCCTGCACGATCGCGAAGCGCTTGTCGCCGCTGTCGCGATCCACGCGCAGCCGCTCGCAGTACTTCTGGAACGCGTCGACCACCGACGTCGACGGCGTGATCGGGTACCAGGCGCACACGCTCGCCCCGCCGTAGACGCAGCCCAGGCCCGCAGCGGTGTTGCCGTCGACGAAGATGCGCTCGCCGACAGCGTCGGCGCGCTCGACTTGCAAGCCGATCGGGTCCAGGTGCTCCTCGGCGTGTCGGTAGCCTTTGCGAAACGCGTCCAGGTTCGGCGTGAGCAGCTTCTCCTTGCCGCGATACTGCTCGCCGACCAGCCCGGCGATCACCTCGGGATCGATGCCGAGCAACCGGGCGAGTACGCCGACGTACATGATGTTCTTCAGCAATTGGCGCTCGCGCGGGTCGCCGTAGGCTGCGTTGCACATTGCGGTGAGCGGCACGCCGATCGTGTGCACGTCGGCGCGGAACGTCGACTCCAGCATCGGTTTCGTGCTGTCGTAGAGCAGGTAGCCGCCGGCCCCGATCTCGGCGACGTCGCGCTCCCAGGTCTGTGGGTTCATCGCCACCAGCAGGTCGGTGCTGCCGCGCCGACCCAGGTAGCCGCGGTCCGTCACGCGCACCTCGTACCAGGTCGGCAGGCCCTGGATGTTCGACGGGAAGATGTTGCGCGGGCTGACCGGCACGCCCATGCGCAGGAAGCTGCGCGCGAACAGCTCGTTGGCCGACGCGGAGCCCGAGCCGTTGACGTTGGCGAACTTGACGACGAAGTCGTTGGTGGCTTCGATGCGCTTCATCATGCGGCCTTTCGCTGGGACGGCCGGCACGCCGGGCCGGCGTGCGCGACCTCGAGCAGGAACTTGCGCATGTCCCACGCGCCGGTGGGGCAGCGCTCGGCGCACAGGCTGCAGTGCAGGCACACGTCCTCGTCCTTGACCATCGCGCGCCCGGTCTTCAGGCCGTCGGCGACGTACAGCGGCTGTTCGCTGTCGGGCGCGGGCGCGCGCAGCCGGGCGCGCAGCGCGCGCTCGTCCTCGCCCGCCGGCAGCGCGGTGAAGTTGATGCAGTCGGTCGGGCAGACGTCGACGCAGGCGTCGCACTCGATGCAGTGCCTGGCGGTGAAGACGGTCTGCACGTCGCAGTTCAGGCAGCGCCGCGCCTCGGCGAGCGCCGCGGCGGCGTCGTAGCCGAGCTCGACTTCGACGCGAAGGTCGCGCAGCGCCTGGTTGACGTCGCGCCACGGCACCTTGTGGCGCACGTCGCGCGCCACCTCGTTGTCGTAGCTCCACTCGTGGATACCCATCTTCTGCGAGATCATCGTCACCGCCGGCGCCGGGCGTTCGCGCGGATCCTCGCCCTGGAGCAGGCGGTCGATCGAGACCGCCGCCTCGTGGCCGTGGGCGACGGCCCAGATGATGTTTTTCGGGCCGAAGGCGGCGTCGCCGCCGAAGAACACGCGCGGCAGCGTCGACTGCAGCGTCACCGGGTCGAGCACCGGCATCCCGCCGGCGTCGAACTCGAC
>JANJTK010000287.1 GCA_024711155.1 Burkholderiaceae bacterium
GGCCGGTGGGCGGCTGGCTGTCCGACCAGCTCGGCGGGGCGCGCGTCACCTTCTGGAACTTCGTGGTGATGGCGCTGGCGGTCGTCGCGGTGCTGTTCTTCCTGCCCAAGGGGAGCGGCGGATTCGCGCTGCCGTTCGGTCCGGCCGGCGGCAGCTTCACGGGGTTCTTCGTCATGTTTCTCGTGCTGGTCCTCACGACCGGCATCGGCAACGGCTCGACCTTCAGGATGATCCCGGTGATCTTCCTGAGCCAGAAACTCGACGAGTTGCGCACCGACGACGAGGCCGCGCGGGCGCAGGCGGTCCGCGAGGGCAACACCGAAGGCGCCGCAGCACTCGGCTTCGCCGGCGCGTTCGGGGCGTACGGCGGCTTCTTCATCCCGAAGAGCTACGGCAGCTCGATCGCGGCCACAGGCGGGCCGGAGGCGGCGCTGTGGATCTTCGCCGTGTTCTACGGCCTGTGCATCGTCATCACCTGGTGGTATTACGCGCGCCGCAATGCGGAGATGCCGTGCTGAACGCCGGCGCGCACGAAGATTGCCGGAGCCCGTCATGAGCCATTTCCTCGATCGCCTGAGTTTCTTCACGCAGCCGAAGGAGCAGTTTTCGGACGGACACGGCGTGACCACCGGCGAAGACCGCACCTGGGAGGACGCCTATCGCGGTCGCTGGCAGCACGACAGGATCGTGCGCTCGACGCACGGCACCAACTGCACCGGCTCGTGCTCGTGGAAGATCTACGTGAAGGGCGGAATCGTCACCTGGGAGACGCAGCAGACCGACTACCCGCGCACGCGCCCCGACCTGCCGAACCACGAGCCGCGCGGCTGTGCCCGCGGCGCCAGCTACAGCTGGTACCTGTACAGCGCCAACCGCGTCAAGTACCCGATGGTGCGCGGCCGGCTGATGAAGGCCTGGCGCGCGGCGCGCGCCATCGCGAAGACGCCGGTCGACGCCTGGGCGGCGATCGTCGAGAACGACGCGGTGCGCCGCGACTACCAGCAGCAGCGCGGCCTGGGCGGCTTCGTGCGCGCCGACTGGGACGAAGTCAACGAGCTGATCGCCGCGGCCAACGTCTACACGATCAGGCGCCACGGCCCGGATCGCGTGGTCGGGTTCTCGCCGATCCCGGCGATGTCGATGGTCTCGTACGCGGCCGGCACGCGCTACCTGTCGCTGATCGGCGGCACCTGCATGAGCTTCTACGACTGGTACTGCGACCTGCCGCCGTCGAGCCCGCAGACCTGGGGCGAGCAGACCGACGTGCCGGAGTCGGCCGACTGGTACAACTCGACCTTCCTGATCGCCTGGGGTTCGAACGTTCCGCAGACGCGCACGCCCGACGCGCACTTCTTCACCGAGGTACGCTACAAGGGTGCCAAGGTGGTCGCGG
>JANJTK010000243.1 GCA_024711155.1 Burkholderiaceae bacterium
GGCGGCGACCTGGTCGCTGGTGCGCCCGAAACGGCGCTCGCGCGCCGAGTACGACGCGATCGCCCGGTCGAGCACCGCAGCGTCGAAATCGGGCCAGTAGGCGTCGGTGAAGTAGAGCTCGGTGTAGGCGAGCTGCCACAGCAGGAAGTTGCTCACCCGCTGCTCGCCGCCGGTGCGGATGAACAGGTCGGGCTCGGGCGCGTAGGCCATCGACAGGTGGCGCGCGAGCGACTCCTCGTCGAGCAGGTCGGGATCGCGCGCGAGTTCGGGGCGCTCGCGCAGCGCGCGGCGCGCCGCCTGCAGGATATCCCAGCGCCCGCCGTAGTTGGCCGCGATCGTGAGCGTCATGCGGCGGTTGGCGGCGGTGGTGCGTTCCGCGTCGGCCACCAGCTCGCGCAGCCGCGGCTCGAACGCCGACAGGTCGCCGATCACGCGCAGCCGGATGCCGTTCTTGAGCAACTGCGCCACCTCGCGCTCGAGCGCGGAGACGAACAGGCGCATCAGCAGTGACACCTCGTCGGCCGGCCGACGCCAGTTCTCCGAGCTGAACGCAAAGAGCGTCAGGTACTCGACGTTGCGCCGCGCGCACGCTTCGACGGTGGCGCGCACCGCCTCGACGCCGCGCGCGTGCCCGGCCACCCGCGGCAGCCGGCGCGACGTCGCCCAGCGCCCGTTGCCGTCCATGATGATCGCGACGTGGCGCGGCACCGCCCCGTGGGCTGGCACCGCGACGGTGGAACTGCCGTGCTCCGGTCTCTTCATGGCGATCGCACGCCTGCGTCCTCGGCGCCGCGACTCAGACGGTCATGATCTCCTGCTCCTTGACGCCGAGCAGGCGGTCGACCTCGAGCACGAAGCGGTCGGTGAGCTTCTGGATCTCGTCCTGCATGCGCCGCTCCTCGTCCTCCGAGATCGCCTTTTCCTTGAGCAGCTTCTTCAGCTGCTCGTTCGCATCGCGGCGCAGGTTGCGCACGGCGACCTTGGTCTGCTCGCCTTCGTGCCGCGCGACCTTGGTCAGCTCGCGCCGTCGCTCCTCGGACAGCGGCGGCATCGGGACGCGGATCACGTCGCCGGCGGTGGCGGGGTTCAGGCCGAGGTCGGACTCGCGGATCGCCTTGTCGACCACCTGCACCATCTTCTTCTCCCAGGGTTGCACGGTAATCGTGCGCGCGTCCTGGACCGAGACGTTGGCGACCTGGCCGATCGGAACCGCGTTGCCGTAGTAGTCGACCATGATGTGGTCGAGCAGGCCCGCGTGCGCGCGGCCGGTGCGGATCTTGGCGAAGCTGCCCTTGAGCGCTTCGATCGATTTCTGCATCTTCTGCTCGGCCGACTGCCTGACCTCGGCGATGCTCATGCTTCCTCCGCAATGATGGCCCGGGGTTCGCCCAGGTCCGCCCGGCGCGCGCGCCCGCGCGCCGCCTCCTCAGACGTGAACCAGCGTGCCTTCGTCGTCGTTGCTCAGCGCCCTCTGCAGCGCGCCTTCCTCGAGAATCGAGAAGACCTTGATCGGCAACCGCTGGTCGCGGCACAGCGCGAACGCGGTCGCATCCATCACCTTCAGGTGGCGCGCGATCGCTTCGTCGAAGCTGATGCGCTGGAAGCGCTGTGCGCCCGGATCCTTGACCGGGTCGGCGCTGTACACGCCGTCCACCTTGGTCGCCTTCAGCACCAGCTCGACCCCCATCTCGGCGCCGCGCAGCGCTGCCGCGGTGTCGGTGGTGAAGAACGGGTTTCCGGTACCGGCCGCGAAGATCACGACCTTGCCTTCCTCGAGGTAGCGCAGCGCCTTCGGCCGGATGTAGGGCTCGACCACCTGCTCGATCTTCAGCGCGGACTGCACGCGCGCGGTCACCCCTTGCTGGCGCAGCGCGTCCTGCAGCGCCAGCGAGTTCATGACCGTGGCGAGCATGCCCATGTAGTCGGCGGTCGCGCGATCCATCCCGGCCGACCCGCCGGCGACCCCGCGGAAGATGTTGCCCCCGCCGATCACGATCGCGAGCTCGATCCCCATCGCGACGACGCCCGCGATCTCGCGCGCCATGCGCTCGATCGTCGAGCGCTCGATGCCGTAGGCCTCGTCGCCCATCAGCGACTCGCCTGAAAGCTTGAGCAGCACGCGCCGGTACAGCAGCGCAGGCTGCGCGGGCGCGCCGGCCGCGCGCCCCTGGCTGTCGTTCGAAGTCACGCACCCTCCTGATCGGCGCTGCCGCGCGGGGACTGCGTCCCGGGCGTTGCCGCCCGGGATTATGGGGCTTTTTCGCTAGCCGTGTGCGCCGTCAGCGGCCGGCCGCAGCCGCGGCCTGCGCCGCAACCTCGGCGGCGAAGTCGGACTGCTTCTTCTCGATGCCCTCGCCGACGACGAACAGCTCGAAGCGCGCGACGCGCGCCTTGCGCTGTCCGAGCAGCTGCTCGACGGTGACCTTGTCGTCCTTGACGAACGGCTGGCCGAGCAGCGTGACCTCCTTGAGGTACTTCTGCACCGCGCCCTCGACCATCTTCGCGACGATCTCGGCCGGCTTGCCGGACTCGGCGGCCTTCTGGCTCGCGATCGAGCGCTCGCGCTCGACGTCGGCCACCGGCACCCCGTCCTTCGACAGCGCCTTCGGCTTGTTGGCCGCAACGTGCATCGCGAGATCCTTCGCCAGCGCCTCGTCGGCGCCGTCGACGTCGATCAGCACGCCGATCTTCGCGCCGCCGTGCACGTAGCTCGCGAGCTGGCCCTCGGCGGCCACGCGCGCGAAGCGCCGGATGCTCATGTTCTCGCCGATGCGGCCGACCAGCGCGGTGCGCACGCCGTCGACGGTCGACTCGCCCATCGGCAGCGCCGACAGCGCCGCGACGTCGGCCGGATGGCTGCGCGCGACCATCGCCGCGAGCTCGCGCGCGAACGCCAGGAAGTCGTCGTTCTTGGCCACGAAGTCGGTCTCGCAGTTGACCTCGACGATCGCGCCCAGCTTGCGGTCGTCGGCCAGCCAGATGCCGACCACGCCCTCGGCCGTCACGCGCGAAGCCGCCTTGTTCGCCTTGTTGCCGAGCTTGACGCGCAGGATCTCCTCGGCGCGGCCCATGTCGCCGCCGGCCTCGGCCAGCGCCTTCTTGCACTCCATCATCGGCGCGTCGGTCTTCTCGCGCAGTTCCTTCACCATTGCGGCGGTGATTTCAGCCATTCGTTCGCTCCCGTGGGTCCGCCGTTCAGGCTTCCTCGCCATCGACCTCGACGAACTCCTCGTCGTCGCCGGCCGCCTTGATCACTTCCTGCAGCGACGCCGCCCTGCCCTCGAGGATCGCGTCCGCCGCGCCGCGCGCGTACAGGCGGATCGCCTTGCCGGAGTCGTCGTTGCCCGGGATCACGTGGCCGATGCCCTCGGGGTTGTGGTTGCTGTCGACCACGGCCACCACCGGAATGCCCAGCTTGTTGGCCTCGGTGATCGCGATCTTGTGGAATCCGACGTCGATCACGAAGATCGCGTCGGGCAACCCGCCCATTTCCTTGATGCCGCCGAAGCTGCTCTGCAGCTTCTCCAGCTCGCGCTGGAACATCAGCGACTCCTTCTTGGACATCCGCTCGAGGCCGCCTTCCGACAGCGTCGTCTCCATGTCCTTCAGGCGCTTGATCGAGGTCTTGACGGTCTTGAAGTTGGTCAGCATGCCGCCGAGCCAGCGCTGGTCGACGTAGGGCATGCCGGCGCGGGCCGCCTCCTCGGCGACGATCTCGCGCGCCTGCCGCTTGGTGCCGACGAAGAGCACCGTGCCGCGGTTGGCCGCGAGCTGGCGCAGGTACTTCATCGCGTCCTGGTACTGCGCGAGCGTCTTCTCGAGGTTGAAGATGTGGATGCGATTGCGGTGGCCGTAGATGTACGGGGCCATCCGCGGGTTCCAGAAGCGCGTCTGGTGGCCGAAGTGGACTCCGGCCTCGAGCATTTGCCGCATGGTGACGGTCATGACAAACTCCGATCGGGTTGGGCCTGACGCACCGCCTGCGGCAGCCTGCCGCGAACCCTGTCACTGCGGTTGCAGGGTTTCGCGGCGCGGCCTTCGCCAACCGTCCGATCGCCATCGCGCTGGCCGGACGGCGCCGCGTTCGCGGCTTGTCCGGCGCGCTTGCGCCATCGGCGGCACCCAACAGGGGCGGTGCGCGCGATTTCCTGGCTGGACGGCATCGGGCGCCGGGGTGGCCCGGTCGCCTCATGGTCATTCAGCCAAGCCTATAATCATACCATGCCAATCATCATCAAGACCGCCCAGGAGATCGAGGCGATGCGGCTGGCGTGCCGGCTCGCCGCCGAGGTGCTCGACCACGTCGCGCCGTTCGTGCGCGCCGGCGTGACCACCGGCGAACTCGACCGCGTCTGCCACGACTACATGGTCGGGGTGCAGGGCACGGTGCCGGCGCCGCTGAACTACGCGCCTCCCGGCTACCGGCCCTACCCGCGCTCGATCTGCACGTCGGTGAACCACCAGGTCTGCCACGGCATCCCCGGTGAGCGGGTGCTGAAGAACGGCGACATCCTGAACATCGACATCACCGTGATCAAGGACGGCTTCCACGGCGACACCAGCCGGATGTTCATGGTCGGCGAGCCGTCGGTGGCGGCGCGCCGCCTGTGCCAGGTGACCTTCGAGTGCATGTGGGCCGGAATCGACCAGGTGCGCCCCGGCGCCACGCTCGGCGACATCGGCCACTCCGTCCAGCGCCACGCCGAGGCCAGCGGCTTTTCGGTCGTGCGCGAATTCTGCGGCCACGGCATCGGGCGCAGCTTCCACGAGGAGCCGCAGGTGCTGCACTACGGCCGCCCCGGCACCGGCGAGCGCCTCGAGCCCGGGATGATCTTCACCGTCGAGCCGATGATCAACGCCGGGCGGCGCGAGGTGCGCGAGCTCGGCGACGGCTGGACGATCGTCACCCGCGACCACAGCCTGTCAGCGCAGTGGGAGCACACGGTGCTCGTCACCGCGTCCGGCCACGAGGTGCTGTCGATGTCGGCCGGCGCTCCCGCGCGACCGGAGCAGCTGCCCGCGGTCGCATGAGCGTCGCCGCCGCGCTGCCCGGCCTGCGCGAGCAGTACCGGCAGGCGCGCGCCGCCGCGATCGATCGCTTCCGCGCGGAGCAGGATCCCGACGCGCTCGCGCTCGCGCTCGCGCGCGCCACCGACCGCGCGCTGCGCGGCCTGTGGGGAGCGGCGCGGCCGGGCGCGGGCGCAACCCTGCTCGCGGTCGGCGGCTACGGCCGCGGCGACCAGTTTCCCCGCTCCGACGTCGATCTGCTGGTGCTGGTTGCCGCCGCGCCCGACCCGGCGCAGGCGAGCCGTCTCGAGGCCTTCGTCGGCGCGTGCTGGGATCTCGGATTGCCGATCGGCCACAGCGTGCGCACCGTCGACGAATGCCTCGTCGAGGCGCAGCGCGACGTCACCGTGCAGACCGCGCTGCTCGAGACGCGCTGGCTGGCCGGCGGGCGCGAGCGCGCAACCCGGCTCGCCGCGCGGCTGCGCGAGCGCCTCGACGTGCGCGCGTTCTTCGACGCCAAGCTGTTCGAGATGCGCCAGCGCCACGCGCGCTTCGACGACACGCCCTACAGCCTCGAGCCGAACACCAAGGAGAGTCCGGGCGGCCTGCGCGACCTGCACGTGATCCTGTGGATCGCGCGCGCGGCCGGCTTCGGGCGCCGCTGGCCCGAACTGCGCCGGCGCGGCCTGATCGCGGCCCCGGAAGCGGCCCAGCTGCGGCGCAACGACCGCCTGATCCGGCGCCTGCGCGCCTGGCTGCACGTGATCTCCGATCGGCGCGAGGACCGCCTGGTGTTCGACCTGCAGGCCTCGGTCGCCGCCGCGATCGGGATCGCGCACGAGGACCGCCGGCGCGCGTCAGAGGAACTGATGCAGCGCTACTACCAGGCCGCCAAGGCGGTGACGCAGCTGAACACGATCCTGCTGCAGAACCTGCGCGGCGAGCTGTTTCCGGCGCCCGACGCCCGCCCCGAGCCGATCGACCGCGAATTCGCCAACCTGCAGGGCCTGCTCGACGCCGTCGACCCCGGGTGCTTCGAGCGCGACCCGTCGTCGATTCTGCGCGCGTTCCTGACCCTGGAGGCGCACCCCGGCCTCACGGGCATGACCACGCGCACGTTGCGCGCGCTGTGGCACGCGCGCACGCGCATCGACGGCGCGTTCCGGCGCGCACCGGAGAACCGCGCGCTGTTCCTGCGCATCCTGCAGGCGCCGCTCGGCGTGACGCACGCGCTGCGGCGGATGAACCAGTGGTCGATCCTGGGGCGCTACCTGCCGGCGTTCCAGCGCATCGTCGGGCGCATGCAGCACGACCTGTTCCACGTCTACACGGTCGACCAGCACATCCTGATGGTGGTGCGCAACCTGCGCCGCTTCGCGCTGCAGCGGCACGCGCACGAGTACCCGTTCTGCAGCGAGCTGATGAGCGCGTTCCCGCGCCCGTGGGCGCTGTTCGCGGCCGCGCTCTTTCACGACATTGCCAAGGGGCGCGGCGGCGACCACTCCGAGCTGGGCCGAGACGAGGCGCGCCGCTTCTGCCGCCAGCACGGGGTGGGCGCGGACGACACGGCGCTGATCGCATTCCTCGTCGAGCACCACCTGACGATGTCGACCGTGGCGCAGAAGCAGGACCTGAGCGACCCCGCAGTGGTGGGGCGCTTCGCGGCGCTGGTCGGCGACGCCGAGCGGCTCGACGCGCTGTACCTGCTCACGGTGGCCGACATCCGCGGCACCAGCCCCAAGGTCTGGAACGCGTGGAAGGCCAAGCTGCTGCTCGACCTGTACCGGCTCGCGCGGCGCCGGCTCGAGGGCGAGGCGCCGAGCGCCGAAGTGCGGCTCGACGCGCGCCGCGCCGAGGCGGTGCGGCTGCTCAACCTGTACGCGGTCGCGCCCGAGCGCTACCGGCACTTCTGGAGCCAGCTCGACGCGCCCTACTTCCTGCGCAACGACCCGCAGGACATCGCGTGGCACACGCGGGTGCTGCATCCGTTCGCCGACACCGCGGGGCCGGTCGTGCGCGCGCGCATCGCCGCGATCGGCGAGGGCTTCCAGGTGGTGGTCTACCAGCCCGACCAGCCGGACCTGTTCGCCCGCATCTGCGGCTACTTCGACAGCAAGAACCTGTCGGTGCTCGACGCCAGGATCCACACCACCGAGCACGGCTACGCGCTCGACACCTTCGTGCTGGTCGACCCGTCCGGAGCGGCCCCGTACCGGGACATCCTCACGCTGGTCGAGGCGGACCTCGCGCACCGGCTCGCCGCCGGCGGCGAGCTGCCGCCGCCGGTGCGCGGGCGCAGCTCGCGCCGCTCGCGCTACTTCCCGATCGAGCCGGCGGTCGACCTCGCGCCCGACGAGAGCGGCGCGCAGTTCCAGCTCTCGGTGGTCGCCAACGACCGCACCGGTTTGCTGTACGCGATCGCGCGCGTGCTCGGTCGCTACGGCGTCGCGCTGAAGACCGCGCGCATCGCCACGCTCGGCGAGCGCGCCGAGGACGTCTTCCTGGTCGACGGCGCGGCGCTGCGCGACGCGCGCGTCCAGCTGCGCTTCGAGGCCGACCTGCTGGAGGCGTTGCGCGGCTGAGTCGCGCCGCGCCGCGGGCGTTCGCTTCCCGGCGGGATCAGCAGCACGCCGCCTGCGCGAGGATCCGGCGCACGCGGCCCATCGTGCGCTCGAGCACCTCGTGGATCTCGGACAACGAGATCGCGTTCGCGCTCTCGCCGCGGCCCGCCGCCGAGTTCGCGACCACGCACAGCGCGGCGTAGGCGAGTCCGGCCTCGCGCGCCAGCCCGGCTTCCGGCATTCCGGTCATGCCGACCAGATCGCAGCCGTCGTTGGCCATCCGCGCGATCTCGGCCGCAGTCTCGAGCCGCGGCCCCTGCGTGCAGCCGTACACCGCCCCGTCGGACACCGATTCGCCGCAGCGCCGCGCCGCCTCGAGCACGCGCGCCCGCACGCCCGCGTCGTACGGCAGCGTGAAGTCGACGTGCGTCACCGGCCGGTCGGGCCCCTCGTGGAACGTGTGGCGCCGACCCCAGGTGTAGTCGACGATCTGGTCCGGCACCACGAGCGAACCCGGGCCCAGGTCCGAGCGGATCCCGCCCACGGTCGCCACCGCGATCACCGAGGTGACGCCGACGCGCCCGAGCGCCCAGATGTTGGCGCGATAGTTGATCTCGTGCGGCGCGATCGTGTGCCCGTATCCGTGGCGCGCCAGGAACACGATCGGATGGCCGTCGAAGTCGCCGTGCGTGAGCGCGCAGGAGGGGTCGCCGTAGGGCGTGCGCACCACCTCGCGCCGCGCGTTGCCGAGGCCCGCGAGCTTCGCGAAGCCGCTGCCGCCAATGATCGCCAGCATCACCGCCTCCCCGGCGATTGCCGCGGCGCGCGCGTCGCCGCCGCGGCCCTTCTTGATCTCACCCGCTTCATGATTCCTTCTCCGTACGCGTGTCCCGCGCGGGGCCGCCGCCCTGCGCCAGTCCGATCAGTGCGCTCTCGTCGATCACCGCCACGCCCAGTTCGCGCGCGCGCTCGAGCTTGCTGCCGGCGGCCTCGCCGGCGACCACGAAGTCGGTGCGGCGCGACACCGAGCCGGCGACGTCGCCGCCATGGCGGCGTATCAGTTCGTGCGCCTGCTCGCGCGACATCGTGGGCAGGGTGCCGGTGACGACGAAGGTGCGCCCGGCCAGCGCGGCGCCGGCCGGCTCGTCGTCGCGCACCCACTCGATGCCGGCCGCGCGCAGCGCCGCGAGCACTTCGCGATTGTGCGGCTCGCCGAAGAAGCGGCGCAAACTGGCGACGATCTCCGGCCCGATGCCTTCCAGCGGCACCGGACGCGGCGCCTCGCCGCGCGCGCGACGCTGCGCGTTCTCCTTCTGCAGCGCCGCCTTCGATGCGGCGAGCGCATCCCAGTCCTCGGCCATCAGCGACTCCGGATCGCGATAGCGTTGCGCCAGGACGCGCGCGACTTCCTCGCCGACGTGGCGGATGCCAAGCGCGAACAGGAAGCGCGCAAAGCTGGCGCGCTTCGAGCGCCCGATCGCCTCGACCAGGTTCGCGGCCGACTTCCCGCCCATTCGCTCGAGCGCCGCCAGGGTGGCGACGTCGAGGCGGTACAGGTCGGCCGGCGTGCGCACCAGCCCTTCGTCGACCAGCTGGTCGACCAGCTTCTCGCCGAGTCCGTCGATGTCCATCGCGCGACGCTGCGCGAAATGCAGCAGCGCCTGCTTGCGCTGCGCCGCGCAGTACAGCCCGCCGACGCAGCGCCAGTCGGCTTCGCCGTCTTCGCGCGCCACCGCCGAGCCGCACACCGGACAGGCGCTCGGCATCGCGAACGCGCGCCGCGGCGGCGGCTCGCCGCGCCGCTCTGGCAGCGCACGCACGATCTCGGGAATCACGTCGCCAGCGCGCCGCACGACGACGGTGTCGCCGATCAGGAGCCCCTTGCGCGCGATCTCGTCTTCGTTGTGCAGCGTCGCGCTGGCGACGGTGACCCCGCCGACGAACACCGGGCGCAACCGCGCGACCGGAGTGAGCTTGCCGGTGCGTCCGACCTGGATCTCGATGTCGAGCAACTCGGTGAGCGCCTCCTCGGCCGGGAACTTGTGCGCGATCGCAAAGCGCGGTGCGCGCGCGACGAAGCCGATCGCGTCGTGCCAGTCGCGCCGGTCGACCTTGTAGACGACGCCGTCGATGTCGTAAGCGAGCTGCGCGCGCCTCGCCTGCATGCGCCGGTAGAACGCGAGCAGCTCCTGGGGGCCGTTGGCGACCGTCCGCTCGGGCCCCACCGGCAGGCCCGCGCCCGCGAGCCAGTCGAGCAGGCCCGAGTGCGTGGCCGGCAGCGCGGTGGCCGCGGCCGCGCCGACGCCGTACGCGAAAAAGCGCAGCGGGCGCGCGGCCGTGAGCGCCGGATCGAGCTGTCGCAGGCTGCCGGCGGCGGCGTTGCGCGGGTTCACGAACTCCTTCTCGCCGGCCGCGCGCTGACGCTCGTTGAGCCGTTCGAAGTCGCGCCGGAACATCAGGACCTCGCCGCGCACCTCGAGCACCTCCGGCTCGACGCCGCGCAGCCGCAGCGGGATCGCGCGCACCGTGCGCAGGTTCGCCGTCACGTCCTCGCCGGTCGCGCCGTCGCCGCGGGTGGCGCCGCGCACGAACGCTCCGCGCTCGTAGCGCAGGCTCACCGCGACGCCGTCGTACTTGAGTTCGGCGCAGTAGCGCAGCTCGATCTGCGCCAGGCCGTCCTCGACGAGCCGCTCGCGCACCCGCCGGGCGACGGCCAGCACCTCGTCGTCGTCGAAGGCGTTGCTCAGCGACAGCATCGGCACGGGGTGCCGAACCTGCGCAAAGGCGCCCGACGGCGCGCCGCCGACCCGTCGGGTCGGCGAGTCGGGCGACGCCAGCGCCGGCTCGGCGCGCTCGAGGGCGTCGAGTTCGCGGAACAGACGGTCGTACTCGGCATCCGGAACGCTCGGCGCGTCGAGCACGTAGTACTCGTAGTCGTAGCGCGCAAGCAGCGCGCGCAGGGTCTCGGCCCGTTGGTGCGCGGATTCCACGGCAGCGCGCGGCGCCGGCGCGGCGCTCAGTTGAAGACTCGCAGCGCGAGCGGCGAACCCGCAGCCAGCCCGGCCTCCTCGAGCTTCTCCTGGCGCTGCGCCACCTGGCGGCCGATCTGCGCCAGTGCCGCGTCCGCGAGCGGCTTGCCGCCGTCGTCGACCAGTCGCCCCCCGAGGCGCAGCGCACACGCGCGCGCGGTCTCGACCATGCGCTCCCACGAGCCGCTCGCCGCCGGCGCGCGCGGCACGTCGAGCAGGAACGTGAGCCGGCCCGGCACGTCGCCCAGAGCCACCGAGAACAGCAACTCGCCATTGGGCCCGAGGCGCGCGTAGCGGTCGCTGCCGCGCTCGACCACCGACATCCCGGGCGCGAGCGCAGCCAGCTGCGCGGGGCCGAGCGCGTCGGGCGCCTCGACGTTGACGCCGACCTGCGCGTCGAGCTGCGCGCAGTCCGTGTCGATCTCGCGCGCGCGCGCGAGCACCCTGGCCATGTCGGGCAGGTCGGCGAGCACGGCGAGCGCCTCGGCGATCTCCTGGACGCCGGCAGCGAACTCGGAGAACTCCATCGCGTTGAGCGCACCGTGCCGGTTCGCCATCAGCACGCCGATGCGCAGTGCGCGGTACGGGCGTGCCGCCGCGAGCACCGTCCAGTCGTCGGGCCCGGCATCGACCGCCAGTCCGTCGGCCGCCACCGGCTTGCCGCCGGCGCGCCGGAAACGCTGGACCAGCGCGAGCAGCCGCGCACCGGGCAGCGGCTGCGGCAATTCCAGCGCGACCACGCAGTCGTAGACCGGCGAAAGAGCCGGCTGAAGCGCGCCGTCGCGCGCCGGCGCGATGGCGTCCGCGTCCTCGCCCGCCGCCGGCGGCGCAACACCGGGTTGCCCGTCGCCGCCCGGTTCGTCGGCATCGCCTTCGACGGCGCCGCGCGCAAGACCGTCGCGCGCGCCCTCCGGCGCCGCGCCGTAGAGATCCTCGTCCAGATCCGCAGCGTCGTCCCTGCCGTCGCCGCCTTCCCCGTCGCGCGCGTCGCGCGCGTCGAGCCGGGGCTCCCCGCGCGGCTGCGCGCCCGGCGCCGCTTCCGCGGCGCTCGCCGCCGAACCGGCCGTCGTCGCAGCCGAGCCGGTTCGCAGCGCTTCCCGCCAGCGCCGCTGCGGCCGCGCCTGGCGCAGGTTGTAGACGACGGCGATGGCGACGGCCAGGACGACCAGCAGCAGCAGGCTGACGGCGAGGCTGCTCATCACGCGGCCTCCGCCATCCGCGCCGCGGCCTCGAGGTCGACCGCGACGATGCGCGACACGCCTCGTTCCTGCATCGTGACTCCGATCAGCTGGTGCGCCAGTTCCATCGCGATCTTGTTGTGCGTGATGAACAGGAACTGCGTCTGGTCGGACATCCGCCGCACCATGTCGCAGTACCGCTCGGTGTTGGCGTCGTCGAGCGGCGCGTCGACCTCGTCGAGCAGACAGAACGGGGCCGGATTGAGCTGGAACAGCGCGAACACGAGCGCGATCGCGGTCAGCGCCTTCTCGCCCCCGGACAGCAGGTGGATGCTGGTGTTGCGCTTGCCGGGCGGCTGCGCCATGACCTGGATGCCGGCGTCGAGGATCTCGTCGCCGGTCAGGATCAGGCGCGCCTCGCCGCCGCCGAAGAGCTGCGGAAAGAGCTGGCCGAAGTGCCGGTTGACGGTGTCGTAGGTGTCCTGCAGCAGTTCGCGCGTCTCGCGGTCGATGCGCCGGATTGCGTCCTGCAGCGTTGCGATCGCCTCGTTCAGGTCGGCCGACTGCCCATCGAGGAAGTCCTTGCGCTCACGCGCCTGCTCGAGCTCGTCGAGCGCCGCGAGATTGACCGGCCCGAGCGCGGAAACCTGGTTTCCGAGGCGCGTGAGCTCGCCTTGCAGCCACGACGGGCGCGGCGGTTCGGGAAACGCCGCGCGCAGCGCCGCGATGCCGTCGTCGTCGACCTGGTCGGCGGCGAGTTGCTCGGCGAACTGCTCGGCGTTCATCCTGGCCGCCTGCTCGCGGATCTGCAGGTCGGTCAGTTGCTGGCGCAGCGGCTCCTGCGCGCGCTCGGCGACCAGCCGCTGCTCCTCGCGCTGGCGCAGGTCCTGCGTGAGCTCGTCGAGCCGCTGGCGAGCCGCGGCCAGCGCCTGCTCGGCCGCTGCGCGCGCGGCGAGCGCGTCCTGCAGGGCCTGCCGCGCGGCCGCATCCGACAGCTGCCCGAGTTTCTCGAGCAGGCCGGCACGCTCGGCCGCGGCCTGTTCGGCGAGCGCCTGTCCCTGCGCGAGCAGCGCCTCGAGCCGCTCGATCTCGCTCTCGATCGCGCGCACCGAGAACGACGCCTCCTGCGCCTCCCGCTCCTGCTGGCGCAGCGCGTCGCGCCGCGCGACCAGATTGCGCTCGCCGAGCTCGAGCGCGGCGCGCAGTTCCTCGGTGCGCTGCTGCCGCTCGCCCAGCTCGCCGTCGAGCTGCTCGAAGCGGGCGCGCTCTTCGTCGATCGTGCGCTCGGAGCCGGCGATCTGCGCAGCCAGCTCGGCGAGGTCGGCATCGATCCGCTCGCGGCTCTCGGCGACGCGCGCGCGCTCCTGCTCGAGCCGCTGCGCCTCCAGCCGGCGCGCGGCCATCGTCTTCAGCGCGCGGCTGTGCTCGTCGCGCAGCGCCATCAGCGACGCGAGCTGCGCCGACGCCCCGGACTCGACGCGCGTCGCATGCGCGCGCGCCTCGTCGACCATCAAGCGCTGCGCGCGCTGCTCACGCGTCAGGTTGTCCATCTCGTGGCGGCGCGCGAGCACGCCTTCCTGCTCGGAGTCGGCCGCGTACATCAGCACCGACTGGCGCCCGACCAGGTGCCCGGCCGCGACCACGAACTGCCCGCCCGGGGGCAGCAGCGCGCGTTGCGCCATCGCCGCCTCGAGCGAGTCGGCGGCGTAGCAGCCGGCGAGCCACTCGGCCAGCAACGACTGCACGCCGGCCTCGCTGCTGCGCACGACCTCGAGCAGCGGACGCAGCCCCGGCGCGGCTTGCGCACCCTGCGGCGCCGGGACCGGCGCGAAGAACCCGACCTTCGACGGCGGCGCGTCGCCCACGAGCCCCGCCACGTTCTCGAGCCGCCCGACCTCGACCGCGTTGACGCGCTCGCGCAGCACCGACTCGATCGCGTTCTCCCAGCCGTCGTCGATCTGCAGCTTCTGGTAGAGCCGAGCCAGGCGGTCCAGTCCGTGCCGCGCGAGCCACGGCTGCACCTTCGCCTGGCTCTCGACGCGCTCCTGCATCTGCCGCAGCGCGGCCAGGCGCGCCTCGACCCGCGCGAGCCGGGCCTCGGCCTCGCGCAGCGCCTGTTGCGCCGGCTGTCGCTGCGCGTCGAGTTCGCTCCAGCTCGCCTCGACCGCACCGAGCCGCTCGGTGGTCGCGCGATCGGAGGCCTCGGCGGCCGCGAGCGCGTCGAGCGCGTCGGCGAGATCCTGTGGCCGGAATTCCTTCAGCTCGCCGGCCTCGGCCTGCAGCCGCTCGCGCCTGCGCGCGGCTGCGTCGCGCGTCTCGGCGGCCTTGCGCTCGTGCAGCGCGCACAGCTCGATCGCCTGGCGGGTCTGCCCCACCCCGGAGCGCGCTTCGTCGACCCGCGCTCGCGCCTCGCGCGCCGCCGCCTCGAGCGCCGGCAATTCGTCGACGTGCGCGGCGACCTGCGCGGCCAGCTCGTCGGCGCGCTCGCGCGCGCCGGCGAGCCGTTCCTCGGCGCCGGCGCGGTCGCGGCGCGCGTGGTCCTGCTGCTCCTGCGCGCGGCGCGCCTGCTGCTCGACGCTGTCGAGCCGCTCGCGCAGCTGGCCCTGGGTCTCGGCGACGATGCGGATGTCGGACTCGATGCGGCTGACGTCGGCGTTGCCCTCGTAGTAGCGCGCCTGCGCCGCGTGCATCGCGTCGCCGGCCTCGTAGTGGGTCGCGCGCACGGTCTCGAGAGCGGTCTCGATCGAGCGCTGCTGCGCGAGCTGCGCCTCGAGCGCGGTGGCCGCTTCCGCCGCCAGGCGCGCCACCCGCGCCTCCTCGGCCTGCGCCTCGTCGCGCCGCAGCAGCCACAGCATGCGCTGCTTGCGCACGCGCTCGGCCTCGAGGTCGCGATAGCGCTGCGCGACCTCGGCCTGGCGCTCGAGCTTCTCGACCTGCGCGTCGAGCTCGCGCAGGATGTCTTCGACGCGGGTCAGGTTCTCGCGCGTGTCGGCGAGCCGGTTCTCGGTTTCGCGGCGCCGCTCCTTGTAGCGCGAGACGCCGGCTGCCTCCTCGAGGAACACGCGCAGGTCCTCGGGACGCGCCTCGATGATGCGCGAAATCATCCCCTGCCCGATGATCGCGTACGCGCGCGGCCCGAGCCCGGTGCCGAGGAACATGTCGTGCACGTCCCGCCGCCGCACCGCCTGGTGGTTGATGAAGTACGTCGACTGGCCGTCGCGCGTGAGCACGCGCCGCACCGAGATCTCGGCGTACTGGCTCCAGTGGCCCGCGATGCGCCCGAGCGAGTTGTCGAACACCAGCTCGACCGATGCGCGGGCGGCCGGCTTGCGCTCGGACGATCCGCTGAAGATCACGTCCTGCATCGACTCGCCGCGCAGCTCGGAGGCCTTGGACTCCCCCAGCACCCAGCGCACGGCGTCGATGATGTTCGACTTGCCGCAGCCGTTCGGTCCGACGACCCCGACCAGTTGCCCGGGCACTTCGAATGAGGTCGGCTCGACGAACGACTTGAAGCCGGCCAGCTTGATCTGTTTCAGTCGCACCGGGAATCCCTGCGGCAATCCATCCCTGCGGCAATCGTCGACGCCGGCGCGGACCGCGCGTGCCCGCCCGGCAAAACGCAAGAGCCGCGCGGAGCGGCTCTTGTCGCTCCGTATAATATCACCCGCCCCGCCGCCTCCCGGGTGCGTGCGCGCCCGCGGACGGGCGCGCCGCCCGCCACCGACCCCGATCATGCCGTCCAGACCTTCCCGGAAGCTCGAGACCTTCGCCAATCCGTCGCCCGAGCGCGACTACCGGGTCCACATCGAGGTGCCCGAATTCACCTGCCTGTGCCCTCTGACCGGCCAGCCCGACTTCGCGAACCTGGCGATCGACTACGTCCCCGATCGGCGCAACCTCGAGCTGAAGGCGCTCAAGCTCTACATGTGGAGCTTTCGCGACGAGGGCGTCTTCCACGAGGCGGTGACCAACTGCATCCTGGACGAACTCGTGGCCGCGACCACGCCCCGGTTCATGCGCCTGACCGCGCGCTGGTTCGTGCGCGGCGGCATCTTCACCACCGTCGTGGCCGAACACCGCAAGAAGGGCTGGAAACCGGCCCCGCGGGTCGAGCTCGACGCCTTTCCCAGCCAGCCGAGCACTCGCGGCTGACCAAGCACAATATTGTTGTAAAACAACAGATTGCGGTAGATTCTTGAACCCACTTCTCGAAAAACTCCAGCCCTACCCGTTCGAGCGTCTGCGCGGCCTGCTGGCGGGCGCGCAACCGCCGCGCGAGTTCTCGGCGCTGAATCTCTCGATCGGCGAGCCGAAGCACGCGACCCCGGCGCTGGTGCGCGAAGCGCTCGTCGAGCACCTCGACGGCCTCGCCAGCTACCCGGCGACGGCCGGCAGCCCGGCCTTGCGCGAGGCGATCGCCGCGTGGCTGCGACGACGCTACGCCCTCGACGCAATCGACCCCGACACCGAGGTGCTGCCGGTCAACGGCTCGCGCGAGGCGCTGTTCTCGTTTGCGCAGGCCGTGCTCGATCCAGCCGCCGACGCCCGGGTCGTCTGCCCGAATCCCTTCTACCAGATCTACGAGGGGGCCGCGCTGCTCGCGGGCGCGCAGCCGCACTTCGTCGAGCAGTCGCCGCAGAACGGCTTTCGCTGCGACTGGGCCTCGGTGCCCGAATCGGTCTGGCAACGCACGCGGCTGCTCTACGCCTGCTCGCCCGCCAACCCGACCGGCTCGGTGATGCCGCTGGAAGACTGGCAACGGCTGTTCGAGTTGTCCGACCGCCACGGCTTCGTCATCGCCGCCGACGAGTGCTACTCCGAGATCCACTTCGACGACGGTGCCCCGCCGCTGGGCGCGCTGGAGGCGGCCCAGCGCCTCGGCCGGCGCGACTGGCGCCGGTTGGTCGTGTTCTCGAGCCTGTCCAAGCGCTCCAACGTGCCCGGGCTGCGATCGGGTTTCGCCGCCGGCGACGCGGCGATCCTCGCGCGCTTCCTGCGCTATCGCACCTACCACGGGTGCGCGATGAGCCCGCCGGTGCAGGCTGCGTCGATCGCGGCCTGGAGCGACGAGACGCATGTGGCGAACAACCGCGCGCAGTACCGCGCCAAGTTCGACGCCGTCACCCCGACCGTGGCGCGGGTGCTCGAGACCGCCCGGCCGCAGGCCGGGTTCTATCTGTGGGCGCGCGTGCCGGACGGCGACGACGAGGCGTTCTGCCGCGGACTGTTCGCCCAATATAATGTCCTCGTGCTGCCCGGCAGCTACCTGGCCCGCGCCAGCGACGGCCGCAACCCGGGGCGCGGGTTCGTGCGCATCGCCCTGGTCGACACGCTCGAGCGTTGCGTCGAAGCTGCCGGCCGCATCGAGCGCTTCCTCTCACAGTGACGACGGCTTTCCGATGACCCAATTGCAGCAGACCATCGACCAGGCGTGGGAACGCCGCACCGAACTGTCGCCCAGGAGCGCCCCCGCGGAAGTGCGCGAGGCCGTCGCCGCGGTGATCGCCGAACTCGACGCCGGCACCCGGCGAGTGGCCGAGAAGTCCGGCGGCGACTGGGTCGTGCACCAGTGGATCAAGAAGGCGGTCCTGTTGTCGTTCCGGCTCGAGGACAACGCGCCGACGGGCAGCGGGCCACTGCAGTTCTTCGACAAGGTGCCGACCAAGTTCGACGGCTGGCAGGCTGCCGACTTCCAGGCGGCCGGCTTTCGCGTCGTGCCGCCGGCCGTCGCCCGGCGCGGCGCTTACATCGCCCGCAACGTGGTGCTGATGCCCTCGTACGTGAACATCGGGGCCAGGGTCGACGAGGGGACGATGGTCGACACCTGGGCCACGGTCGGCTCGTGCGCGCAGATCGGCCGCAACGTCCACCTGTCGGGCGGCGTCGGCATCGGCGGCGTGCTGGAGCCGTTGCAGGCGAATCCGACGATCATCGAGGACAACTGCTTCATCGGAGCGCGCTCGGAGGTCGTCGAAGGGGTGATCGTCGAGGAGAACTCGGTGCTGTCGATGGGTGTCTACATCGGGCAGAGCACGAAGATCTACGACCGCGAGTCGGGCGAGATCCTGTACGGGCGCGTTCCCGCGGGGTCGGTCGTCGTGCCCGGCTCGCTGCCGTCGGCCGACGGCAAGGTCAGCCTCTACTGTGCCGTGATCGTCAAGCGCGTCGACGCCCAGACCCGCGCCAAGACCGGCATCAACGAACTGCTGCGCGGCGACTGACGGCATGACCTTCCGCCCACCGCCGCAACGCCGGCACCACGCGCGGCGCGAGCCCGCAAGGAGCACCCGATGGTGATGGAGCGGTTGTTGCGGCTGATGGCGGAACGCAACGCGTCGGACCTGTTCCTCGCGCCCGGCGCGCCCGTCCAGATGAAGGTCAACGGCGCCATGCTGCCGGTCAACGCGCAGCGCCTCGCGACCGAGCAGGTCGTCGCGCTGGCGCGCGAGATCGTCGGCGACGACGACTGGGCAACGTTCGAGCGCAACCGCGAGCTCAACCTCGCCTACGGGGTGCGCGGCGTCGGCAGTTTCCGCGTCAACGTGTTCAGCCAGCGCGGCTCGCCGGCCTGCGTGATCCGCTTCATCCCGCACGAGATTCCCACCCTCGCGTCGCTGCAGCTGCCGCCGATCCTCGGGGAACTGGTGCTCGAGAAGCGCGGGCTGGTGCTCGTGGTGGGCGCGACCGGATCGGGCAAGTCGACGACGCTGGCGTCGATGATCGAGCACCGCAACGAGAACCGCACCGGCCACATCCTCACGCTCGAGGATCCGATCGAGTTCATGTTCCGCAGCAAGCGCTCGATCGTCTGCCAGCGCCAGATCGGCACCGACACCCATTCGCTCGAGATCGCGCTGAAGAATGCCATGCGCCAGGCGCCCGACTGCATCCTGATCGGCGAGATCCGCGACACCGCGACGATGTCGAACGCGATCGGGTACGCGCAATCCGGCCACCTGGTGCTCGCGACGCTGCACGCGAACAGCGCGCACCACGCGCTCAACCGGATCGTGAGCTTCTACCCGCTCGACAACCGGCCGGTGCTGCTCGCCGACCTGGCCGCGACGCTGCGCGCGGTGGTCTCGCAGCGGTTGGTGCGCGCGATCGACGGGCAGCGGGTGCCCGCGGTGGAACTGCTGCTGAACACGCGCCACATCGCCGAGTTGATCGACCAGGGCCGCCTGCCCGAGGTGAAGGACGCAATGAACCGCAGCCTCGCAGCCGGTTCCTGCACCTTCGACCATTCGCTGGTGCAACTGGTGCGCGCGCACCGCATCTCGAAGGAGGACGCGATCGCCCACGCCGATTCGCCGACCGACCTGTTGTGGATGCTGGAGAACGCGCCCGAGGCGCCGGCGGCCGCGACCGGTGGTCCGGCCCCCACCGCCGGGCAGCTCGTCACGCCGGCGATGGCCTCGGCCGCCCTCGGGCAGCCGCTGCAGCCCGCCGCGGGCGGCGCCGACCCGCGTGCCGCCACCAGCTTCTCCGAATTCCTGCTCAACATCTAGGGACCGCACCGCGTTGAGCGAAATCGTCCTCTTCGGCATCGAGAACTGCGAGCAGGTTCGCAAGGCGCGTGCCTGGCTGCGGCGCGGCGGCATCGCCTGCCGCTTCCACGACTTCCGGGCCGAGGGCCTCGACGCCGCCCTGCTCGCCACCTGGCTCGCGCGGGTGCCGTGGGACTCGCTGATCAACCGGCGCGGGCTCGCGTGGCGCAAGCTCGCGCCGGAGCAGCGCCGCGCCGTCACCGACCGCACCAGTGCGGCCGAGCTGATGCTGTCCGACCCGACGCTGGTCAAGCGGCCGGTGCTTCAGGCAGGCGACCGCATCGTCGTCGGCTTCTCCGAGGCGCTCTACGCCAGCGTCTTCGACCCGGCCGGCGACGCCGGCGCCGCGCCGCGCGCATGAGCCGCGTACGCGCGCTCGCCGAGGCGCTGATCAGGCTGCGCTCGGTCACCCCGGACGACCACGGGTGCCAGCGGCTGCTCGCCGAGCGGCTGCGGCCGCTGGGTTTCGTGTGCGAGACGATCGAGAGCCACGGCGTCACGAACCTGTGGGCGGTGCGGCCGGGCGAGGTCCCCGGACCGACGCTGGCCTTCGCCGGGCACACCGACGTCGTGCCGGCGGCGCCGGCTGACCAATGGCGCAGCGATCCGTTCGTGCCGACGGTGCGCGACGGCCGGCTCTACGGCCGCGGCGCCGCCGACATGAAGAGCTCGATCGCCGCCTTCGTCGTCGCGGTCGAGGAACTGCTCGAGGCCGGCGGCGACTACGCGGGCCGCATCGCGCTGCTGCTGACCTCGGACGAGGAAGGGCCGGCGACCGACGGCACCGTCAAGGTGGTCGAGAGGCTCGAAGCGCGCGGCGAGACGATCGACTTCTGCATCGTCGGCGAGCCGACCTCGGTCGAGCGCCTCGGCGACACGATGAAGAACGGCCGGCGCGGTTCGCTGTCCGGGCGCCTGGTCGTGGCCGGCGTGCAGGGCCACATCGCCTACCCGCAGCTGGCGCTCAACCCGATCCACCGGCTCGCCCCGGCGCTGGCGGAGCTCGTCGCCACCGAGTGGGACCGTGGCAACGAATACTTCCCGCCCACGTCCTGGCAGGCTTCGTCGATCCAGGCCGGCGCGGGGGCCTCGAACGTGATCCCGGGCCGGGCGGTCCTCGACTTCAACTTCCGCTTCTCGACCGCCAGCACGCCGCAGGACCTGCAGCGCCGGGTCGCGGCGATCCTCGACGCGCACGCGCTCGACTACACGCTCGAGTGGTCGCTGTCGGGACTGCCGTTCCTCACCGCGCGCGGCGCGCTGTCCGAGGCGCTCGGCGCGGCGATCCGCGCCGAGGCCGGCGTCGAGCCCGAGCTCTCGACCACCGGCGGCACCTCCGACGGGCGCTTCATCGCGCGCATCTGCCCGCAGGTGATCGAGTTCGGCCCCACCGGCGCGAGCATCCACAAGGTCGACGAGCACGTCGCGCTGGTCGAGCTCGAACCGCTGAAGAACGTCTACCGGCGCACGATCGCGGCGCTGCTGCGCCGATGAGCGAACGCTTCGAGCGCCGGCTGGCGCAGCCCCGGGACGCCGCGCGCGAGTTGCGCACGCTGCGCGACCTGCTGCGCTACGCGGTCTCGCGCTTCGAGCAGGCCGGCCTCGCCTACGGCCATGGCAACGGCAACGCGTGGGACGAGGCGGTGGCGCTGCTGCTGTGGGCACTGCACCTTCCGCCCGAGCCGCTCGAGCCGTGGCTGGACGCGCGGCTCGCGCGCGCCGAGCGCGAGGCGGCGATCGGGCTGGTCGAGCGCCGCGTCGGCTCGCGCCTGCCCGCCGCGTATCTGACCGGCGAGGCCTGGCTGCGCGGGCTGAGCTTCGCCTGCGACGAGCGCGCGCTGGGGCCGCGTCCGCCGATCGCGTAAGCGATCGACGAGGCGCTGCCGCAGTGGCTCGAGCTGCACCCGCGCGCGCCGTC
>JANJTK010000252.1 GCA_024711155.1 Burkholderiaceae bacterium
TGTAGGCCGACCACGCCGCGATGTCGCCGCCCATCACGCCGGCGCCGACGACGTGCACGTGGGCGATGCCGTGGTCCTTCCCGCCCAGGCCCTTGAGGCGTTCGGTGAGGAAGAAGATGCGGATCAGGTTGCGCGCGGTCGGGGTGGACGCCAGCTTGACCACCGCCTTGCGTTCGGCGTCCAGGCGGCCCTGGATGCCCTTGCCACCGGACTGCAGCCAGGTGTTGATGAGCGCATAGGGGGCGGGGTAATGCGCGCGGGGGGCCTTGCGCGCGACCTGCTTGGTCATCTGCGGCGCGAGGATCCTGCGGGCGATCCAGGTGTTGCTGATCCAGCCCAGGAAGCGCTGCTGGAAGGGACGTTGCACGCCGCTCTGGATGAGGCCCACGGCGGTGTCCAGCAGCACGGCCGGTTCCACCACCTTGTCGACCAGGCCCATCGCGCGCGCGGCGCTGGCCGAGAGGGTGCGGCCGGTGAGCATCATGTCCATCGCCTTCGGTGCGCCCACCAGGCGCGGCAGGCGGGCGCTGCCACCCCAGCCGGGGAAGATGCCCAGCTTCACTTCAGGCAGGCCGATGCGGGTGGACGGATCGCTGCTGGCCACGCGGTAGTCGCAGGCCAGCGAGATCTCGGTGCCGCCTCCCATGCAGAAGCCGTGGATCGCGGCCACGGTGGGGCAGGGCAGCTCGGCCAGCTTCTGGAACACGGCCTGGCCGCGGCGGATCGCATCGTTGACGGTGCCCTTGCGGTCGAACTCCTGGAATTCCTTCAGATCCGCGCCGGCGATGAAGCCGCTGGCCTTGGCCGAGCGCAGCACCACGCCCTTGGGCGGATCGATGGACAGGCGTTCCAGGATGTCGGCCAGTTCGATCAGCACGTCCTGCGAGAACGCGTTGACGCTGGCGCCCTGGCGGTCGAAGGCCAGCACGACGATGCCGTCGGCACGCAGCTCGGTCTGCCAGTGACTGAATCGCAGCCCATCGAAGTTCGCGGCCATGCAGGGACCATCCGTTCACGTATGGATAAGGCCGCTATCATCCCGAGGTTGTTTCATCCCCGTCAAATCCACATATCAACGAGAACGTCGTCACGGGCGTGACCGGCGGCAGGGGGATGTTCCCGCTGCTCCGGTTAAATTCTTGATAGGGCAACGGTTTGGACAAGGCGTTGAACTTT
>JANJTK010000049.1 GCA_024711155.1 Burkholderiaceae bacterium
CTCAAGCACGTCGTCGTGGTCCAGCTGCTGCGCCACCTGCTGCAGAAGGACACGCCGTTCTGGGTGATCGACACCCATGCCGGAGCGGGCCTGTACTCGCTCGAGAGCGAGTGGGCGGGCAAGCGCGCCGAGTTCGCCGACGGGATCGCGCGCCTGTGGGGGCACGACGACGCGCCGCCTGCGGTGGCCGATTACCTCGACACGGTGCGCGTGCTGAACCCGGACGGACGGCTGCGCCACTACCCGGGTTCGCCGTTCATCGCGCTCGGCCTGCTGCGCGCCGGGGACCGGCTCAGGCTGTTCGAGATGCACCCGAACGAGAGCAAGGCGCTCGCCGCCAACGTGGCGGCGGCGGGGCGCGAAGCGACGCGGCGCACGATCGTGCTGGCCGGCGACGGCTTCGCGGGGCTGAAGTCGATGCTGCCGCCGCCGCCGCGCCGCGCGCTCGTCCTGGTCGATCCGTCGTACGAGGACAAGCGCGACTACGCGCGCGTGCTCGCCACCTTGCGCGACGCGCTCGACCGGTTCGCGACCGGCTGCTACGTGGTCTGGTACCCGCAGGTCCGCCGCCCCGAGCCGGCGGAACTGGCGCGCCGCCTCGAGCGCCTGCCGGGCGCGCGCTGGCTGCACGCGACGCTCGCGGTGCGCGCGCCGGCGGCCGACGGCCTCGGGCTGCACGGCAGCGGAGTGTTCGTGGTCAACCCGCCGTGGACGCTCGAGGCGGCGCTGCGCGGCGCGCTGCCGTGGCTGGCCCGCGTGCTGCGGCGGGACGAGGGCGCGCGCTGGTCGCTGACGGCGTCGGCGGAACGCGGCGCGCCTCAGGCGCGGCCGAGGTAGTCGGACTTGCCGATCTCGACGCCGTTGTGCCGCAGCAGGTTGTACGCGGTCGTCACATGGAAGAAGAAGTTGGGCAGCGACCACTGCAGCAGGAAGGCGCGCGCCTTGAACTCGAGCCTGCGTTCGCGCAGCGGCACGACGACGTCGCGCTCCTCCTGCCCGTCGATTGCTTCGCGCGGCACGCTGCCGATGTAGGCGAGCGTCTTCGAGATGCGCTCGCGCAGTTCGCCCAGCGTCTGCTCGCCGTCGTCGAACTTTGGCGCCTGCGCCTCGACGCCGGCGATGCGCGCGACGCCGTACTTCGCGGCGTCGCACGCGATGCGCACCTGCGAGGCGAGCGGCAGCATGTCCGGGAACAGGCGCGCCTGCACCAGGACCTTGCTGTCGAACCGGCGCGCCTCGGCGAAGGCCTCGGCTTTCGCCAGGACGCGGTCGAGCGCCCCGAGCATCTGCGTGTAGACCGGGACACTGGCTTCGTACATCGACACGGACATGGCGGATCCTCGCGCGGGGCAAACCGCCATGATGCCGCAACGGCGGCGCGGACGGCGGCTCCTCGGGCGCCGGAGCCGGGTGGATGTCCAGCCTTCCACTAGACTGCGGGAATGACGGTCGACTTCGCTGCTGCTTCCGTTCCTGCGTCCGCATCGGCCCCGGCGCCTGCGCGCGCGTCGGCGACGGCGCCGGGCGCCGGCGCGGCGACCCGGCCCGACCTGCTGGAGGGCCTCAATCCGGCGCAGCGCGACGCCGCCGCGTTCGGGGCGCGCGACGACGCCGGGCGCTTCGCCTGCGGGCCGCTGCTGGTGATCGCCGGCGCCGGCACCGGCAAGACCGCGACGCTGGCGCACCGCGTCGCCTACCTGGTGGCGCAGGGCGTCGATCCGGCGCGCATCCTGCTGCTGACGTTCAGCCGGCGCGCGGCGGCCGAGATGGCGCGCCGCGCGCAGCGGGCCCTCGCGCGGGCGACCGGGTGCGCCGGCGGCGCGGCGAGGCTGCCGTGGGCCGGCACCTTCCATTCGATCGGCGCCCGGCTGCTGCGCGAGCACGCGCACGCCGTCGGCCTCGATCCGGCGTTCGGCATCCTCGACCGCGGCGACGCGGCCGACCTGGTCGACGTGCTGCGCCACGAGCTCGGCTTCTCGGCGACGCGCAAGCGCTTTCCGCGCAAGGACACCTGCCTGGCGATCTACTCGCAACGCGTCAACAGCGGACGACCGCTCGAGCGCGTGCTCGAAGACGAGTTTCCGTGGTGCGCCGACTGGCGCGACGAGCTGGCGGCGCTGTTCCGGCGCTACGTCGAGCGCAAGCAGGCCAATCGCGTGCTCGACTACGACGACCTGCTGCTGTGGTGGCACGCGGCGATGGGCGACGCGGCGCTCGCCGCGCGGCTCGGCGCGCGCTTCGATCACGTGCTGGTCGACGAGTACCAGGACACCAACGCGCTGCAGGCGCAGATCCTGCTCGCGCTCAAGCCCGACGGCCGCGGCCTGACGGTGGTCGGCGACGACGCGCAGTCGATCTACGCGTTCCGCGCCGCCGACGTCGCGAACATCCTCGACTTCCCGGAACGGTTCGAGCCGCCGGCGCGGCGCGTGACGCTCGAGCTCAACTACCGTTCGGTGCAGCCGGTGCTCGACGCCGCCAACGCGCTGATCGCGCAGGCGCGGCGCCAGCATCCGAAGACGCTGCGCGCGCAGCGCGGCGGCGGCGCGCGCCCGCAACTGGTGACGCTGCTCGACGAGCGCGCGCAGGCCGACTGGGTGATCGACACGGTGCTGCGGCATCGCGAAGCCGCAGTCGCGCTGAAGCGCCAGGCGGTGCTGTTTCGCAGCGCGCACCACAGCGCCGCGCTGGAGATCGAGCTGGTCCGGCGCAACATCCCGTTCGTCAAGCACGGCGGGCTGAAGTTCCTCGAGGCTGCGCACTTGAAGGACGTGCTGGCGGTGCTGCGCTGGGCCGAGAACCCGCGCAACGGCATCGCGGGCTTTCGCGCGCTGCAGCTGATGAACGGCGTCGGGCCGGCGACGGCGCAGCGCTGCGTCGACGCGGCGGGCGTGCCGGGCGCGCCGCCGCGACTGGACGAAGCGTTGCGCGCGTTCGATCCGCCCGCGAGCGCGCGCGAAGAGTGGCGCGGCTTCGCCGCCCTGATGTCGCTGCTGCTGGATCCTGACGCGCGCTGGCCGGCGCAACTCGATCCGCTGCTCGCCTGGTACCGGCCGGTGCTGGAGCGGCGCCACGACGACGCCGCCGTGCGCGCGGCCGACCTCGACGCGCTGCGCGCGATCGCCGCGCAGTTCGGCACCCGCGAGCGCTTCCTCACCGAGCTCACGCTGGACCCGCCGCAGGCGACCGGCGACCTCGCCGGCGAGCCGCTGCTCGACGAGGACTACCTGATCCTGTCGACGGTCCACTCGGCCAAGGGACAGGAGTGGGACGCGGTCTACGTGATCGGCGTGAGCGACGGCAACTTCCCGAACGAGTACGCGACCGGCCGCGCCGAGTCGATCGACGAGGAGCGCCGCCTGCTCTACGTCGCGCTCACGCGCGCGCGCGACGCGCTGTACCTGGTCGAGCCGCAGCGCTACCACGTGACCCGGCAGCCGCGCCATGGCGACGGCTACGTCCACGGCGCGCGCAGCCGCTTTCTCGACGACGCGGTGCTCGCGTGCCTCGATCGCGCGGGCGCGTCGCCGGCCGGTTCGCAGGAGTCAACGGCGGGGCAAGCCGCTGCCGGACCGGCCGCCGCCGGACCAGTCGCGGCGCCGGCGCTCGACGTCGCGCTGCAGCTGCGCGACATGTGGTGAGGCGCGGCGCGCCGATGCAGACCGAGGCCGATTCGCGCTACGCCTGGTTCCGGCTCTGGGTGAGCCTTGCGCTCGCGACCATCGGCGGCTGCGGCATGTACATCGTGGTGGTCGTGCTGCCGGCGGTGCAGGCCGAGTTCGGCGTCGCGCGCGGCGGCGCGTCGTTGCCGTACATGGCGACACTGATCGGGTTCGGCGTCGGCGGCATCCTGATGGGGCGACTGACCGACCGTTTCGGGGTCGCGGTGCCGGTGGCGATCGGCGGCGTCTCGATCGCGCTCGGCTGCTTCGCGGCCGCCGGCGCGCCGAGCCTGGCGGCGTTCGCGCTCGCCAACGGGCTGCTGATCGGCATGCTCGGCAGCTCCGCCACCTTCAGTCCGCTGCTGACCGACATCTCGTTCTGGTTCCGGCGCCGGCGCGGCATCGCGGTCGCGATCTGCGCCAGTGGCAACTATCTTGCGGGCGCGCTGTGGCCGCCGATCGTCGAGCACTTCGTCGGCACCGTCGGCTGGCGGCAGACCTACGTCGGCATCGGCGTGTTCTGCGTGACGACGATGCTGCCGCTCGCGTGGCTGCTGCGCCGGCGCACGCCGGCGCCGCTGCGCAGCGCCGCGGCGGCGGTTGCGCCGGCGAGCGACGCGCGGGCTGCGCCCGTCGGGAGCGACCAGCCGGTGGCCGTCGGGAGCGTCCCGGCGGCGCCCGCCGGCGGTGCCCAGGGCACCGCGCTGGGCCTGTCGCCGTTCACTCTGCAGGCGCTCTTGTGCGTGGCCGGCGTCGCCTGCTGCGTCGCGATGGCGATGCCGCAGGTGCACATCGTCGCGTACTGCGGGGACCTCGGCTACGGGCCTGCGCGCGGCGCGCAGATGCTGTCGCTGATGTTCGGCTTCGGCATCGTGAGCCGGCTCGTCTCGGGCTTCGTCAGCGACCGGATCGGCGGGCTGCGCACGCTGCTGCTCGGTTCGGTGCTGCAGGGGATCGCGCTGCTGCTGTTCCTGCCGTTCGACTCGCTGGCGTCGCTGTACGTGATCTCGGCGCTGTTCGGACTGTTCCAGGGCGGCATCGTGCCGTCGTACGCGATCATCGTTCGCGAGTACTTCACGCCCGAGGCGGCGGCGATGCGGGTGGGCGCAGTCATCACCGCGACGCTGTTCGGCATGGCGCTGGGCGGCTGGATGTCGGGCGCGATCTTCGACCTGACCGGTTCCTACGACGCGGCCTTCGTCAACGGCATCGCGTGGAACCTGCTCAACGTCGCGATCGCGTCGTGGCTGCTCGTGCGCGCGCGGCGCTACGCGGCGGTGCCGGTGCCTGCGCGCCGCGAGGCCGTCGCAGGGTCGGCGGCGAAGGTTTCCTGAGCGCCGCGCGGCATCTCCAGCTCCACGACCAGGCCGCCGCCGGCGCGGTTGCGCGCGCGGATGCGCCCGCCGTGCGCCTGCACCGCGCGGCGCGCGATCGCGAGGCCGAGGCCGAAGCCGTCCTGCCCGGCGCCGTTGCGCGCGCGCTTGAACGGCTCGAAGATGCTCTCGAGCTCTTCGTCGGCCACGCCGGGGCCGCGGTCGGAAACGACCAGCGCGAAGCCGCCGTCGCCGCGCGCCTCGGCGCGCACCTCGACCGCCGTGCCTGCGCGCGTGTACTTCACCGCGTTGCGGATCACGTTCTCGAACGCCCGGTGCAGCAGTTCGGCGCGCGCGTTCGCGCGGGCCGGGGCGTCGCCCGCGAAGGCCAGGTCGCGTCCGTTGGCCCGGGCCTCGAAGCGGGCGTCGTCGGCGATCGCGGCGGCCATCTCGACGAGGTCGACCGATTCGAGCGGCGGCAGTGCGTTGCCGGCTTCGAGCCGCGCGAGCGCGAGCACTTCGCCCACCATGCCGTCCAGGCGCGCCGCCTCGCGCTCGATGCGCTCGAGCATCGACTCGGTGCGCTCGCGGTTCTGCCGCGCGATGCCGACCGCCGCCTGCAGCCGCGCGAGCGGCGAGCGCAGTTCGTGCGACACGTCGTGCAGCAGCCGGCGCTGCGATGCGATCTGCTGCTGCAGCTGGCGCGCCATCTGGTCGAAGTCGCGCCCGAGTTCGCCGAGTTCGTCGCCGCGCGGTCCGATCCGGTCCGAGACGCGCGTCTCGAGCCGCCCGTCGGCGAGTTCCGCGGCGGCACGGCGCAGGTGCCGGATCGGGCGCGTCAGCGACCACGCGAGCAGCGCGCTGAACGCGACGCTTGCGAGCAGCCCGATGCCGACCAGCGCCGACGGCGGCAGCGGCCCGGTCGGGCGGCCGAAGCGCGGACCGCGAGCTGCAGCCGGCATCGGCGCTTCGCCCGCCACGGCAGCGAACAGCAGCAATCCGCTCGCCTCGTCGTAGCGGACCGCGCGCGCCGCGCGTGGCAGCGTGGGCAGAACGAGCAGCTCGCGAGCGCGCGCCAGCGAATCGGGGGGCACGTCGCGCCCGAGCAGGTCGCGACCCTCGCGATCGACCGCGTAGACGACGGTCCCGCGCGCGGCGGGCAGGTCGCCGGGCGAACCGGCGCGCCCCGGGCCCGCCGC
>JANJTK010000264.1 GCA_024711155.1 Burkholderiaceae bacterium
CTTATCAGCGGATCGTGGGCAAGAGATCCTTCATCAGGCTGAAGTCGACCTCGGCGCGCCAGCATGATACGGGGCGGCCGTCACCGGCCGCCCCCTCTGCCACGCTCACTACCCGAGCGGCTGCCGCGCGCTACGCCCAGCGGAAGCCGCTCTTGGACAGCGGCAGCGTCCGCACGCGCTTTCCCGTGGCCGCATAGATCGCGTTGCACAGCGCCGGGACGACCGGCGGGAGCGCCGGCTCGCCCATCCCCGTCGGCGAGTGCTTCGTGAGGTTGAAGTGCACCTCGACGGGCGGCGCCTGGCGCATGCGAAGCAGGGCGTACTGGTTGAAGTTCCCCTGCTCCGTGCGCCCGTTCCTGATCGTGATCTCCTGCGTCATCGCCTCGCTCAACCCGTCGAGCACCGATCCTTGCACCTGTTGCTCCGCGCCACTGGGGTTGATGATCACGCTCCCCACGTCGCCGGCGACCCAGACCTTGTGCACCTTGACCGCGCCGTTCGCCGCTACGCTCGCCTCGACGACCTCGGCAAAGTACCCCCGGTGGCTGAAGTGGAAGCCGACACCGCGCCCCGTCCCCTTGCGCAGCGGCTTCTTTCCCCACTCCGACTTGGCGGCCACCAGCTCCAGCACCCCGCGCATGCGCTCGGCGTCGTAGGCCGCGCTTCCGTCGGGATTGGCGACGAGGCGCGGGTCGCCTAACAAGTCGAGCCGGAACTGCACCGGGTCCTTGCCGGCCGCCTCCGCCAGCTCGTCGATGAACGAGTGGAAGACGAAGGCGAGGGCGTTGCTCCCCGGGGCGCGCAGCGGCCCGCTGGGGACCCCCGACGGCAGCAACGTGCTGCCGAGGTGGAAGTTCGGGACGAACCGGGCCGGGAACTCGGCGGGAGAGATCCCGGCGCTGGCGCCGAAACGGTCCCCCTCGCCGAACGACACGAAGTGGTCGCGCCAGGCGACGAGTTTGCCGGCCGCATCGACGCCGCCGGTGAGGTGGTGCCACCCGGCGGGGCGATAGAAGTCGTGCCGCATGTCGTCCTCGCGCGACCAGACGAGCTTGACCGGGACGCCGGCCTCACGCGCGATCCATGCGGCCTCGACCATGTAGTCGTTGCTCAGGCGCCGGCCGAAGCCGCCGCCGGCGCGGATCATGTGGATCGTGATCGCCTTCTCGTCGAGCCCGAGCGTGCGGGCCACGAGCTGCCGCCCCGGCTGCGGGTTCTGCGTCGGCGCCCAGATCTCGGCCTTGCCGCCGCTCACCAAGGCCGTGCAATTCTGCG
>JANJTK010000141.1 GCA_024711155.1 Burkholderiaceae bacterium
AGCGAATCGCCCATCTCGCCCTCGATCTCGGCCTTCGGCGTCAGCGCGGCCACCGAGTCGATGACGATCAGGTCGACCGACCCGGAGCGCACCAGCGCATCGGTGATCTCGAGCGCCTGCTCGCCAGTGTCGGGCTGCGAGATCAGCAGCTCGGCGAGATCGACCCCGAGCTTGCCGGCATACTGGACGTCGAGCGCGTGCTCGGCGTCGATGAACGCGCAGGTGCCGCCGAGCTTCTGCATTTCGGCGATGACCTGCAGCGTCAGCGTCGTCTTGCCCGAGGACTCGGGCCCGTAGATCTCGACGACGCGCCCGCGCGGCAGGCCGCCGACCCCGAGTGCGATGTCGAGCCCCAGCGAACCGGTGGACACCACCTGGATGTCGCGGGCGACGTCGGCGTCCGAGAACTTCATCACCGATCCCTTGCCGAACTGCTTTTCGATCTGCGCAAGCGCCGCCGACAGGGCCTTGGCGCGTTCGGTGCGGGATTTCGCGTCGTCCATCTTGATCACTTTTTCCATGGCTGGCCTTTTCCGGTGGCGGGCGAAGTGGACCGGATTATGGCACGGGAGTACTGTATAAACAATCAGCTGTTCGTCCTAGATCCAACGTCGCCCGGCCCGGCCAGCGTCTGCAGGAACCGCTTTGCCTCCCGCAGCGCGTGCAGCGCCGCGGCATGCCGCACGGCGGCCCGCTCGCCGCCGAAGTGCAGCGTGCCGGTGACCGGCGCCGCGTCGATCGCCGCCCAGCCGAAGCACACCGTTCCGACCGGCTTGCCGGGTCGCGCCCCGCCCGGCCCGGCGATGCCGGTGACGGCCAGCGCCAGCTGCGCGCGGCTGTGCGCGAGCGCGCCTTCGGCCATCTGCGCGGCGACCGCCTCGCTGACTGCGCCGGTGGCCGCCAGCGTGTCGGCCGCCACGCCGAGCATGCCGGCCTTCGCCTCGTCGGCGTAGGTGACGAAGCCGCGCTCGAACCACTCGCTGGACCCGGCGGTCTCGGTCAGCGCGCAGGCGATCGCGCCGCCGGTGCACGACTCTGCCGTGGCCACCATCCAGCCGCGCGCGCGCAGCGCCTGCCCCAGCTCGGCCGCCGCCCGCACGAGCGCGGGCCAGCCCTCGTCGCCATCGGTCGTCATCTGCCCCCTCCCCGCGCGTGCCGCGGCACCGGCTCCAGCGAGCATCCTACACAGGCCGGCGCGCGCGGTCAGCGCAACCAGAAGGCGAACAGCAGCAACGTGTAGAAGGCCGCGAGCAGGTCGTCGAACATGACCCCGAAGCCGTTCTTCAGCCGCGCGTCGTAGTAGCGGATCGGCGGCGGCTTCACGATGTCGAAGAAGCGGAACGCAACGAAGGCGGCGAACTGGCTGCCGAAACCGGCCGGCACGAACAGCAGCACGATCCAGAACGCGACCACCTCGTCCCAGACGATGGCCCCGTGGTCCGCGACGCCGAGGTCGCGCCCGGTCTTGCCGCAGGCCCAGACGCCGCCGACGAACGACAGCGCGATCAGCGCCGCCCAGCCGGCCGGCTCGAGCCAGCGGTCCAGCAGCGCGAACGCGACCCAGGCGAACAGCGTGCCGGCGGTCCCGGGCGCGCGCGGCGCGAGCCCGCTGCCGAAGCCGAGCGCGACCAGGCGCGACAGCCGCTCGCGCATGAAGCGGGCGTCCGGCCGCACCGGCGCCGCGCGCTCAGGCGAAGTGGTCGAAGCCATGCCCATCGAGGTCGATCGGCCGGCCGCGCGCGTCGCGCAGCCGCAGGCCGGCGCCGGCGACGATCCGGCCGATGCGCGCGAGCGGCAGCCCGAGGCGCTGCCCGGCGGCCTCGATCGCCGCGCGGTTCTCGGGCGCGGCGCTGAACAGCAGTTCGTAGTCGTCGCCCCCGGACAGCGCCAGCCGGCGCCGCAGTGCGTCGGGCAGCCCGTCGAGCGTCGCGTCGACCGGCACCGCCTCCCAGTCGAGTTGGGCGGCCACGCGGGAGCGCTCGAGGATGTGCCCCAGATCGCCGGCCAGGCCGTCGGACAGGTCGATCGCCGCCCGCGCGACGTGCCGCAGCGCCAGCCCGAGCGCGACGCGCGGTTCGGGCCAGTCGAGCCGCCGGCGCGCCGGGTCGTCGGCCGCGCGCTCGCGGCCCTCGCTGCGATCGTGGACCGCGAGTGCCGCCGCGCCCACCGTGCCCGACACCCACAGGTCGTCGTCGGGCTGCGCGGCGTCGCGTCGCAGCGCCGCCTGCGCCGGCACGTCGCCGAACACGGTGATGCACGCCGTGAGCGGCCCGCGCGTGGTGTCGCCGCCGACCAGCTCGCAGTCGTGACGGTCGGCGAGCGCGAACAGGCCGCGGCAGAATCCGGCCAGCCAGGCCTCGTCGACCGCCGGCAACGCCAGCGCAAGGGTGAACGCGCGCGGGCGGGCGCCCATCGCGGCGAGGTCCGACAGGTTCACCGCCAGCGCCTTGTGGCCCACCGAGACCGGATCGGCGTCGGCGAAGAAGTGCCGGCCTTCGAGCAGCAGATCGGTCGAGACCGCCAGCGCGTCGCCGCGCGCGCCGGGCGCGAGCAGCGCGCAGTCGTCGCCGATCCCGAGCAGCTCGCGGCGCGCCGGGCCGCGCTCGAAGTAGCGCGCGATCAGCTCGAATTCGCCGACGGGCATCGGTGCCTGCAGCGCCGGACGCTCAGCCGCGCCCGACCGTCTCGTGCGGCCGCGCGCGCGCCGCGACGCGGTCGAGCACGCCGTTGACGTACTTGTAGCCGTCGGTGCCGCCGTAGACCTTGGCCAGTTCGACCGCTTCGTTGATGACCACGCGATACGGAATCTCGGGCATCCGCAGCAGCTCGAAGCTCGCCAGCATCAGCACCGCGCGTTCGACCGGACTCAGCTGCGCCAGCTTGCGGTCGAGGTGCGGCTCGATCAGCGCGTCGATTTCGGCGTGCGAGCCGATCGCGCCGTGCAGCAACGCCGCGAAGTGCTCGTGGTCGGCCTTCTCGAACCCCGGGTTGTCGGTGAGGTGCGCCTGGATCGCGCCCGCATCCTCGCGCGCCATCAGCCACTGGTACAGGCCCTGCAGCGCGAGCTCGCGCGCCCGCCTGCGCGCGCTCTTGGGCGGCGTGCCGCGCGCCTTGCCGGCCTCGCCCATCAGTGGCGCGACCTGCCCGGGCCCGGTTCGTCGCCTCCGTCCTCGTCGCCGTCCCGGTCGTCCCCGTCCTCGTCTTCGTCCTCGTCTTCGTCCTCGTCTTCGTCGTCCTCGTAGTCGTCGTCCTCGCTCAGCGTGGACAGCGACGAAGCGAGGTTCGCCATCTCGACCGCGACGCGCGCCGCCTCGGCGCCCTTGGCAGCGGCGCGTTCGGAGGCCTGCTCGTCGGTCTCGGTGGTGAGAACGGCGTTGGCGACCGGGACGTTGAAGTCGAGCGCAACGCGCGCGATGCCCGCCGCGCTCTCGTTCGAGACGACCTCGAAGTGGTAGGTCTCGCCGCGCACGACCGCGCCGAGCGCGATCAGCGCGTCGAACTCGCCCGAGGCGGCCAGCTGCTGCAGCGCGACCGGAATCTCGAGCGCGCCCGGGACCGTGCACACCAGCACGTCGTCGGCGTCGACGCCGAGTTCGAGCAGCTCGGCCAGGCAGGCGTCGCGCAGCGCTTCGCAGATCACCTCGTTGAAGCGCGCCTGCACGACGCCGATGCGCAGCCCGTCGCCTTCGAGTTCCGACTGGAACACCTCGATTTCCATGGTCTACTCCGCCTGGTCCGTCTTGAAGCCGACGACCTCGAGGTCGTAGCCCGTCATGCTCGGCATCTTGCGCGGATGCGACAGCAGGCGCATCCGCCCGACACCGAGGTCCTTGAGGATCTGCGCGCCGATGCCGTAGGTGCGCAGGTCGCGCTTGCCGCCGCGCTGGCGCACCTTCGCCTCCTCGTCGTCGCCGACCGCGCGCAACTGCTCGAACAGCTCGTCGGCCGGCTCGGCGCAGTTGAGCAGCACCGCGACGCCCGGCGCCTCGGCCGCGATCGTCGACAGCGCCCGCTCCAGCGGCCACGAATGCGTCCGCGCGTCGGTCTGCAGCAAGTCGATCACCGACAGCGGCTCGTGCACCCGCACCAGCGTCTCGCGCGCGGCGTCGATGTCGCCGTTGACGAGCGCGATGTGCGGCGCGCCGGCCGCCCGGTCGCGGTACGCGACCATGCGGAACGTGCCCCAGCGGGTCTGCACCGGTCGCTCGACGACGCGCTCGACCAGGCTCTCGTGCGCGCTGCGGTACTGGATCAGGTCGGCAATGGCCCCGATGCGCAGCCCGTGCACGGCGGCGAACTCGACGAGGTCGGGCAGCCGCGCCATCGTTCCGTCGTCCTTGAGGATCTCGCAGATCACGGCGGCCGGAGTGAGTCCGGCGAGCCGTGCGAGGTCGCAGCCGGCCTCGGTGTGCCCGGCGCGCATCAGGACCCCGCCCGGCTGCGCCATCAGCGGGAAGATGTGGCCGGGTTGCACGAGGTCGGACGGGCGCGCGTTGCGCGCCACCGCGGCCTGCACGGTGCGCGCCCGGTCGGCGGCCGAAATGCCGGTCGAGACGCCCTCGGCGGCCTCGATCGAGACCGTGAAGTTGGTCCCGTGGCGAGTGCCGTTGGCGCTCACCATCAGCGGCAGCGCGAGCTGATGGCAGCGCTCCTCCGTGAGCGTCAGGCAGATCAGCCCGCGCCCGTAGCGGGCCATGAAGTTGATCGCCTCGGACGAGACGAAGTCGGCGGCCAGGACGAGGTCGCCCTCGTTCTCGCGGTCCTCCTCGTCGACCAGGATCACCATGCGGCCGGCGGCGAGCTCGGCGATGATTTCGGGGGTGCTGGCTAGTGTCATCCGGGCATTTTACGCCGTGCGGCGCACACCCGCCGCCGAACGGCCGCCACGGTCGCGCCGGCCGCGGCGATACTGGAGCGGCCATGAATCCGGACGATCTCCAGACCTACCGGCGGCTCGACACGCGCAGCCAGGCGCGCGCGGCCTTCGACGACATCGTTGCGCGCACCCAGCGCTCGCTGCGCATTGCCGACGACCGCGGCGAGTTCTACGGGCTCGACCGCAAGGCGTTCGCCGACGCGCTCCAGGCGCTGCTGCTGCGCAGCCGCGAGGCAACCGTCGAACTGATCCTGCACGACGCGTCGTTCGTCGAGCGTTCGTGCCCGCGCGTGACCGCGCTGCTGCGCCGCTTCTGGCCCCGGCTGCGGATCCTGGCCAGCGAGGAGTCGGCGCGCAACTACCCGCGCAGCTTCGTGCTGGCCGACGACACCGCCGTGCTGCGCCGCCCCCACCACGGCAGCGCGCTGACCTTCGTCGACTTCGGCGACGACGCCGTCACCGAGGCACGCGCGCTGATCGGCGAACTGGCGGCCGGCGCCTCGGTGGCGATCACCCCCGACACGACCGGGCTGTAGCGATTCGCGGCGCCGGCGACCTCGCCGCGCGCGCTGCCGGGCGTTCTCCGGGCTCCGCCCGGAGCCCTCAGCCAGCGCCCGCCGCGCCGAGCATCCGCTCGACGTAGCGCGCGATCAGGTCGACCTCGAGGTTCACGCGCGCGCCGGGCCGCAGCGACTTCAGCGTCGTCGCGGCGATCGTATGCGGCACGAGATTGATCTCGAACTCGGCGCCGCCGGCCGCGTCGGCGACCCGGTTCAACGTCAGGCTCACGCCGTCGACCGTCACCGACCCCTTGTACGCGAAGTACTTCGCGAGCGCCCGCGGCGCGCGCAGCACGAGGCGCCACGATTCGCCCACCGGCTCGAACGACACCACCTCGCCGAGCCCGTCGACGTGGCCCGACACCAGGTGGCCGCCGATCCGGTCGTCGAGCCGCATCGCCTTCTCGAGGTTCACTTCGCCGGGTCGGTCGAGTCCGGCCGTCTTCGACAGGCTCTCCCTCGAAACCTCGACGCGAAAGCGCCGGCCTTCGACGCCGATCGCGGTCATGCACGCGCCCTGGATCGCGATCGAATCCCCGATCGCGACGTCGGACAGGTCGAGGCCGCCGGCGTCGACGGTCAGTCGCACGCCGGCGTCGGCGCCGAGCGCTTCGACGCTCTCGATGCGGCCGACGGCCGCGACGATTCCGGTGAACATGGTTCAGGTCCTCTCGGTTCAGGTCTTCTCGGGGAACCGCGCGACCAGCCGCAGGTCGTCACCGACCCGGTCGACCGATCGCCACGCGAAGGCGAGCCGCGCGTCGAGCGTCGGCGGCGGCGCAAGCTCGGCGAGCCCGATCGCGTTGCCCAGCAGCGTCGGCGCGACGTAGAGCAGCAACTCGTCGACGAGTCCCGCGCGCAGCAGCGCGCCGTTGAGCACGTAGCCCGCCTCGACGTGCAATTCGTTGACCCCGCGGCGCGCGAGCTCGCGCAACAGCTCCGCCAGGTCGACCCGACCGGCGCCCCCGGCGAGCGTGATCACCTCGCAGCCGAGCTCGCGCAGGGCGCTCGTCTTGCCGGCGCGCTGCGGCGCGTCGACCGCGCAGGCGACCAGCGTCGAGCCGCCGTCGAGGACGTGCGCGCCGGGGTCGACCTGCAGGCGCGAGTCCACCAGCACCCGCAACGGCTGGCGCGAACACGACACGTGGCGCACCGTCAGGCGCGGGTCGTCGCGGCGCACCGTCCCGATGCCGGTGAGCAGCGCGCACGCGCGCGCGCGCCACGCGTGGCCGTCGGCGCGCGCGGCCTCGCCGGTGATCCACTGGCTGCTGCCGTCGGGAAGCGCAGTGCGCCCGTCGAGCGAGGCCGCGGCCTTCAACCGGACCCACGGCCGGCCGCGCACCATGCGCGAGACGAACCCGATGTTGAGCTCGCGCGCTTCCTGCTCGAGCAAGCCGCAGCGCACGTCGACGCCGCCCGCGCGCAGCCGCTCGAGTCCGAGCCCGTTGACCGCCGGATTCGGATCCTCCATCGCGGCGACCACGCGCGCGACGCCGGCCTTCAGCAGCGCGTCGACGCACGGCGGCGTGCGCCCGTGGTGGCTGCAGGGTTCCAGCGTCACGTAGGCGGTCGCGCCGCGCGCGCGCGCGCCCGCCTGCGCCAGCGCGACCACTTCGGCGTGCGGCTCGCCGGCACGCCGGTGCCAGCCCTCGCCGACCACCGCGCCGTCGCGCACCAGCACGCAGCCCACGCGGGGATTCGGGGTGGCGGTCGCCAGCCCGAGCGCCGCCAGCTCCAGCGCGCGCTGCATGAAGTCGTGGTCGGCAGGCGTGAACATCGGCGGCATTATCGCGCGAAGCGCCCGGCCCTGGCGGCGCGGACCGGCCATCCGTCCAGCCGAGGCCACGCGACGGAGGCGCCCCGGCCGCGGCGCCGATTGACCGCGCAGGGTGTCCAGGCTATCCTTAGCCAGAGTTAGCTAATCAAGGGCAAGCGATGCCGACCGTCAACATGCTCGAGGCCAAGTCGACGCTGTCGCGCCTGGTCGAGGCGCTCGAATCCGGCGCGGAGCGCGAAATCGTGATCGCGCGCAACGGCAAGCCGGCCGCAAGGCTGCTGCCGATCGCCGCGACGGATGCGTCCCGGCGGATCGGCGTCGCCCGGGGCCGGTTCACCGTCCCCGCGTCGATCGACCGCCACGCGGCCGAGATCGGCGAACTGTTCGAGCGGCGCTGAGCGCGCACCGGCCGATTCGCCCGCGCAGGCACGATCGGGACGCGCCCCTGTGCGCCTGCTGCTCGACACGCACGTCGCCCTGTGGGCGATCGCCGACGACCGGCGCCTGGGCGCCGCGGCCAGATCGCTGATCGCGGCGCCGCAGAACACCGTGCACGTGAGCGCGGTCAGCCTTTGGGAGATCGCGATCAAGCACGCGCGCTATCCGCGCGACATGCCGGTGAGCGCCGCCGACGCGCTGCGCTGGTTCGGCGAAGCCGGCTACGAACTGCTCGACGTCACGGCGGCGCACGCCGCGCAGGTCGAAGCGCTGCCGCCGCTGCACGCCGATCCGTTCGATCGCATGCTGCTGGCGCAGGCGTTCTGCGAGCCGCTCGCGCTGCTCACGCGCGACGCGCAGGTGGCGCGCTACGGCGGACCGGTGACGCTCGTCTGATCGGTCCGCCCCTCGACCTCAGCCGTAGACCGGAAACTTCGCCGTCAACTGGCCCACCCGCCCGCGCACGCGCGCGATCGCCCCCGCGTCGTCCGGGCGGTCGAGGACGTCGGCGATCAGGTTCCCGACCTCGGTCATCTCGTCCTCGCGGAAGCCGCGCGTCGTCATCGCCGGCGTGCCGAGGCGGATCCCGCTGGTGACCATCGGCTTCTCGGGATCGTTCGGGATCGAGTTCTTGTTGCAGGTCATGTGCGCCTCGCCCAGCACGCGCTCGGCGTCCTTGCCGGTGATCCGCTTGGCCCGCAGGTCGACCAGCATCAGGTGCGACTCGGTGCGCCCCGACACGATCCGCAGCCCGCGCTCGATCAGCGTCTGCGCCAGCACCCGGGCGTTGGCGACGACCTGCCGCTGGTAGTCGGCGAATCCCGGCTGCAGCGCCTCGTGGAACGCGACCGCCTTGGCGGCGATCACGTGCATCAGCGGCCCGCCCTGCAGGCCCGGGAACACTGCCGAGTTGATCGGCTTCTCGTGGCGCTCGGGCATCAGGATGAAGCCGCCGCGGGGGCCGCGCAGGCTCTTGTGGGTGGTCGACGTGACGATGTCGGCGTGCGGCACCGGGTTCGGATAGACGCCGCCCGCGATCAGGCCCGAGTAGTGCGCCATGTCGACCATCAGCAGCGCGCCGACGTCCTTCGCGACCTGCGCGAAGCGCGCCCAGTCGATGCGCAGGCTGTACGCGGAAGCCCCGGCGATGATCAGCTTCGGCTTGCGCTCATGAGCCTTGCGCTCCATCGCGTCGTAGTCGATCGCTTCGGCCTCGTTCAGTCCGTACGAGGCGATGTCGAACCACTTGCCCGAGATGTTCAGCGGCATGCCGTGCGTGAGGTGGCCGCCCTCGGACAGGTTCATCCCCATGATCGTGTCGCCGGGCTTCAGGAACGCGAGCATCACCGCCTCGTTGGCCTGCGCGCCGGAATGCGGCTGCACGTTGGCGCACTCGGCGCCGAACAGGCGCCGCAGCCGCTCGATCGCGAGTTGCTCGGCGACGTCGACGTGCTCGCAGCCGCCGTAGTAGCGCCGGCCCGGGTAGCCCTCGGCGTACTTGTTGGTGAGCTGGGTGCCCTGCGCCTCCATCACCGCGGGACTCGCGTAGTTCTCGGACGCGATCAGCTCGATGTGCTCCTCCTGGCGCTGGTTCTCCAGGCGGATCGCCTTCCACAACTCGGGATCGGTCGCGCAAAGGCCGTGCTTGCGGTCGAACATGGGGGTCCCCTCGTGGCGCCGGCGCGGTGCGCCGCAAAAGGCGGGATTCTAATGGATCAGCCGCGCGCCTCGGCGCGGTCAGCCGCGCGCCTCGACGTCGTCGAGCGCATCGGCAAGGTGCCCGACGTCGCCCCACGCGAGCAGCGCGAACCCGCTGCCGTCCCACGCGATCCGGTTCAGGCTCGCGTTCGACAGGTCGTGAAGGCGCGGCGCCTCGAGCGCGAGGCCGGTGGCGACGCGATACGCGCAGTCGAGCACCCCGCCGTGGGTGACCACCGCAATCGTCCGGCCCGCGTGGCGCCCGGCGAGCTCCGCGAGCGCCGACGCGACGCGCTCGTGCAGTGCGCGCAGCGACTCGCCGCCGTCCGGCGCGAAGTCCGGCTCGCGCGCGCGCCAGCGCTCGAACGCGTCGGGCTGGTCGCGCTCGAGGTCCTCCCGGGTGCGCCCCTCGAAGCTGCCGTAGTGCCGCTCGCGCAGCCGCGCGTCGAGGCGCACGGCGAGTCCGCATGCCGCGGCGATCGCTTCGGCCGTCTGCCGCGCCCGCGCGAGGTCGCTCGCATAGACGGCGTCGAGCCGCGCGTCGGCCAGCCGCCGGCCGGCGCGCACCGCCTGCCGGTGCCCCTCGTCGGCCAGCGGGATGTCGGTGCGCCCCTGGAAACGGCGCTCGCGGTTCCAGGCGGTGACGCCGTGGCGCACGAGCACGAGTTCGGTGCGCGCGGCGGGCTGCGCGTCCGGGGTCAAGCCGCCGCCGGTGCGAGCCGCGGGTTGAGCGTGTAGGTGCCGGTGATCGACGCCTCGCCGAGCTTGTGGTTCGCGATCACCTTGCGCGCGTCGGCGCCGCCGAAACGCCCCATCAGCGGCAGCCGCTCGACGTCGAGCGCATAGACCGTGAAGACGTAGCGGTGCACGATCGAGTCGTTCCACGGCGGGCACGGACCGTCGTAGCCGAAGTAGTCGCCGGCCATGTCGTGGTCGCTCGCGAACCAGGGCGTGTAGTCGTTGATCCCCTGGCGCGCGCCGTGGCGCGCCCCGGGTCCGGACTTGCCCTTCGGCGTGACCCGATCCGAGAACTCGCCAGCGGCAATCGAATCGACGCTCGCCGGCAGATCCACCAGCACCCAGTGGAAGAAGTCGATGCGCCCGAGCGTCGACGGAATCTCTCGCCCTTCCTGGTTGACGTCCTCGGGGCTGCCCGGCACGTCAGGGTCGTGGCAGACAATCGCGAACGAGCGCGTGCCCACCGGCGCTTCCGACCACGACAGCTGCGGATTGCGGTTTGCCGACAGCGTCACCCGGTTCTTCGGGTCGATGCGGCAGAACGCGAATTCCGGCGGGATCGGCTGCCCGTCGGCGAAGGAGAGGCTGGACACTTTCATCGGATCGGTCTCCATGGCCGCGCCCACGGCGCAGCACGCTGTTGAGAACCAGGCCCCGACGCGCCTTCCGAGGCGCGCCCCGTCGCATTTTGCGTCATTTCCCGTCCGTGTTCGCGCGGGTGGCGCTCAGGCCGCCTTCAGCGTCACCCGCGCGAACCGGCGCTTGCCCACCTGCAACACGTAGGTGCCGGCCGGCAGCCGCAGCGACTTGTCGGAGACCCGCTCGCCGTCGACGCGCACGCCGCCCTGCTCGACGTTGCGGTTGGCCTCGGTGGTCGACGGCGCGAGCTGCGCCTGCTTGAGCAGTTGCGCGATCGGCATCGGCGCGCCGTGCAGCACGACCTCCGGCATGTCGTCAGGGGTCGCGCCGTCGCGGAAGCGGGCCTCGAAACGCGCCAGCGCCTCCTGCGCCGCCGCGCGCGAGTGGAAGCGCTCGACGATCTCCTGCGCCAGCATCACCTTCGCGTCGCGCGGGTTGCGGCCAGCGGCGCACTCGGCGCGCAGCGCGGCGATGTCGGCCAGCGAGCGGAACGACACCAGCTCGAAGTAGCGCCACATCAGCTCGTCGGAGATCGACATCAGCTTGCCGAACATCTCGCCGGGCGGCTCGGCGATGCCGACGTAGTTGTTCTTCGACTTCGACATCTTCTCGACGCCGTCGAGGCCCTCGAGCAGCGGCATCGTCAGGATGCACTGCGGCTCCTGTCCGTACTCGCGCTGCAGTTCGCGCCCGACCAGCAGGTTGAACTTCTGGTCGGTGCCGCCGAGTTCGAGGTCGGACTTCAGTGCCACCGAGTCGTAGCCCTGCATCAGCGGGTACAGCAGCTCGTGCACCGAGATCGGCACGCCGGTGCGGACGCGCTTCGTGAAGTCGTCGCGCTCCATCATCCGCGCCAGCGTGTAGCGCGCCGCGAGCTGGATCATTCCGCGCGCGCCGAGCGGATCCGACCACTCGGAGTTGTAGCGGATCTCGGTGCGCTCGCGGTCCAGCACCAGGCTGGCCTGGTCGAAGTAGGTCTTCGCGTTCGCCTCGATCTGCTCGCGCGTGAGCGGCGGCCGCGTCGTGTTGCGGCCCGACGGGTCCCCGATCATCGCGGTGAAGTCGCCGATCAGGAAGATCACGCGGTGGCCGAGGTCCTGCAGCTGGCGCATCTTGTTCAGCACCACCGTGTGGCCGAGGTGCAGGTCCGGGGCGGTCGGGTCGAGCCCCAGCTTGATGCGCAGCGGCGCTCCGGTGGCCTCGCTGCGGGCGAGCTTGGCGAGCCAGTCGGCTTCGACCAGCAATTCGTCGCAGCCGCGCAGGCTGACTGCCAGGGCTTCGCGGGTGCGCTCGGTGACGGCCCGCTGCGGGGCCTCGGTCGGGGCTTCAGGGCCGTTCATCGCAAATACTTGACAGGGTCCCGGGGTTCATCCGTTAGAATCGCGAAGTTCCTGGACCGACCGGGCGGAAGCCGGTTTGCAGCATCCTGCCGCATCCCGCTGTCGTCGGACCGAAGGGCACGATTCTAGCCGAGGCGCGGCGCGTTCCCGGCACCCGAACCCGACCCGGAATCCGACCGATCCCCCATCCCGATGATCCAGCCGCCGCCCCAGGGTTTTCCTAAAGTCGCCGCCGCGGTCGCCGCGGCGCTCGGTCTGGTCGCCGCCACGGCCTTCGGCACGGCGCCGCTGCGCGACGTCGCGCTGCCGCCGCTGCACACGGTGGTCGAGAACCTCGACATCGACGCGGTTCCGGCGGCCCTCCACGCCGCCGGCGACGACGCGCAGCCCTTCGTGCGATCCGAGCGCGTCCAGCGCGGCGACACGCTCGCCGCCGTGCTCGACCGTCTCGGCGCCACCGACGGCGAATTCCATCGCCTGGTCGCTTCCGACCGCCAGGCGCGGCGATTGCTCCAGCTTCAGCCCGGGCGCACAGTCACGGCGTCGGTCGACGCGACCGGCCGGGTCCAGTCGCTGCACTATCGCTACGGCGGACTCGACGCCGATTCGGTCGCGGCCCCGCAGGCGGGCGGACGGATCACGGTCCGGCGCGCCGACAGCGGCATCGAGACGAGCGAGGAGCCGATCGTCCTGGAGCGGCAGGTCGTCATGGGCGCCGCCGAGATCCGCACCTCGCTGTTCGCTGCCATCGACGCCGCCGGCATCCCCGAGGCAGTCGCGACCAAGGTCGCCGACATCATGGACGGCGAAGTCGACTTCAACCGCGATCTGCGCCGCGGCGACCAGCTGCACGTCGTCTACGAGGTCGTGCGCGAGGCCGACAGCCTCGACCCCCCGCTGGTGTCACGGATCCTCGGACTCGACTTCAGCGTCAACGGGCGGCGGCACGAGGCGCTGTGGTTCGAACGCAGTCCGGGCCAGGGCGAATACTTCGCCTTCGACGGCCGCAGCCTGCGCAAGGCCTTCCTGCAGCATCCGGTCGAATTCAGCCGCATCTCGTCGGGCTTCAGCTCCTCCCGGATGCACCCGATCCTCGGCTACACGCGCGAACACCGCGGGGTCGACTTCGCCGCGCCGACCGGCACCAAGGTCCGCAGCTCGGGCGACGGCGTGGTCGCGTTCGTCGGCCAGAAGCGCGGCTACGGCAACGTGATCGAGATCCGCCATCGCAACGGCATCGAGACCCTGTACGCGCACCTGAGCCGCTTCGCCGAAGGTCTCGCCGCCGGCCGCAAGGTGTCGCAGGGCGAGACGATCGGCTACGTCGGCTCCACCGGCTACTCGACCGGCCCGCACCTGCACTACGAGTTCAAGCTCAAGGGCGATGCCGTCAATCCGCTGAAGGTCGCGCTGCCCGCGTCGCCGCCGCTCGAGGCCGCCGAGCGCGCGCGTTTCGCCGCCTCGACCGCCGGCCTGCGCACCCGGCTCGCCCAGCTCGACGGCGTCCGCCTGGCCCGCTTCGACTGAGCAACACCCGCGGCGCCCCGCGATGCGGCGCTTCATCGGATTGATGTCGGGGACGAGCCTCGACGCGGTCGACGGCGTGCTCGCCGAGATCGGTCCCGGGCGCGCCGCCCTGCGCACCCTCGCCTTCGCCTCGCGTCCGCTCGAAGCGCCGCTGCGCGACGAATTCGAGGCGCTGCAATCGCCCGGTACCGACGAGCTCGCCCGTGCGGCGCGGGCCTCCGCCGCGCTGGCGCGCGTCTACGCGGTCGTGGTCGCCGACCTGCTCGCCGCCGCCCGCTGTCCGGCCGCCGACGTCACCGCGATCGGCGCGCACGGTCAGACCGTGCGTCACCGTCCGGACCTCGGCTTCACGATCCAGTTGCTCGACGCCGCGCGGCTCGCCGAAGACTGCGGGATCCCGGTCGTCAGCGACCTGCGCGCGGCCGACGTCGCCGCCGCGGGGCAAGGTGCGCCGCTGGTGCCGGCGTTTCACGCGCGCGTGTTCGGGCATCCGCGGGAGCGGCGCGCGATCGTCAACCTGGGCGGCATTGCCAACGTGAGCCTGCTGCCGGCCGCCGGGATCGAGGGCAACGCGGGAGGCGACACCGGCGACGGCGCCGTGCTCGGCTTCGACACCGGCCCCGCCAACACGCTGCTCGACCTCTGGGCGCGCCGCCACCTGGGGACCCCCTTCGATCGCGACGGCGCCTGGGCGCGCGGCGGCCGGCCCGACGCCGCGCTGCTGGCGGCCTGGCTCGCCGAGCCCTACTTCGCGCTGGCGCCGCCCAAGAGCACCGGGCGCGACCTGTTCGACGCCGCCTGGCTCGAGCGCTCGCTGGCGACGCGCACCGGCGCGCCCCCGGCCCCGCGCGACGTGCAGGCAACGCTGGCCGAACTTACCGCGGTGACGGTCGCGCGCGCGTGCCGTGACTTCGGCGCACAGCGCGTCTACGTCTGCGGCGGCGGCGCCGCCAACGGCCATCTGCTCGAGCGACTGGCGGCGCACGTGGCGCCGGCGCCGGTCGAGACGACGCTCGCGCTCGGCGTGGACCCTCAGGCGGTGGAGGCGGCGGCCTTCGCGTGGCTGGCGGCGCGCCGCATCGACGGATTGCCGGGCAACCTCCCGGCGGTCACCGGGGCACGCGGTCCGCGCGTGCTCGGCACGCTGGCCGAGCCGCTGCCGCGCGCGTAGCCCGGCTCAGGAGAACGACGAGCCGCAGCCGCAGGTGGTGGTCGCGTTCGGATTGCGAATCACGAACTGCGCGCCCTGCAGGTCTTCCTTGTAGTCGATCTCGGCGCCAACGAGGTACTGGTAACTCATCGCGTCGATCAGCAGCGTGACGCCGCCCTTCTCCATGACGGTGTCGTCCTCGCCGGTTTCCTCGTCGAAGGTGAACCCGTACTGGAAACCGGAGCAGCCGCCGCCCTGCACGAACACGCGCAGCTTCAGCGCCGGGTTGCCTTCCTCGTCGATCAGTTCCCTGACCTTGGCCGCCGCGCTGTCGGTGAACAGCAGCGGGGCAGGCATGTCGGTGACAGCGTTCATCGGTACCCTCCATTGGATGCGAATTGTAGGACGACGCCGGAAACCGCGTCGCGCGCGGGGTTCGCCGCCGTCAAGGCAGCACCGGCAGCTGCGTCAGGCCGGTCGTCTCGGGCAGCCCGAACATCAGGTTCATGACCTGCACCGCCTGCCCGGAGGCGCCCTTGACCAGGTTGTCCTCGACCACCAGCACCCGCAGCAGGTCGCTGCCTTCCGCGCGGTGCACCGCGATGCGCGCGAGGTTCGACGCCCGCACCGAGCGCGTCTCCGGCATCGAGCCCGGCGGCATCACGTCGACGAAGGGTTCGGCGGCAAAGCGCCGCTCGTAGAGCGCCTGCAGGTCGAGCGCGCGGCCGGCCGGGGTCAGGCGCGCGTACAGGGTCGAGAAGATGCCGCGCACCATCGGCACCAGGTGCGGAGTGAACACGACGCCGACCGGCTTGCCGGCGATCGCCTCGAGCCCCTGGCGAATCTCCGGCTGGTGCCGGTGGCCCGCAACCGAATACGCCTTGAAGTTGTCGGCGGCCTCGGCGAACAGCGCCGCGACCTCGGCCTTGCGTCCGGCACCCGAGACGCCCGACTTGCAGTCGGCGATCAGGCTGTCGCGCTCGACGATGTCGCCGCCGGCCGCGGCGACCGCGGCCGGATCGAGCACTGGCAGCCAGCCGAGCTGCACCGAAGTCGGGTAGCAGCCCGGCAGGCCGATCACCCGTGCGGTGCGGATCGCCTCGCGGTTGACCTCCGGCAGCCCGTAGACGGCCTGCGCGAGGACGTCCGGGCACGCGTGCGGCAGCTTGTACCAGCGCTCGAACTCGGCCGTGTCGCGCAACCGGAAGTCGGCCGCGAGATCGATCACCCGCACGCCGGCAGCCAGCAACTCGCGCGCCTGCGCCATCGCGACGCCGTGCGGCGTGGCGAAGAAGACCACGTCGCACTGCGCCAGCGGCGCCGCGGCGGGATCCGAGAACGCCAGCTCGACGCGCCCTCGCAGCGACGAAAACATCTCGGCGACCGGCATCCCGGTCTCCTTGCGCGACGTGATCGCGACCAGCTCCGCCTGCGGATGCTGCGCAAGCAGCCGCAGCAGCTCCGCCCCCGTGTACCCGGTGCCGCCGACGATTCCGATCCTGAGCATGTCCGATCTCCCGGTGTGCGCGCCGCCCTGCGGATGCAAAAAGGCCGCCTGCGAAAGGCGGCCCGTTCCCGAAGCGCGGCGCGGTCGCGCCGCGCGCCGGCGCGAATCAGCGCTTCGAGAACTGCTTGCGGCGTCGGGCCTTGTGGAAGCCGACCTTCTTGCGCTCGACCTCGCGCGCGTCGCGCGTGACGAGGCCCGCGCCCGCCAGCGACGGCTTGAGCGTCGCGTCGTAGTCGATCAGCGCGCGCGTCACGCCGTGGCGCACCGCGCCGGCCTGGCCGGACTCGCCGCCGCCGCTGACGTTGACCTTGATGTCGAAGCTGTTCAGGTTGGCGGTGAGTTCGAGCGGCTGGCGCACGACCATGCGCCCGGTCTCGCGCGCGAAGTAGTCGTCGAGCGGCTTGCCGTTGACGACGAACTTGCCGGTGCCGCGCTTGATGAACACCCGAGCGACCGACGTCTTGCGCCGGCCGGTGCCGTAGTAGTAATCGCCGATCATCGCGTCAGACCTCCAGGACCTTCGGCTGCTGCGCCGAATGCGGGTGCGTGCCCTCGGCATACACCTTCATTTTCTTGATCATCGCGTAGCCGAGGGGGCCCTTGGGCAACATCCCCTTGACCGCCTTCTCGAGCGCCCGCCCGGGGAAGCGCGACTGCATCTTGCCGAACGTCGTCTCGGTGACGCCGCCGGGGTAGCCGCTGTGGCGGTAGTACTTCTTGCCCTCGGACTTGGCGCCGGTGACGCGCAGCCTCGCGGCGTTGACGACGACGATGAAGTCGCCGGTGTCGACGTGCGGCGTGAACTCGGGCTTGTGCTTGCCCCGCAGGCGCAGGGCGATCTCGGCGGCGAGGCGGCCGAGCACCTTGTCGGTCGCATCGACCACGAACCAGTCGCGCTGGACCTCGTGCGGCTTGGCGGAAAACGTCTTCATGACTCTCTCGTGGACGGGGCCGTAGCGCGGCTGCGGAAAGCTAGCGTGGCTGCGGAAAGCTTTCAATTGTAGCCGCATCGGGGGCTCGCCGTCAAAGATCGGCGGCAGCCAAAAAAAAGGCCCGAACCGTGGGGTCCGGGCCGAATCCACCAAAGGAGGAGGTGGAGGAGACGGGACGGATTATAGCCGCGCGGCTTGTGCATCGCAAGGTAGTCGAACGAGGGGCGTCAGTACAGCGTTTCGAAATTCCCGCTGCCGCCAACGAGACCGCTTAACACCTTGATTTATTTGTCATTGCGGTCGCTTGCCAGGACTTCGGCCACCGCCCGGCTCGTCCTCGGGAAAACCCGCTATATATCAGGGCTATCCCGAAGGATCGAGGCGCCTGGCGAAGCCACCTTTGCTGCGACGCAGCATCCGCGTCGCGCCAGGCGTCGCGCGTGCCCCCGCCCCCACGCGACACTACAATCCGGCACGGCGACCAACAGACACATACAAGGAACGGCGATGGAGTGCACGGTCAGGTGGACGGGGCCCGGCGGCATGAGCTTCATGGCCGAGACCGGCAGCGGTCACGCGGTGGTCATGGACGGCGCCCCGGAGACCGGGGGGCGCAATCTCGGCCCGCGCCCGATGGAGATGCTGCTGGTCGGCGCCGGCGGCTGCACCGCGTCGGACGTGGTCGTGATCCTGCGCAAGAGCGGCCAGGACGTGCGCGGCTGCGAGGTCGGGCTGCTCGCCGAACGCGCCGCGACCGACCCCAAGGTG
>JANJTK010000161.1 GCA_024711155.1 Burkholderiaceae bacterium
AGCCATCCGACCACGCGCCTGTGCCTCGAGTGGCTCGACGAGCACCTGCGCGGCGGCGAGCGCGTGATCGACTACGGCTGCGGATCGGGAATCCTGGCGATCGCGGCCAAGCGACTCGGCGCCGCCTCGGTGTGCGCGATCGACATCGATCCGCAGGCGCTCGAGAGCACGCGCCGCAACGCCGCGGTCAACGGTGTCGCGCTCGACGTGCGCGCCACCGGCGACGCGCCGCCGGCGCCTTCCGACGTGGTCCTGGCAAACATCCTGGCCGGCCCGCTGCGCGTGCTCGCCCCGCTGCTCAGCGGGCTCGTCGCGCCCGGCGGCCGCCTGGTGCTGGCGGGCCTGCTCGACCGCCAGGCACAGGAGATCGCCGCCTGCTATCCGCAGCTCGGACTCGAACCCTGGCGCTCGCTCGACGGCTGGACTTGTCTGGCGGGAGCGCGGCAGTCATGATCGCGGTGGCCGGCGCAACCGCGACGCGCCGGCGCCCGCATCCCTCCGCTTGAATGGCTCTCGCAACCACCTGCCCGCAGTGCAAGGTCAGCTTCAAGGTCGTGCCCGACCAGTTGAAGCTGCGCCGCGGACTCGTGCGCTGCGGCGCGTGCCAGCACGTCTTCTCGGGCATCGACTTCCTGCGCTACGTCGACGACGCGCGGCCGCGCGCCGATGCACCGGACCGCCCGGCAGCCGAGCCGGACCTGCAGACCGCGTTCTTCCTGCCCGAAACGATCCTCGCGGTGCCGCGGGATCCGTTCGACACCGCGCCCGCGCGGCACGCTGCGGTGACGCCGCCGGCGAGCGCGGATCGGGCGCCGGCCGCGGAATCCGCGCCGACCGCGGACATCGCGTCGAGCGCTGAGCCCGCGGCGGAGTGCCGGCCAGTCGAGGAATCTGCGCCGGCGCCGGAGGTCTCGGCGCCCGCGATCCCGACCGCTGGGGCCGAGGCGGCCGTGGCGACGATGGCGAGCGTGACGACGGCGACCCGCGACGCCGCGGACGACGCCGCGGACGACGCCGCGCTCGACTACTTCTCGCCGCGCCGGCGCGGCCCAGGCTTCGTCGCGCGCCACGGCGCGCTGTCGCTGTCGCTCGTCGTGCTGCTGGCGCTGCTGCTCGCACTCCAGTGGGGCTACGCGCAACGCGCGACGATCGCGGCGCGCTTTCCCGCGCTCGCGCCGGCGATGACGGCGCTGCTCGCCCCGCTGGGCGCCAGCATCGGCTTGCCGCGCGACCTCCAGTCGCTGACGATCGAATCGTTCGAGTTGCAGGCCTCGCCGACGCCCGGCGTGCTCGCGCTGTCGGCGCTGCTGCGCAACCGCGCCGGCCATGCGGTCGAGTGGCCGTCGATGGAGCTGACGCTCACCGACCCGGCCAACCGGGTGCTGGCGCGCAAGGTCATCGGGCCCGGCGAGTACCTGCCCGCGGCCGCCGATGCGGGTGTGCCGCCGCGCGCGGAATGGCCGCTGCGACTCGCGCTCGAGGCGCGCGAGGTCGAGGCGGCGGGCTACTCGGTGATCCTCTTCTATCCCTAGCTTCCAGGAGTCACGATGTCTCGACGCGTGCTGATCAGCGGCTCGGTGGCCTACGACACCATCATGGTGTTCGAGGGGCACTTCAAGGACCACATCCTCCCCGACCGGGTCCACATGCTGAACGTCGCGTTTCTCGCGCCGAAGCTCAAGCGCGAGTACGGCGGCTGCGCGGCGAACATCGCGTACAACCTGCGCGGACTCGGCGGCAGCCCGGTGGTGCTCGCCACGATCGGCCGCGACGGCGACGACTACCTGGCCCGGCTCGGCGCGCTCGGCATCGACGTCTCGCAGGTGCGCCGCCTCGAGGAGCACTACACGGCGCAGGCGTTCATCACCACCGACCTCTCGGACAACCAGATCATCGCGTTCCACCCCGGCGCGATGTCCGACGCGCACGTCGTGTCGGCCGCGGCAGCGCAGCGCGCCGGTGACTCGGCGGCGTTCGGCATCGTCGCGCCCAACGGCCGCGATGCGATGATCCAGCACGCGCGCGAATTCGCCGAGGCCGGCGTGCGCTGGCTGTTCGACCCGGGCCAGGGACTGCCGATGTTCGACGGCGCAGCGCTGCGCGCTTTCGTCTCGAGCGCGACCGCGGTCGCCGTCAACGACTACGAAGCGTCGCTGCTGGTCGAGCGCACCGGCTGGAGCGAAGCCGAGATCTCCCGGCGCGTCGAAGCGCTGCTCGTCACGCGCGGCGCCGAAGGCTCGCGCGTCTACCAGAACGGGCGCATGACGGAAGTCGCGCCGGTGGCGATCGCGCGCGCGGTCGACCCGACCGGCTGCGGCGACGCGTATCGCGGCGGACTGCTCTACGCGCTTGCCGCGGGCGCCGACTGGGTCGACGCGGCGCGGCTCGGCAGCGTGATGGGGGCGATCAAGATCGAGCACCAGGGCGCGCAGAACCACCGCGTCGACCGCGACGAAGTCGCGCGACGCTACCGCGAGGCCTACGGGCGCGCCCCCTGGTAGAGCCGGCGCGCGACCTCGGCGCCGGCCAGGTCGCAGTCGACCTCGAACAGCTTGCGCCGGGACGACGCTCCCGCCGCCAGCCGCACCGCGCGCCTGGGCAATTCGAGGCGCGCCGCGATGAAGCGCGCGATCTCGTCGTTCGCGCGCCCGTCGACCGGCGGTGCCGCCACGCGCAGCTTCAGGCAGCCGTCGTGATCGCCGACCGCCCCGGTCGCGGCGGCGCCGGGCTGCGCAGCGACGCGGATGCGCCATGCGCCCGCGCGGCCGGACAACCAGCCCGGAAGCTCCGGGCCCGTGGCGCCGCCCAAGCGCTCAGGCCGCCAGCGCGACGAACGCCGGCATGAACGAGTGCAGCAGGGTCAGCACGAACTGCAGCAGCAGGATCAGCACCAGCGGCGACAGGTCGACCCCGCCCACCAGCGGCACGATGCGCCGGATCGGCGCGAGGAACGGCTGCGTCAGCGCGTCGACGACCGGCGCGATCGGCGCGCGCGGATTGACCCACGACAGCACCGCGAGCAGCAGCACCATCGCCGTGAGCAGCCACAGCGACCACTTGACGAGCCAGAACGCCGCCAGCAGCAGCACGGCACCCGGCGCCGGCACGCGGCCGCGGCCGAAGACCAGCACGTAGAAGACCGCCAGCGCCAGCGCCAGCAGCAGCGCCGCCAGGAGACTGGGCCAGTCGACGCTGCGTCGAGCCTTGCGCGGCGCCGGCAGCATGCCGCGCAGCGGCCGCACGATCCAGTCGGTCACTGCGACGACGAACTGGCCGATCGGGTTGCGCGCACCGAGGCCCAGCCACGCCAGGTACGCGCGCAGCACGCACGCTGTCGCGAGCAGGCTGCCGATCGTCTCCAGAAGAAGCCAGAGTGCCTGGTACATGCCGTCGAACCCCGGGATCGCGGACGATTCTCGCACATCAAAAAAGAATCCCGCGGCGCCGGTTCGACGCGCGCGGGAATCTCGCTCGATCGCGGTCCGTCCCGCAGGAGACGGACCGCTGACTGGCGCAGCGCCTTACGGACGATTGCCGGTCGGGAACGGCCACGCCGCCGCCGGAGCGATCGGCTTCGGAGCAGGCGCGGGGGCCGCAGCGGCCTTCGGGGCAGCCGGCTTTTTCGCGGCCTTCTTCGCAGGCTTCTTGGCAGCTTTCTTCGCAGGCTTCTTGGCGGCCTTCTTGGCGGCCTTCTTGGCGGCTTTCTTGGCAGGCTTCTTGGCCGCCTTCTTCACGGCCTTCTTCGCGGTCTTCTTGACAGCCTTCTTGGCGGTCTTCTTGACGGCCTTCTTGGCAGCTTTCTTCGCGGGCTTCTTCGCCGCTTTCTTCGCCGGCTTCTTCGCAGCTTTCTTGGCAGTTGCCATGTCGAACTCCCTTCTCACGATGTTGCGATGATGGAAACCCGTGCCCGGCGGCCCGAAGGCGTGTGCCGGTACGAGCTATTCATCGGCGCAAGAACCCGGTGCAAGCTTGTTGCCGTTCCTGCGCTAATGAATTCGGGGCGCGACGAGCGAGGCACCGCGGTGCGGGCCGCTCGCGCGGATGTCGACGTGCAGCTACGGGAGAAGGAGCGGGCGGGGATCGCGCCCCGCTGCGTCGTTGCCGACGGTTCCTTCCCGCGTGCCGCGATCGACCTCAATTGGGATCCTGCGTACGCTGCGGCGCGGCGCGGCCGGGGCGACGGATCGATGCTGCGGCGGCAGCACCTCCCGGCCGGGCCGGGATCGGGGGCCACGCCCCTGGGGACGGCGCGGCGGGCATCGGTTCAACCGAAGACAGCATCTGAGGTCTCGCTTGAATACAGATCGATAACTATCTGTACCTACGCAAGATTCCGCTGTTATACACAAGCGCGATGGTACGTCCGCTGTGGGCAGCTTGCAACGATTGGCCGACAACCGGCTTGACTCGGGCGTTGTTTTGTTGGTGTTCGCGCAACAAATCGGCGGCTAGATCACGATCTCAGCCGGTTGTCAAGTTGCGCCGCGCGACCGCCTTTCGCGGGTCGCCGCGCCCGCTGGCGCGGGTCGCGCGAGTCCGGCCGCCTCCGGCGCCGCGAGCACGCGCGCCCAGTCGAAACAGGGACCCGGATCCTGCTTGCGTCGCGGCGCGACGTCGCTGTGGCCCGCGATCCAGCGCAGCGGATGACGCTCGCGCAACGCCGCGATCAGCCGCACGAGCCGGCGGTACTGCGGCTCGGTGAACCGGTGCGCGCCGTCGCCTTCGAGTTCGACGCCGATCGAGAAGTCGTTGCAGCGCTCGCGCCCGAGGAACGTGGACTCGCCCGCGTGCCACGCGCGCGCCTCGGTGCCGACGAACTGCGCGAGCTCGCCACGCCGGCGGATCAGGAAGTGCGCCGACACGCGCACGCCGGCCAGCGACGCGAAGGACGGATCCTCGCGCGGGTCGAGCCGGTTCGTGAACAGCCGCTCGACGGCGTCGCCGCAGAAACGCCCCGGCGGCAGGCTGATGTAGTGCACGACCAGCAGCTCGATCCGCGCGTCGCGCGGCCGCGCATCGAAGTTCGGCGACGGCACGCGCCGCGCGCCTGCGATCCAGCCCGGCGATGCGCCGGGCGACATCGCCGGCGCGTCGCCGCTCACTGGTTCATTCCGAGGCGCTGCATCCGGTGGCGCAGCGCGCGGAAGGTGATGCCGAGCAGGCGCGCGGCCGCGGTGCGGTTGTAGCGCGTCTTCTCGAGCGCGCGCTGGATCGCTTCGCGCTCCACGTGATCGAGGTACTCGGGCAGCGACTCCGGCACGCCGCCGCTGGCGCCGCTGCGGCCTCCGCCTCCGCCTCCGCCTCCGCCTCCGCCTCCGTCGGCGTCGTCGCCGGCGCGCTCGAATGCCTCGGCGTCGGAGATCGCCGGCTTCAGGCCGAGATCCTCGACGTTGATGACCTCGCCGTTGAAGAACGCCAGCGCGCGCTCGAGCACGTTCTCCAGCTCGCCCACGTTGCCGGGGAAGCGGTAGCTCTGGAGGTACTTCAGCGCCACCGACCCCAGCCGCGGCGGCTGCGCCAGCCCCGCGCGCGCCGCCAGCCGCGCGAGGATCGCGTCGGCCAGCGCCGGAACGTCCTCGCGCCGGTCACGCAGGCTCGGCAGCTTCAGCTCGATGACGTTGAGCCGGTAGAAGAGGTCCTGGCGGAAACGCCCGGCAGTCACGCACTGCGCGAGATCCTGGTGCGTCGCGCTGATGATGCGCACGTCGACCGGCTCCTCGACCGTGGCGCCGACCTTGCGCACCCGCTTCTCCTGGATCGCGCGCAGCAGCTTCACCTGCATCGGCAGCGGCAGGTCGGCGACTTCGTCGAGGAACAGCGTGCCGCCGTTGGCGGCCTGGAAGAACCCGTCGCGATCCTGGTCGGCGCCGGTGAAGGCGCCCTTGCGATGGCCGAAGAATTCGGACTCCATCAGCGTCTCGGGGATCGCCCCGCAGTTCACCGCGACGAAGGGCTGCGCGGCGCGCGCGCCGGCCGCGTGGATCGAACGCGCGGCGAGTTCCTTGCCCGAGCCCGACTCGCCGGTGATCGACACCGGCGCCATGCTGCGCGCGAGACGCGCGATCTGCGCCCGCACCTCGCTCATCGCCGCCGACTCGCCGACCATCTGCTGCGCCGGATCGGCCGGCGCCGCGCCGCCCTTGCGCCCGTTGGCCGACGGAGCCGGAAGCTGGATCGCCGAGCGCACCAGGCTGCGCAGCGCGTCGAGCGCGACCGGTTTGGAGAGATAGTCGAACGCACCGGCCTTCAGCGCGGCGACCGCGTTCTCGGCGCTGCCGTAGGCGGTGATCACCGCGACCGCGGTCTGCGGATGGTTGCGGTTGATCCACGCGACCAGCTCGAGCCCGTCGCCGTCGGCCAGCCGCATGTCGGTCAGGCACAGCGCGAACGGTTGCGCCGCGAGAATCGCGTGCGCTTCCGCCAGGCTGCCGGCGCAGTCGACGTCGAACCCCATCCCGACCAGCGTGATCTCCAGCAGTTCGCGCAGGTCGGCCTCGTCGTCGACCACCAGCACGCGCGGCGCGCGCGCCGGTGTGCGGGTGCCGGTGCCGGCCGTGCCGTCGGCGCAGTCCTTCATCGGCGGCGCTCCGTCAGTCCCGCTGCGGTTCGATCACGAACACGCTGCGATGGCGCGCCCCCGGCTCGCCCGCCTCGTAGCGCAGCAAGGCGTCGTTGGCGACGCACAGCTCGCGCGCGAGGTACAGGCCGAGGCCGGTCCCGCGGCTGTCGGTCGTGAAGAACGGTTCGAAGGCGTGCTCGCGCATCTCGGTCGGCAGTCCGGGGCCGTCGTCGCAGACCCGCAATTCTAGACGATGGTCCGCGCGCTCGCGCCACTCGATGCGCACCGCGCCCTCGTTACGCGACGCGTGCCGCAACGCGTTGCCGAGCAGGTTCAGCAGCACCTGCCGCAGGTGGTCGGAGTCGAAGCGGATCGGCTGCGCGCTGTCGATCGACAGCGCGACGCGCTGCGCGTCGGCCCCGGCGGCAGCGCAGAACTCCGCCACCAGCGCGCCGAGGAACAGCGCCGGCTCGACCGCCTCGGCGGCCGCGCGCTCGCGCCGCGCGATCGACAGCACGTCGGTGACGATGCGGTCGATGCGCAGCGTGTTGTCCTCGACGATGCGGGCGAGCCGCGCCAGCGCCGGGTCGTCGAGCCGTTCGGCGAGCAGTCCGTTGGCGTGGCGGATCGCCGCCAGCGGATTGTGCACCTCGTGCGCAATCGACGCCGAGAGCCGGCCCATCGACGCGAGCTTGAGCTGCTGCGCGCGCTCCTCGAGCCGGCGCCGGTCCTCGAGGATCACCACCGCGTCGCCGCCGGTTTCGTCGGTCTTCAGGAAGCGCGCGCGCACGCGCGCCTGCTCGCCGCCGCGCGCGCGCAGGTCGAGTTCGGCCTCGTCGCGCGCGCCCGCCGCGGCCGCGGCTCGCTCCGCCCCCGCTGCACCGGCCGCACCGGCCGCACCGGCCGCACCAGCGCGCCAGCGGACGTACGCGCGACGGAGCTCCGACCACGACGGCCCCGCAGCAGCGGCGCCGTCGTCGCCGCCCAGCAAGGCGCTCGCGGCCGGGTTGACGCCGCGCACCGAGCCGTCGGCGCCGATAACGACGACGCCCTGCTCGAGTTCGGCGACCACGCGCGACGTGACCGCGTGCTGGCGCCGCAGGTCGTCGCCGCGACGGCGCGCGAGTTCCTCCTGAGCGTGCAGCCGGATCGCGAGCCAGTTCACGACCATTGCGGTCGCGAAGAACACGATGCCGGCGAGACCGGCCTCGGTGATCACCGCGCCGTCGCCGCCGCGCAGCACGCTCCACGCGGCTTCGGCGAGCGAGGCGAGCGTCGCCGTCGCGGCGAACACGGCGGCCATGCGCCGAGTCGCGACGACCGCCGCGCCGGCCAGCGCCGCGACCAGCAGCGCGACGAAGCCGCTCTGCAGGCCCCCGGCCGCGTGCATCAGCAGCGACAGCGCAACGACATCGGTCAGCGCGTGAACCGCCAGCAGCGCCTGGAAGCGCGCGACGAAGCGTCCGAGTGTCGACAGGTAGAGGATCGCGGCGAGCAGGTACAGCACCGCGATGCGCTCGAACAGCACCGGGTCGGCCAGCCGCGTCGCCAACCGGCCGACGTCTTGCAGCGGCACGAAGGCGAGCACCAGCAGCGCGACCGCGACGCGGCTGGTGGCCAGCCAGCGCAGCGCGACCGGGTAGGCGCCGTGGACCGACGCAGCGTCCGGACCAACTGTCCCCGGTGCGGTCGCCGCCGGCCCCGCGACCTCCGGCCCCGCGACCTCCGGCCCGGGGGGCGCCGGGGCGCTCATCCGCGGCCGGTTCCGTTACGGCTGGCGTCGCGGCTGGCGTCGCGATCGGCGTCGCGATGCGCTGCGCAGCACCAGGCGCGCTTGCCGTCGACCAGCGCCTCCGACGACGGCACGAACACACCGCAGCGCGCGCACTGGAGCATCGGTTCGCTGCCGCCGCGCGGCGCGTTCCCGGTGCGCTCGCCCAGGGCGCGCTTGCGCCCGAGGATCGCGAACAGCCGGAACGCCAGCCACACCAGCGCCGCGATCCCCACCCACGACAGGAACTTGCCCATCAGCGCCGGTGCAGGATCACTTCCAGCACCAGCCGGCTGCCGACGTAGGCGAGCAGCAGCAGCGCGAAGCCGCCGAAGGTCAGCCGCAGCGCGGTGCGCCCGCGCCAGCCGCGGATCCGGCGGCCGAGCAGCAGCACGCCGAAGACGGCCCACGCGATCAGCGTGAACACGGTCTTGTGGTCGAGGCGCAGCGGCTTGCCGAAGATCTCCTCGGAGAACAGCACGCCGCTGAAAGCGGTCAGCGTGAGCAGCGCGAAGCCGAGCGCGATGAAGCGAAACAGGATGCGCTCGAGCACCAGCAGCGGCGGCAGGTCCTCGAGGAAGCGCGAAAACGGCGACAGCGACGCGCTGCCGGCGTCGCGCGCGCCGCCGTGCAGCGCGCGCTCGGCCGCGGTCATCAGCAGCGCGTGCAGCGCCGCCATCGCGAGCACGCCGTAGGCCAGCGTGCCGACCAGCAGGTGCGGCAGGAACAGCGGCCGCGCGGCCTGCGCGCCGAGTTCGAACCCGGGAAAGAACAGCGGCAGCAGCAGCGCGACCGCAGCCACCGGCAGCACGACGCTGCGCAGCGCCTCGACCCGCACCGACAGCGCCTCGACCCACAACACCAGCACGCCGATCCACAGCGTCGCCGACAGGATCGGCGCGAAGCCGAAGCGCCAGCCCGCCGCGCCGAAGATCGCCGCGTACAGCGCCCCGGCGTGCAGCGCGAGCGCGACCAGCATCAGCCCGCCCGCCAGGCGCGTCGGCACCCGCCACGCCGCCAGGTAGGCTGCCGAGGCGAGCAGGTGGACGATAACCAGTAGAATCCCCACGAACCCAGTTTACTCCAGGACCATGCTCGAAAACCTGTCGCAACGGCTCGCGCGCGTCGTCAAGACCATGCGCGGCGAGGCCCGGCTCACCGAGGCCAACACGCAGGAGATGCTGCGCGAGATCCGCGTCGCGCTGCTCGAGGCCGACGTCGCGCTGCCGGTGGTGCGCGACTTCGTCGCGCGCGTGAAGGAGAAGGCGCTCGGGCAGGACGTCGTCGGCAGCCTCACGCCGGGCCAGGCGCTGGTCGGCGTCGTGCACCGCGAACTCGCCGAGCTGATGGGCGGCAAGGCCGCCGAGCTCGACCTCGCCACCCAGCCGCCGGCGATCGTGCTGATGGCCGGCCTGCAGGGCGCCGGGAAGACGACCACGGTCGGCAAGCTCGCGAAGTGGCTGCGCGAGACGAAGCGCAAGAAGGTGCTGACGGTGTCGTGCGACGTCTACCGTCCGGCGGCCATCGAGCAGCTGCGCGCGGTCAGCGCGCAGGCCGGCGCGGATTTCTTCGCGTCGACCCCCGACCAGAAGCCGGCCGACATCGCGGCGGCGGCGCTGCAATGGGCGCGCACGCACTACCACGACGTGCTGCTGGTCGACACCGCGGGCCGGCTCGCGATCGACGACGCAATGATGCGCGAGATTGCCGAACTGCACGCGCAGCTGAAACCGATCGAGACGCTGTTCGTCGTCGACGCGATGCAGGGCCAGGACGCGGTCAACACGGCGAAGGCGTTCCGCGAGACGCTGCCGCTCACCGGCGTCGTGCTGACCAAGCTCGACGGCGACGCGCGCGGCGGCGCCGCGCTGTCGGTGAAGGCGGTCACCGGCGCGCCGATCAAGTTCGCCGGCGTCGGCGAGAAGCTCGACGGCCTCGAAGGCTTCCACCCCGAGCGGATGGCCAACCGCATCCTCGGGATGGGCGACATCGTGTCGCTGGTCGAGGAAGCGCAGAAGGCGGTCGACCAGAAGTCGGCGCAGCAGCTGGCCGACAAGCTGAAGTCGGGCAACCGCTTCGACCTCGACGACTTCGCCGCGCAACTCGGCCAGATGAGCCGCATGGGCGGCCTGTCGTCGCTGCTCGACAAGCTGCCGGCGCAACTGCAGCAGGCCGCGGCCGGCGCCGACATGTCGCAGGCCGAGCGCCAGGTGCGGCGCATGCAGGCGATCATCCAGTCGATGACGAAGGCCGAGCGCGCAAAGCCCGAGCTGATCAAGGCGAGCCGCAAGCGGCGCATCGCCACCGGCGCCGGCGTCCAGGTGCAGGAGGTCAACCGGCTGCTATCCCAGTTCGACCAGATGCAGGGGATGATGAAGAAGATGCAGAAGGGCGGGCTGGCGAAGATGATGCGCGGCATGAAGGGCATGCTGCCCGGCATGCGCTGAGCCGCCGGCGCCCGCCGCGCGTCGGCGCGCGCCCGCCTCGTGTCGGCGCCCCTGGGACGAGCGTCGCGCGCCGGAGGTTTCATCGCCTTCGGAGTCGTCCGGAGTCGGTCCGGCGATCAGCGCAACACGATGCCCCGAGGTCCAGATGTCCCCGACGCCCGCCCATTCCATCCGGCTCTCCGGCCGTCCGCTCCAGCACGCCATCGTCTCCGCGTTCGCGGCGGCTGCGCTCGGAACGTTCGCCGTGCCGGCCGCCACCCAGTCCTCGCACGCGCATTCGCACGCGAGCGCGCCGAGCGCGGCGCAGCTCACCCAGCGCGCGGTGCTTGACCGCCAGGCCACCGACCTGAGCCAGGGCCTGCTGCGTTCGATGAACGCGCTCGACGGCGCCACCGCGACCAACCGGGCGCAGCGCGCCAGCGAGGTCGTGAGCATTGCGCGCGAGCGCCGCAAGGCGCTGCTGGCGCTGGTGAAGGAAGACCCGGCCCGGGTGCTGGCGCTGGCGATGCCGGCCGAGCTGCGCGGGCGCCTGCCGCAGGAGGCGCAGAAGCTGGTCGAGCAGCGCGTGCAGACCGACGGCGTGGTGGTCGCAATGGTGGTCGAGGACATGGAGCGCGGTGTCGCGAGCCACCCGTACTTCCTCGACGCCGAGGGCCCGTGGGGCAAGGCGCAGTTCGACCTGCACTGGGCCGACGCCGCGATGTCGGAGCGCGACCAGGAGGCGCTGATCGCGAAGCGGGTGCGCGTGAAGGCGCTGCAACTGGGCCGCAACCTGATCGTCGGCAAGCGCGACGACGTCGAGTCCGCCTACGCGGGCAGCACGACGACGAGTTCTGGATCGTCGACAGACCTCTACTCCTCCACCAGCCCGGCGGTGAGCGGCGACCAGAACACGCTGGTGATCCTCGCCAACTTCACCGACAAGACCGTCGGCTGCTCGGTCGACACGGTCCGCAACGTGGTGTTCGGCACGACCGGGTCGGTCGACCAGATCTTCAGGCAGTCCTCGCGCGGCGCCGTCACCTTCTCGGGCAACGTCGTCGGCCCGTTCACGATTCCGTACTCGTCGACAAGCACCTGCGACTACCGCACCTGGGGCTCGGCAGCCGACTCCGCCGCCAAGGCCGCGGGCATCGACGTCACGAAGTACACGCGGATCTCCTACGCGATTCCGTCGAACGGCAACTGCGGCTGGTCGGGCGTGGCCAACGTCGGCGGCACGCCGCCGACCCGATCGTGGGTCGCGCAGTGCTCGTCGCCGGGGTTGTTCGCGCACGAGCTCGGCCACAACCTGCTGTTCAAGCACGCGTCGACGCCGACCTCCGAGTACGGCGACGGTTCCGATCCGATGGGCAACATTCCGCGCGTCCAGCACAACGGCGCCAACAAGACGATGGCGGGCTGGCTCGCCCCGGGCAACGTCGCCGATGCGGCCGCGTCGGGTACGTACTCGATCGCGGCGCTGGCGGCGCCCGACAGCGGCTCGGCGCAGGTCGTGCGGCTGCGCAAGGCCGACACCAGCGAGTACTACTACGTGAGCCTGCGCCAGCCGATCGACCTCGACAGCGGCCTGAGCTCGACCTACCAGAGTCGCGTCGCCATTCACACGTCGACCGGCACGATGCCGATCAAGACCGTGCTGCGCACGACGCTCGGCGCGGGCGGCACCTTCACCGACAGCGTCAACGGCATCACGATCGCGGCGCAGTCGATCTCGAGCACCTCGGCGACGCTGTCGGTCCAGCTCACCGGGGCGACCTGCGCGACGTCGGCGCCGACCTTCAGCGTCGGTCCGTCGTCGCAGTCCGCGCCCCCTGGCGGCCAGGCGAGCTACAGCGTGACCGTCAAGAACAACGACTCGAGCGCGTGCAGCAGCGGCACCTTCTCGCTCGCGCAGGTGCTGCCGACCGGCTTCAGCGGCAGCTTCTCGGCGCCGTCGGTGACGCTGGCGCCCGGATCGTCGGCCAGCGTGGGCTGGTCGGTCGCATCGTCCTCGACCGCGGCCAGCGCGGTCTACGACCTGAAGGCGAGCGCCTCCAGCACGTCCGGCTCGGCGACCGGAGCAGCGACGCTGCAGGTCTACACCGACACCACGCCGCCCACCGTCAGCGTCACCTCGCCCGCCGACGGCAGCTCGATCCCCGCGAAGCGGACCACGCTGGCAGCCAGCGCCTACGACAACACCGCCGTCGCGCGTGTCGAGTTCTACGTCAACGGCACGCTGATCGGCTCCTCGAGCGCCGCGCCGTACCAGGTAGGCTGGAACCCGGGCCGCAAGGGCACGGGCGAGTACCTGCTGACCGCGCGCGCGTTCGACAAGGCCGGCAACCAGGCCGAAGCCGCCTCACGATTCATCGTCAAGTGAGCGCCGCAGCGACCGGGAAGCGCGTCGGACGGTAGTAAGCTGGCGCCATGAGCGCCAGCGTCTCCGACGCCCTCCCTTCCGATCCCGTCGCCACCGGGACCGACTCCTTCCGGTTCGATCCCGGATCGCTGCGGGCCTGCTTCGCCGGCCGCCTCCTCACCGCCGAAGCCGAGCTCGCGCCCTTCCTCCGCGACTGGCGCCGCCGCTACACCGGCCGCGCCTTCGCGGTCGCGCAGCCCGACACCGCCGCCGACGTCGCGGCCGTCGTCCGCTGGTGCGCGACGCACCGCGTCGCGCTCGTCCCGCAGGGCGGCAACACCGGACTCGCGGGCGGCGCCACGCCCGACGTGGACGGCCGCTCGATCGTGCTGTCGCTCGCGCGGATGAAGCGCGTGCGCGCCATCGACCCGCTCAACGACACGATCACCGTCGAGGCCGGCTGCACGCTGGCCGAGGTGCGCGCCGCCGCCGACGCCGCTGGCCGGCTGTTCCCGCTCAGCCTGCCGTCGGAGGGCACCTGCACGATCGGCGGCAACCTCGCCACCAACGCCGGCGGCGTCGCGGTGCTGCGCTACGGCAACGCGCGCGAGCTGTGCCTCGGGCTCGAAGTCGTCACCGCCGACGGCGAGACCTGGCACGGACTGCGCGGGCTGCGCAAGGACAACACCGGCTACGACCTGCGCGACCTGTTCGTCGGCTCTGAAGGAACGCTGGGCGTCATCACGGCGGCGACGCTGAAGCTCTACCCGAAGCCGGCCGCGCAGGTCACCGCGCTGGCGGCGCTCGACGACCTGCAAGGCGCGCTGCGGCTGCTCGAACTCGCGCGCGCGCATCTCGGCGCCGCGCTGACCGCGTTCGAGCTCGTCTCCGAGCCGTGCATCGAGCTGGTCACGACGCGCTTCCCCGACCAGCGGCGCCCGTTCGCGCAGCGCAGCGCGTGGTACGCGCTGCTCGAGACTTCGGATCCCGAAGACGAGACGCACGCGAGCGCGGCCTTCGAAGCGCTGATGCAGCGCGCCTTCGACGACGGCGCCGCGCGCGACGCGGTCGTCGCGACCTCCGCGGCGCAGGCGCGGCGACTGTGGGCGCTGCGCGAGCTGGTGTCCGAGGCGCAGGCGCTCGAAGGCAAGAACGTCAAGCACGACGTCTCGGTGCCGATCTCGTCGATTCCCGCGTTCGTCGAGCGCGCGGGCGCTGCGCTCGCGCACGGCGTTCCCGGCGTCCGCCCGATCGTGTTCGGGCACGCCGGCGACGGCAACCTGCACTACAACGTGTCGCCGCCGGCCGATCGCTGCGGCCCCGCGCACGAAGCGGAGGTCCTCGCGCTGCAACCGGCGATCAACCGGATCGTCCACGACGCCGCCTACGCGTTCGGCGGCTCGATCTCGGCCGAGCACGGCCTCGGCCAGCTGCGCCGCGACGAAGTCGCGCGCTACAAGCCGGCAATCGAGCTGGCGCTGATGCGGCGAATCAAGCAGGCGCTCGATCCGCTGGGGATCATGAATCCGGGGAAGGTGCTGCCGCCTGGCTGAGCGCGGCTACCAGCGGCGCACGCGCCCGCTGTCGAGGTGCACGAAGTCCGAGCGCGAATAGAACCCGACCCCGCCGGCCTGCATCGACAGCGCCGCGCGGTGCAGGTCGGAGAGCGCCATGCCCGGGAGGCGCACGTCGATCGCCCGCCCCGCGGTGTGCAGGCTGTTGCTCGCCACGCCGCCGCTGCGCGCGGCGAGCTTCGCGTTGGTCGCCGGCGAGCGATAGCCGGAGATCACGTGGAACGGCCGCGCGCCGGCGCCGAGCAGCGCTGCGAGACGGTCGAGCTGGTCGAGCAGCCCGCGGTCGATCGGATGCACGTCGCCACTGCGATGGTCGCGCAGCAGCCTGTCGATGGCGCTGATCGCGTCGGCCAGGTAACGCGTCCCCTCGCGATAGACGACGTCGAGCCGCTCGCCGGTGTGCGTGTTGACGAACGCGAGGCGCGCGATCGCGTCGGCCGCGCCGCTCGCGCTCGCCGCGCCGAGCGGCTCGCGCAGCGACGCCCGCGCCGCGCGCCCGGCCAACGGCCCCGCCGCCAGCAGTCCGACCGCCTGGCACAGCAGGCGCCTCGTCGTTCGTGTCGTCGTCATCCCTTCTCCTGCGCCTCCGGCGTCCCCGGCGCGCGCGTCGCGGCGATGCCGACCTCGGCCGCCCGGCCATCGCGCGCCTTCGCCATCGCCGCCACCCGTTCCCAGTCGATCGACGCCTCCGGGATGCCGCGCTCGCGCGCCATCGACCGGACTTGCTCGTCGGCGCCGCCTCCCGTCCGGTACGGATCCGGATTGGCCTGGAACCAGATCCGCCCGTCGCCGCCCTGCGCCAGCAGCCACGGAAGGTACACGATCCGGCCGCGCTCTCCCACCCGGGTGCGGTCGAACAGCTCGGCCACGTCGTCCGGGTGCAGCCGGATGCAGCCGTGCGAACGGAAACCGTAGACGCTCGCGGGCGCGTTCGTCCCGTGCAGGCCAATCGCCGGCAGGCTCAGCCCGATCCAGTGCCGCCCGAGCGGGTTCTCGGGTCCCGGCGGCACTTCGACGAGCACCGGCTTGCCTTCGCGGCGCATCTCCTCCTGGATCGACGGCGGCACGATCCAGGTCTTGTCGGTCTGGCGATTGATCACCCTGAACTCGCCGGTCGGCGTCGGCCAGTCGGCGCGCCCGACTGCCGCCGGGTACGCGCCCGCGAGCCGGCCCGCGCGGAACTGGAACACCATCCGCTGCGGCACGTTGACGACGACGCCGTGCTCGAGCGGCGGCGGCACGACGTGCCGTGCGAGCACGCGCACGACCTGCCCGGGCCGCAGCGGCCGGCGCGGATCGAGCGCGTTGTCCGCCGCCAGCAGGCGCGCCGACACGCCGTTGCGCGCTGCGATCAGCGCCAGGCTGTCGCCGCGCGCGACCACGTGCTCGAAGGCGCGCTCGACGATCGCATCGGGGGAGGGCCCCTGCGCCTGCGCGAAGACCGGCTGCGCGCACGCGAGCAGCGCCGCCGCCACCGCCGCGGCGCTCGCAACCCCGGGCAGGCTTCGCCGACGCGCGGCGCGCGCCGTCCCGGGCACGCTTCCCTGACGCGCCGCCTTCACAGCCCCAGGTACGCTTCCCTGACGCGCGGATCGTCGAGCAGCTGCGCGCCGCTGCCTTCGAGGACGATGCTGCCGTTCTCGAGCACGTACGCGCGATCGGCC
>JANJTK010000132.1 GCA_024711155.1 Burkholderiaceae bacterium
CGCGCCGCAGCCAGCGGCGCCAGCCGTGACGCCAGGGGCCACGCCAGGCGCCAGCTGCGCGGCAACGGCGTCAGCGGATCGGCCGGCTGCGCGGCCGGCGCCGCGAAGGCAGCCCCGAGTCCCGCGACCAACGCGAAGCCGGCAACGAACAGCGCGCCGAGCGCCAGCCCCAACCACGCGCTCATACGTCGATCTCCACGATGCGGCGGATCATCGCGATCCCGATCCCCTGCAGGATCGCCACGCCCGCGCAGACGATCCAGCCCTGCCAGGTGTCGATGAGCGCGCTCATTGCCGCCGGCTCGACCAGCCACAGCAGCAGCGCGAGCACCCCCGGCAGCGCACCCATCACCCAGGCCTGCAGGCGCCCCTGCGCGGTGAGCGCGCGGATCTTTCCCTCGATCGCGAGCTTGCGGCGCGTCGCGTCGGCGAGCGACTCGAGCGTGCCGGCCATGCCGCCGCCCGACTCGGTGCCGATGCGCAGCGCCGACGCGAACAACTGCGTCTCCTCGATCGGCATGCGCCGCGCGAACGCGCCCAGCGCGTCGTCCAGCGGCACGCCCAGGCGCTGCTCGCGCAGCAGCAGGCCGAGCTCCTGGCGCGCCGGCGGCCCGATCTCGCTTGCGGCCAGCGCGAGCGCGGGCCCCAGTCCGCTGCCGGCCCTCAGCCCCCCCGCCATCAGCATCAGCAGGTCCGGCATCTGGCGCCGGAACGCCTCGCGCCGGCGGCTTCGCACGCGCCGCAGCAGCACCGCCGGCAGCGCGCCCAGCCCCAGCGCGACCGCGAGCGCGGCGAGCCAGCTGCCGCTGAGCAGCCACGCGAGCGCACTCGCCGCGGCCGCGAGCGCGTGCTGCAGGACGAACAGCCGCGCGGTGTCGACGAACAGGAACGCCTCGCGCATTCGTCCGCCGACCGCCTGCTCGAAGCGCTCGCGATGGCGCCTGCCGAAACGCTGCGCGAGCGCGAACACCAGCCCGAGCAGCGCCGCCGCCGCGGCGAACGCGGCCGCGAGCACCGGCCACGGCACCGACGGCAGCTCCGAACCAATGTTCATGGCGCCTCCCCGAAGGCCGACAGGTCGAGCTCGTGCCCCTGCGCGCGCAACGCCTCGTAGAACTGCGGCAGGTTGCCGCAGCCGACGAAACGTCCGCCCGCGTCGCCGGCGCCCGCGCGCCGCTCGAAGCGAAAGAGCGGCTGCATCAGCACGCGCTGCCCTTCGAGCCCGGTGAGCTCGACGATCTCGACCACCCGGCGCCGGCCGTCGGCGAGCCGCGCCTGGTGGACGACGACGTCGATCGCGGCCGCGATCTGCTCGCGGATCGCCAGCACCGGCATCTCGACGTCGGCCATCAGCACCATCGTCTCGAGGCGCGCGATCACGTCGCGCGGGCTGTTCGCGTGAACCGTGGTGAGCGAGCCGTCGTGGCCGGTGTTCATCGCCTGCAGCATGTCGAGCGTCTCGCCGCCGCGGCACTCGCCGACCACGATCCGGTCCGGTCGCATGCGCAGCGCATTGCGCACCAGATCGCGGATCGACACCAGCCCGCGTCCCTCGGCGTTGGCCGGCCGCGCCTCGAGACACACGCGGTGCGCATGCGCGAGCCGCAGTTCGGCCGCATCCTCGATCGTGACGACGCGCTCGGCCGGCGAAATCAGGTTCGACAGCAGGTTCAGCAACGTCGTCTTGCCCGAGCCGGTGCCGCCCGAGACCACGACGTTGCGCCGCGCACGCACGCACACCGCGAGAAAGTCGAGCATCGGCTGCGACAGCGACCCGATCGAGACCAGGTCCTGCGGCCCGAACAGCCGGTGGTTGAAGCGCCGGATCGTGATCGCGGTTCCGCGCACGGCCAGCGGCGGCACGATCGCGTTGACGCGCGAGCCGTCCGGCAGGCGCGCGTCGACCATCGGCGAGGCCTCGTCGACGCGCCGACCGATCGGCGTCACGATGCGGTCGATCGCCGCGCGCACCGCATCCTCGCCGGTGAACGCCACGCCGGTGGACTCGATGCGGCCATCACGTTCGACGTAGATTTCGTCGGGCGCGTTGACCATGATCTCGGTGACCGTGTCGTCGCGCAACAGCGGTTCGAGCGGCCCGAGCCCGACCGCCTCGTCGAGCACCTCGCGCGCCAGCGCCTCGCGATCGAGTCGCGCCGGCAGCTCGCTCGCGCCCGCGATCAGTTCGCCGAGCAACGTCCGCACCTCGGCGCGCAGCTGCTCGTGGCTGAGCTGCCGGATGTCCTGCCGCCGCAGGTCGATCGCCGCAAGCAGCCGCCGATGCAGCAGCCGGCGCCATTCGAGGCCGCCGGTATCACCGCCGGTCTCACCGCCAATCGGCACCGCCGCATCGGCGTGCGCGGCTGCGGCGACCGGCGGCTCCGCGCTGGCAACCGGCTCCGCAACGGCAACGGGCTGTCCATGGCCGTCGCCCGCTCGCGGATGCACCCGCAGCCGGTAGCCGGCAATCGAGATCTCGTCGTCGTCGGCCAGCGGCGCGTATTCGGCGATGCGCTCGCCGTTGACCCAGGTGCCGCCGAGGCTGCCGCGATCGACGAGCTTGAACCCGCGCTCGATCCGCTGGATCTCGGCGTGCGCGCGCGCCACGCGCCAACCGCCCAGTCGCACCGCGCTGCCGGGCTGGCGCCCGATCACGACCGGGAAGTGCGTCAGGCGCAGCGCGCGCGGCTCGCAACCGTCGGCCTCGATGATCACGGTCAGCATGTCAGTCCGCCATCCGCAGTTGCTCGCGGGCGCGCTCGTAGCGTTCGCGCCCGGCCTCGATTGCCTCGCGCTGCGCCGCCTGCCCGGGACCGACGATGCGCGGCGTCACGAACACGACCAGGTCGGTGCGGCGATCGCGGAATTCGCGCGAGCGGACCAGCTTGCCGAGCACCGGCAGATCCCCGAGCGCCGGCACGCGGTCGATCGCCTTCGAGGTCTCGTCGGTGAGCAGACCGGCGATCACCAGCGTCTCGTTCTCGCGCAGGTTCACCTCGGTCTCGGCGCGCCGCTTGATCAGCCCCGGCACGTCCTGCACCTGCACGTCGGCGTTGAGCGCCGAGATCTCGGCGGCGATCTTCGCGGCGATGACCCCGCTGTCGCTTACCACGGGACTCACGTCGAACTTCACGCCGTACTCCTTGAACGCAACCGACACGGTTCCGAGTCCGCTCGAGAACGGCACCGGCAGCTCGCCGCCGGCGACGAAGCGCGCCGATCCCCCGCTGCGGCACGCGAGCCGCGGCTCGGCCAGCACCGCCGCGTCCCCGTTCTGCACCAGCAGGTTGATCACCGACGTCAGCGAGGTCGCGATCCCGAGCACCGACGCGAACGGCGCGATGCGGCTTCTCGTCTCGAGTCCCGCCTCGGCGGCCGCGCCGGCGGGCCGGAACGCGCCGCTGCGATGCAGGTCGCCCACGATCCCGAAGCTCGGCCCCTGCGTGCTCGCGCTCCAGCGCACGCCGATCTCCTCGAGCAGGTCGCGGCGGATCTCGAGCATGCGCACGTCCATCTCGACCATCCGCTCGAGCCCGACGCGGCTGATCAGGTTGACGACCTGCGGATAGCGGCGCGCGATCTCGGTCATGCGCGCGGCCTCCTCTTCGCCGAGCTCGCCGCCCTCGAGCACGACCTTGTCGCCGACGATGCGGGCGCGCACGCGACTGTCCGCGCCGAGCATCGCGCGGATCTCGCCCAGCAGGCGGTTCGCGTCGGCCGGCACGACGTTGATCGCGAAGCTCGTCTCGCTGCCGTCCTTGCCCCACAGGTGCAGCGTGCTCTGCCCCGCGGCCTCCGGAATCACGAGCACCTGCCCGCCGTCGAGCGCGGTCGCCTGGATGACCTTGCCGTTGCCGACTGCAACCCGCTTCAGGTCGCCGGCGCGGATCACGTGCACCTGCCCGACGTGCAGTTCCACCGCGATCGGCGGCAGGTCGGCGTCGGCGTGCACTGGCGTTCCCCCGAGCGACACCACACCAACCGTCAACAGCGCCGCGAGCGGACGCAAGGGCAACCTGAAGTTCATCGCGGACTCACTGGGGAAGGAGTGGACGGGGGAGCAGCGCCCGCATCGGGCGCGCCCAGCCGCAGCAGCGACCAGACCCTGGGGTCGACTGCCGGGCCGGCACCGCCGGGCGCGTTCGCCGCCGCCACCGGCACATTCGTCGCAACCAGCGCGCCGCGCCCGCCGACGATGATGTCCGGCCCGGGCTCGCGCGCCGGCTCCGGCGCCGCTCGCACCGGCGCCGGCAGCCCGAGCAGTGCATTGACGTCGAGCGCGCGCTCGCTCATCGGCCGGCGGTCGTCCGGGTGGCGCAGCATCGCGGTGAGCTTGCCGGAGCGCTGCGCGACGATCAGCCGCTGCGCCTGTTCGGGCGACACCTCGACGGTGATCGCCGTGAAGTGCCGCGCCGCCCCGCCGTCGTCGGCACCGGCGCGCACCTGGCGGCCGGTCGCCAGCACCGCAAGGTCCTGCATCAGCGTCACGGTGACTTCGGCTGCGGGCGGCTGCCCGAGCGCAACCGGCGGGCGCACCGAGAACAGCAGGTCGATGCGATCGCCGGGCTGCAGCATCCCCGAGACCGAATTGACCTCGTCGACCAGCACCGACATCGCGCGGATGCCCTGCCGGATGCGGCTCGAGAACGTGCTCGCGTCGGCGCCGACGACGCTTCCGGCGACCAGCGGCTCGCCGCTGCGCATCGGCGCGTCGAGACGCGCGCCGACGAACTGGTCGAAGCGCTCGGGCCGCACCGCGCTGCGCGGCAGGTACTCGAGCGGCACCTCGCGCACCGCCATGTTCTCGGGCGCGACGACGTCGCCGCGCACCAGGTCGCGCCGCGCCACCACCACCTCCGCCATCGCGCGTGCCGGCTGCAACCGCGCCCGCTCGACCTCGACGCGCTCGGCGATGTAGCCGCGCGCACCGAACACCGCGAGCGCGCCAAACAGCAGCGCTACCGCGAACAGCAGCGCGCTGCGGTGACGCGCCGACCAGCCGCCGAAGCGGCGCAACCGGGACAGGATGGCGTTCATGGCATCGACATCGCATGGGTGAAGCGCGCATAGCGCGTGCCGAACGCCTCGAACAGGCGCTCGAGCGGACTGTCGGGTCCGGCGGCGAGCGCCAGCACGAACAGCGACAGGACGATCAGGTACTCCAGGGCCGACTGGCCGCCTGCGGTGCGTCGTCGCATCGCTTCTCCTTTCATCTCCGGGTTGCGACGTGGTAGATCACGACGCCGGTGCCATCGGGCTGCGAATGCAGCGTGACGAGCACTTCGGCGCCGGCCGAGCGAAAGAAGCGCGCGCGGTCGTTGCGCCACGCAAGCCCGGTCTCGCGGCGCTGCTGCAGCGCCGCCGCGAAGCCGGCGCGCGCGAGCTGGCGCTCGATGCGCCGCTCGGCCTCGTCGATCGAGTGCGGCAAGTGCGCGATCAGCGTGTCGGCGCTGCGCGCGCCATCGGGCGCCGCGTCGCTCGACGCGAGTTGCCGCGTAACGCGCGCCTCCGCTGGCAGCAGTCCGTCGAGCGCGCGCGGGCGCGCCGGCCGTGCCTCGCGGCCCTGCCACACGGTCAGCAGGCCCTCGCTGCCGCCGCGCGCGGTCGCGCGCAGTTGCAGCGTCTCGAAGCCGTCGGCGCGCCGGCGCGACAGCACCGACCACGGCGCGTGCTCGGCCCGCAGCACCAGCTCATCCGATTGCGCTCGCCAGTGCGACTCGACCCGGTCGAGCGCCTGCGCCGGGTCGAGCCGGCTGCCGACTTCGCTGACGCGAATCGCCTGCCCCGCAAGTTGCCCGTCGGGCACCAGGACCGCACGCGTGTCGATCCCCGGCATCGCCGCGGCCGCAGCGTCGTCGCCTGCGCGCGCGGCCGCCGGCGCGCCGAAGCCCGCGAGCGGCAACAGCATCAGCGCCGCGCCGATCGGCACGAAGCGTTCGCGCAGGCCTGCGGCGCGGTTCATGGCGCAATCCGGTCGGGCGGCACCCGATCGACGTCGATCCACTGCGGCGTGAAGGCCGACGCGCTCGGCTCCAGCCCGACGAGATCCATCAGGTCGAGCGTCCAGCGCGTGAGCTGGTAGCCGAGCGCAATCTCGGCCCGGTGCAGCGCGTCGATGCGGCTCCCGCGCTCGACCCGCGCCTGGACGCGATGCGGCTCGGCGCCGTACGGACCGGACGCGTTCCACGCGTCGGTGAGCACCGCCGCGCGTGCCCGCAGCGGCAGTGGCGCCAGGCCGGTCCAGCCCGCGCGGTCGCCGGCCTGCCCATCGACCGCGGCACTTGCCTGCACGCGCACCTCCGCCAGGCCACCGGTCAGCGACAAGCCGAAGCGCGACGGACCCGCGAGCCGGTCGAGCACCGCCGCCACGCCGCCGGCGGCGCGACCGACCGCGGTCGAGCGTCCGGCGTCGAACCCGGGCGACGCCAACGCGATGCCGACGTCGCCGAAGCGCGCGAGCAGCGGCTGGCCGCGCCGGTCGGTCCACAGCGGGTTGCGCTCGGCCGCATCGGGCACGTCGGCCAGCGTGTCGCCGCTCAGGATCTCGCGGTCGATGCGCCCGAAGTGGCGCCGCCGCACCTCGTCGGCCAGCTGCGCGTGCGACGCCGGGTTCGCGCAGGCGCCCGGCCGCACCGTGCACTCGAAGGCGAGCGTGCGCGAGGCCGCGATCGTCGCCTGCTGCATCGACTGCACCTTGCCCAGCAGTACGACGAAGACGGCCAGCGGCACCAGCACGAGCGCCGCCACCAGCACCTCGAGCAGCGCCTGGCCGCGCTGCGCGCCGCAGCGCTCACGCCAGCCGTCGCGCGTGTTCACGCTCCCGCGCTCAGTTCGCATACGCCGCCGCCGCTGCGCGCTGTGCCGTCGTCGGCTCGGCGAGCCGGGCCTGCCACCACGGGTTGTACAGGCTTGCATATTCGATCCTCGAAGGCTCGCCGGGCGGCCGGCGGAAGTACGCCTCGCCCACGGCCATCGACCACAGGCGATTGGCGGCAAAGCGCTCGAACAGCCGCAGCCGGCCGGTGCCGACGTTGGCGACGTTGGCGGTGCGCACGTCGCGGCCCTCGACCCGCGCGAGCACCACCACCTGCGAGACCGGAAAGCGCGCGTCGGCAAGCGCCGCGTAGTCGAGCTCGCGCACGCGCTCGATGCCGCTGTAGCGCTGGAACCCCGCATAGCCGTTGCCGGCGATCTCCGCCGCCGCGAGCCAGGTCGCGCTCGGGTTGTCGTAGGTGCTGCCCGGGTTGCCGGTGATCGTGTAGAGCGGCGCCGCGTCGGTCGCTTCGGCGGCGCCCCAGCCCATCGGCAGCGATTCGCGCAGCTTGCAGCTCGAAAACAGCCAGCCGCGCCGCCGCCAGTCGTGGATCGACGCGGTGTCGACGGCCTGCCAGCGCTCGAGGTCGGGGGTCATCTCGGTGCCGCCGCGCTTGCGCCAGAGCTGGAACCAGCGCGACACGTCGAGCGTGGTGCCGAAGCACGACGACGGCACCAGCAGCAGCCGCGTGTCGTCGGCGCGCGGCCCGCGCACGAAGGGGTCGAGCGAATCGACGACGACGCCCTGCAGCCGGCGCCGATCGTCGTCGCTCTCGTAGCGGCGCGTGAGCCCGCCGAAAGCGCCCCCGTCGCCGAGCGCGAACGCGAAGAAGTGCGGATCGTTGGCGCGCGCGATCTCGTTGGCGACCGCGCCCAGGCCGAAGGTGTCGGCGGCGAGCTGCAGCGCCTCCTGGCTGCGCTGCAGCAGCGCCTTGTAGCCGATGCCGGGCGCCGCGCGCGCCGCGATCTCGTCGGCCGCCGTGCGCTCGGTCAGCTCGCGCGCGGTGCTCGCGAGCGCCGCCGCCGCGCCCAGCACCGGCGCAGCCTGCGGCCACGCGAGCGCGATCACCTCGGCGTTGCCCAGCAGCCGCTCGAAGTACTTCGACCACGACGTCAGCGTGACCGCCTGCGCGACCGCGACTTCCTGCGCGACGATCGCGCGGTTGGAGTACGCGTGGAAGTTCAGCACTCGCGCGCGCCACAGCGCCGCGCTGTAGGCGGCCGCGTCGGCCGCGTTGTTCAGGCGCTGGCGCGACGCGGTGACCTGCCCGGTGCTGAACATGAAGAACAGCCCGAGCAGCCCCGCGAAGAGCAGCAGCAGCGCGAGCACCAGCGCCTGGCCGCGCTGGCGCCGTCGTGAATGCGTGGCGTGCATGCCGGCCGTCCTGCGCCGATGGTTGCTCGCGCTGCGCGGCCGGCGTCAGCGATTGCCCGCGTCGTAGTTGTCGAGCCCCTTGCGCGTGTTGGCGTTGGACGCCGCCGTCGTCGCGTTGGCCTGCGCGCTGCCGATCGCGGTCGCCGCGGTCTGCCCCGACACCTCGAGCGCGAGCCCGGCGGTCTGGTTGCGCAGCGTCTGCCCGAACAGCGTGTAGACGCCGACCGCCGCCACCGCGACCAGCGCGACGACGATGATGTACTCGGTCATCCCCTGGCCGCGCTGCCGGCGCGCGCGCGCGGCGCGTCCCGGTGCGGCGATGGCGACGCCGTGCGCGAAATGTTCCCTGCGTGCTGCGCTCATGTCGATCTCCTGTGCGTGGTGTGTTGAGAGGCGCAGGGAGATTTATAGGCGCGCGCACGCCGCGCGAACATTCGACGCAGTGCCTAGTCGATTGGCCGATCCGTCAGCGGCGCGCCAGTGCCGTCGCGCACAACGAAAAAGGGCCGGCGAAAATCGCCGGCCCTGCGAAGTCCCGCACGGGGCCGCGCTGCCGCGGCCCGCGGGCTCCGGACGTCAGGCAGCCTTCTTGCCGCCCTTGCCCTCGAAGAACTGCGCGTCCTCGGTCGAGCCCTTCAGCGCGGCCGTCGAGGCCTCGCGCTCGACGGTCGTCGTCACGGCGTCGAAGTAGCCGGTGCCGACTTCGCGCTGGTGCTTGACGGCGGTGAAGCCGCGCTCGGCCGCCGCGAACTCGGCTTCCTGCAGCTCGACGAACGCGCTCATCTGGTTGCGCGCATAGCCGTAGGCGAGGTTGAACATGCTGTAGTTCAGCGCGTGGAAGCCGGCCAGCGTGATGAACTGGAACTTGTAGCCCATCGCGCCGAGCTCGCGCTGGAACTTCGCGATCGTGGCTTCGTCGAGGTTCTTCTTCCAGTTGAACGACGGCGAGCAGTTGTACGCGAGCAGCTTGCCCGGGAACTGCTTGTGGATCGCCTCGGCGAACTGGCGCGCGAAGTCGAGGTCAGGGGTGCCGGTCTCGCACCAGATCAGGTCGGCGTACGGCGCGTACGCGAGGCCGCGCGAGATCGCCTGCTCGAGGCCGTTGCGGGTGCGATGGAAGCCCTCGACGGTGCGCTCGCCGGTGAGGAACGCCTTGTCGTTCTCGTCGACGTCCGAGGTGATCAGGTCGGCCGCTTCGGCGTCGGTGCGTGCGAGCAGGATCGTGGGCACGCCGCAGACGTCGGCCGCCAGCCGCGCCGCGACGAGTTTCGAGACCGCCTCGCGCGTGGGCACGAGCACCTTGCCGCCCATGTGGCCGCACTTCTTGGCCGACGCGAGCTGGTCTTCGAAGTGAACGCCCGATGCGCCCGCCTCGATCATCGACTTCATCAGTTCGAACGCGTTGAGCACGCCGCCGAAGCCGGCTTCGGCATCGGCCACGATCGGCGCGAAGAAGTCGACGAAGCCGGCGTCGCCGGGGTTCTTGCCCTCCATCCACTGGATCTGGTCGGCGCGCGTGAGCGTGTTGTTGATCCGGCGCACGACCGCCGGCACCGAGTTGGCCGGATACAGCGACTGGTCCGGATACATCTCGCCCGCGAGGTTGGCGTCGCCCGCGACCTGCCAGCCCGACAGGTAGATCGCCTTCAGGCCGGCCTTGACCTGCTGCATCGCCTGGTTGCCCGTCAGCGCGCCGAGCGAGTTCACGAACGGCTCTTCGTTGAGCAGCTTCCACAGTCTGTCGGCGCCGCGACGCGCGAGCGTGTGCTCGACCTGCAGCGAGCCGCGCAGGCGCACGACGTCCTCGGCCGTGTAGCTGCGCTGGATGCCGCGCCAGCGCGGGCTCTCCGACCATTCCTTCTGCAGTTTCTGCGCTTCGAGTTCACGGGAAGACATGGATGGGCTCCTTGGACGTCAGGTGTCGAAAAACGGCGACGCGCCGTGCCGCGGGCGACCGCGCGGGCGCGTCAATGAGCGCAAGGATAGCAAGCGCTTGCGGCACCGCACCAGAGGTTTTGACACTTGTTGCCGGGAGTCATTTCTTCATTTGTTTCAAGATGTTGCAATCGCGATCCCGTATCGTGGCATTCCGCTTGCCACGATGAAAAATCAGCTTGCTGCGCCGCATTCAGCAGATTCCGCATTATGGAAACCGGTTTTTCACAACAAAACCTTCCCGCGCGGCCACCGGCAACCGACCGGATTGACACCAGCGCGATAATGAATGAGCATTCATTCAGTCAACCCCGATCTGCAATCTGGAACCCCACAGCATGAAACTCAACGACAAGATCGCCATCGTCACCGGCGCCGCCTCGGGCATCGGCCTCGCCACCGCGCAGCGACTCGCCGAAGCCGGCGCCGCGGTCGTGCTGGCCGACATCTCCGCCGACAAGGGCGAGCAGGCCGCGGCCGAGTTGCGCGCCGCCGGCCATCGCGCCGACTTCGTCCGCTGCGACGTCACCAGCGACGACTCGGTCAACGCGTTCCGCGACGCGGTGCTCGCGCTGCACGGGCGCGTGGACGTGATCGCCAACGTCGCCGGCTGGGGCAAGATCCAGCCGTTCCTCGAGAACGACAACGCGTTCATCCAGTCGGTGGTCGAGATCAACTTCATGGGCCCGCTGCGCATGGTGCGCGCGTTCCTGCCCGGCATGGTCGAGCGCAAGACCGGCAAGATCGTCAACGTCTCGAGCGACGCCGGCCGCGTCGGCAGTCTCGGCGAGACCGTCTACTCGGGCGCCAAGGGCGGCGTGATCGCGTTCACCAAGGGACTCGCGCGCGAGATGGCGCGCCACGGCATCACCGCCAACTGCGTGTGCCCCGGTCCGACCGACACGCCGCTGCTCAACGCGGTACCCGAGAAACACCGCGAGGCCTTCGTGCGCGCGATTCCGATGCGCCGCTTCGGCAAGCCCTCCGAGATCGCCGACGCGGTCGTGTTCTTCGCGAGCCCGCGCGCCGACTACGTGACCGGGCAAGTCCTCAGTGTCAGCGGCGGTCTCAACATGGTAGGGTGACACCCGTCCGCCGGCTCGCCGGCGCATCGTTTTCGAGGAGGAGACAGAAGATGAAACAGGTATCACGACGCACGGCGATCCAGGCCGGCACCGCGCTCGGACTCGGCCTTGCCGGGATCGGGCGCAGCGCCACTGCGCAGGAGCCGATCAAGCTGCGCATCACGCATTTCCTGTCGCCGATGGCGCCGTCGCAGACGAAGCTGTTCGGGCCGTGGGCCCAGCGCGTCGAGAAGGACTCGGGCGGCCGCATCAAGTGCGAGGTCTACCCGTCGATGCAGTTGGGCGGCAAGCCGCCGCAGATCTTCGACCAGGTCCGCACCGGCGTCGCCGACGTGGGCTGGGCACTGCCCGGCTACACGCCCGGCCGCTTCCCGCTGTCCGAGGTGTTCGAATTGCCCTTCATGGTCGGCCGCACCGCCGAGGGGACCACGCAGGCGATGTGGGAGTTCTACAACAAGCACCTGAAGGAAGAATTCAAGGACGTCCACATCCTGCTCGTGCACTGCCACGCGCCCGGCCTGATCCACATGAAGGACAAGCTGGTCACGAAGATGGAGGACCTGCAGGGCAAGAAGGTGCGGCTGCCGACCAAGTCCGTCGGCGACGCGCTCAAGCTGCTCGGCGCGACGCCGGTCGGCATGCCGCTGCCCGAGGCCTACGAGGCGCTGTCGCGCGGCGTCGCCGACGGCCTCACCGTGCCGTGGGAAGTGATGCGGCCGCAGCGCCTGAACGAACTCGTCAAGTTCCACACCGAGACCGGCCTGTATACGACGATGTTCACCGTCGCGATGAACAAGGCGAAGTACGACAGCCTGCCGCCCGACCTGAAGGCGGTCATCGACAAGAATTCCGGCGCCAACATCGTCAGCGAGATGGGCAAGGCCTGGGACGACGCCGAGGCGCCGGGGCTCGCGCAGGCCAAGGAACTCGGCCACACCTTCGGCGCGCTGTCGCCCGACGAGAAGGCGCGCTGGAAGAAGGCCACCCAGCCGGTCATCGACGCGTGGATCGCGAAGACGCCCAACGGCAAGGCCCTTTACGAAGAAGCCGCCGCGCTGATCAGGAAGTACGACAAGTGAGCGAGGGAGGCGGCCGCGCCGGCGATGCCGGTGCGGCGGCCCGCCCGGGGCTCGAACGCGCGCTCGAGCGCGCCTGTACCTGGCTGGCGATTGCCGGCGGCTTCGTGATGCTGGCCTTCACGGCCGTCGCGGTGCTCAGCATCGCCAGCCGCACCCTCTTCGGTTCGCCGCTGGTCGGCGACTTCGAACTGACCGAGCGCGGAACCGCGATCGCGGTGTTCGCGATGATTCCGTACTGTCACCTGCGCGGCGGGCACGTCGTCATCGACATGTTCGTCGGCATGATGCCGCCCGCGACGAGGCGCGTGCTCGCGATCGCCGCCGAGGCGCTGTTCGCGATCGTCGCCGGGCTGATGACCTGGCGGCTCGCGCTGGGCGGCATCCAGCAACGCCAGTTCAACGACATGTCGATGATGCTGCAGATTCCGACCTGGTGGATGTTCGCGCCGATCGTCGTCTCGACGGCGCTGCTCACGCTCGTGTGCGTCGCGCGCGCGCTGCGCGGCGGAAGGACGATCGCATGAGCGGGATGGTGATCTCGCTGCTGATGTTCGGCGTGCTGATGGGACTGCTCGTCGTCGGCGTCAACGTCGGGCTTTCGCTGCTGATCGTCGGCGGGCTCGGCTACGTCTGGGTGTCGGGCCTCGACCCGATGCTCAACTACATGAACACCGCGCCCTACTTCCAGAGCGCGACCTACTCGTTGTCGGTGATTCCGCTGTTCGTGCTGATGGGATCGTTCGCGACCGCCTCCGGGTTGTCGACCGGCATCTTCAACGCCGCGGCGGCCTGGCTCGGGCACCGGCGCGGCGGCGTCGCGATGGCCGGCATCGGCGCCTGCGCGGCCTTCGGCTCGATCTGCGGCTCGTCGCTCGCCACCGCGGCGACGATGGCGCACGTGTCGCTGCCCGAGATGAAGCGGCTCAACTATTCGGGCGCGCTCGCCACCGGATCGCTCGCCGCCGGCGGCACGCTCGGGATCCTGATCCCGCCGTCGGTGGTGCTCGTCATCTACGCGATCCTGACGGAACAGTCGATCGGCAAGCTCTTCATC
>JANJTK010000186.1 GCA_024711155.1 Burkholderiaceae bacterium
GCTACGACACCGCGCGCGGCGTCGAGTGCTACGAGCGCCTGAAGGGCAAACACGGCGGCGCGACCCTGTTCCAGCCGCTGTCCACGGGCATCACCTTCGCGCTCACCGACAAGGCGCCGGTCGACAAGATCCCGCTGATCACCGCCGGCTACGGCCGCAGCGAGTCGCAGGACGGGCTGGTGTTCGGCTGGAACTTCCCGCTCGCCGGCACCTACTGGGTCGGCGCAGACGTGCTGGTCCAGCACATCGCGAAGAAGGAGGGCGGCTTCGACAAGCTCAAGGGCAAGAAGATCACCCTCGTCTACCACGACAGCCCGTACGGCAAGGAGCCGATCCCGCTGCTGCAGGAGCGCGCCAAGGCGCACGGCTACGAGCTGCAGCTGCTGCCGGTCACCCACCCGGGCGTCGAGCAGAAGGCGACCTGGCTGCAGATCCGCCAGAGCCGGCCCGACTACGTGTTCCTGTGGGGCTGGGGCGTGATGAACTCGGTGGCGTTGAAGGAAGCGCAGGCCACCGGCTACCCGCGCGAGAAGATGTACGGCGTGTGGTGGTCGGCCGCCGAGCCGGACGTCAAGGACCTCGGCGTCGCCGCCAAGGGCTACAACGGCCTGGCGATGCAGCACGGCGCGCACCCGAACGCGAAGGTCACGAAGGACATCCTCGCGCTGGTGCACGGCAAGGGCCAGGGAACCGGTCCGCGCGAAGAGGTCGGCTCGGTGCTCTACATGCGCGGCGCGTTGAGCGCGATGCTGGCGGTCGAGGGCGTCAAGCGCGCGCAGGAGCGCTACGGCAAGGGCAAGTGGATGACCGCCACGCAGACCCGCTGGGGCCTCGAGAACCTCGCGCTGGACGCGAAGAAGCTCGAGGCGCTCGGCTTCGGCGAGGTGATGCGGCCGGTGTCGACCACCTGCGCGGACCACATGGGCCCCGCCTGGGCGCGGATCCACACCTGGGACGGCGCCAAGTGGGTCTTCACGTCCGACTGGTACCAGGCCGACGAGTCGATCCTGAAGCCGCTGGTCAAGAGCACGGCCGGCAAGTACGCGACCGAGAAGAAGATCACGCCGCGCACCCCGGCCCAGTGCCAGGAGTGACGGGCTGACGCCTCGCGGGCTCCCCGCGCGGGGGCTCGCGGGGTTCTTTCCCCGGCGGAAGCGATCCATGAGCGACATCTTCCTCAACGTCAACGGCATCGAGGTCATCTACAACCACGTGATCCTCGTGCTCAAGGGCGTCTCGCTGCAGGTGCCCGAGGGCCGCGTGGTCGCGCTGCTCGGCGGCAACGGCGCCGGCAAGACGACGACGCTGCGCGCGGTCTCGAACCTGCTGGCAGGCGAGCGCGGCGAGGTCACGAAGGGTGCGATCGAGTACCGGGGCGAGCGCATCGAGAAGATGACGCCGGCGCAGATGGTCGAGCGCGGCGTCATCCAGGTGATGGAGGGCAGGCACTGCTTCGCCCACCTGACGATCGAGGAGAACCTGATGACCGGCGCCTACACCCGCAAGGACGGGAAGGCGGCGGTGGCGGCGACGCTCGAGAAGGTCTACGCGTACTTCCCGCGGCTGAAGACCCGCCGCCAGAGCCAGGCGGCCTATACGTCGGGCGGCGAGCAGCAGATGTGCGCGATCGGCCGCGCGCTGATGGCCGACCCGAAGATGGTGCTGCTCGACGAGCCCAGCATGGGGCTCGCGCCGCAGATCGTCGAGGAGGTGTTCGAGATCGTGAAGGACCTGAACACCCGGGAGAAGGTCACGTTCCTGCTGGCCGAGCAGAACACCAACATGGCGCTGCGCTACGCCGACTACGGCTACATCCTCGAGAACGGCCGCATCGTGATGGACGGCCAGGCGAAGGACCTGCGCGAGAACGAGGACGTGAAGGAGTTCTACCTCGGGATCGCGAAGGAAGGGCGCAAGTCGTTTCGCGACGTCAAGTCGTACCGCCGCCGGAAGCGCTGGCTGTGAGCGCCTGGTACGACGAACTCGAGACCCGGCCGGCGGAGGCGCGCGAGGGCGCGCTGATGGCGCGGTTGCCGGGCCTGGTCGAGCATGCGGTCGGCAATGCGCGCGGCTGGGCGCAGCGGCTTGCCGGCGTCGACGCGCGCGAGATCGCGTCGCGCAAGGCGCTGGCGCAACTGCCGGTGCTGCGCAAGGGCGACCTGAAGGGGTTGCAGGAGCAGGCTCCGCCGTTCGGCGGACTGGTGACGGTCGAGCCGGGACGGTTGGGCCGCCTGTTCATGTCGCCGGGGCCGATCTTCGATCCGGAAGGCGCCCGCGACGACCCGTGGCGCACCGCGCGCGCGCTGTACGCGGCCGGAATCCGCCCCGGTCACATCGTGCAGAACTGCTTCGGCTATCACCTGACGCCGGGGGCGTGGATGGTCGACGGCGGCGCGCGCAAGCTCGGCTGCGCCGTGATCCCGGCCGGCGTCGGCCAGACCGAACAGCAGATCGACCTCATCCGCACGCTGCGTCCCGACGCCTACGTCGGGACGCCGTCGTTCCTGCGCATCATCGTCGAGAAGGCGCAGGAGGCGAAGCTCGACATCTCGAACCTCCAGCGCGCGCTGGTCGCGGCCGAGGCGCTGCCGCCGAGCCTGCGCGCGTGGTTCCAGCAGCAGGGCATCGGGACGGTGCTGCAGTGGTACGGCACCGCCGACCTCGGCATGGTGGCCTATGAGTCGAGCGCGATGGAAGGAATGATCCTCGACGAGGAACTGATCCTCGAGATCGTCCGCCCGGGCACCGGCGAGCCGGTGCCCGACGGCGAGGTCGGCGAGATCGTGGTCACGAGCTTCAACCCCGACTACCCGATGATCCGCTTCGGCACCGGCGACCTGTCCGCAGTGCTGCCCGGCATCTCGCCGTGCGGGCGCACGAACGTGCGCATCCGCGGCTGGCTCGGCCGCGCCGACCAGACCACCAAGGTGCGCGGCATGTTCGTGCATCCGGGGCAGGTGGCGGAGGTGCTCAGGCGCGTGCCGCACGCGAAGCGCGCGCGGCTGGTCGTCGAAGGGGAGATGGCGAACGACCGGATGACGCTGAAGTGCGAGGTCGACGCAGCCGGCGCGGCGGCTGCGGGCGGAGCCGAAGCGCTGTCGGCGCAACTCGCCGACGCGGTGCGCGAAGTGACGAAGCTGCGCGGCGAGGTCGAGATCGTCGCGCCCGGCAGCCTGCCGAACGATGGCAAGGTGATCGAGGACGCGCGCAAGTACGAGTGAGCCGTCGCTGCGGCGGCGTTGCGGCGCCGACGCGGGGGCTCAGACCACCAGCTCGGCCATCAGCTCGGTCGAGCGCACGACCCGGTTGCGGCCCTCGGTCTTCGCGCGATAGACGCAGTGGTCGGCGTGGACCATCAGGCGCTCGAGCGACTCGGCGTCGCGGATCGGCACGGCCCCGATGCTCGCGGTCATCCGGATCGTCGCCATGCCGGCGCGCATCGGCTCGCCTTCGAGCGTCTCGCGCAACCTGTCGATCGTGCGGGACGCGTCGCCATCGTCCGCGCTGCGGATCAGCGCGCAGAACTCCTCGCCACCGTAGCGGCCGAGCAGGCCGGTGCCGCCGAGCGTGGCGCGCAGCACGCGCGCCGCATGGCGCAGCGCGCGATCGCCGACCGGATGGCCGAAGCGGTCGTTGACCGACTTGAAGTGGTCGAGGTCGATCATCAGCAGGTGGTGCACGCAAGCGCCCGGCGCCGCTTCGCGCAGGCGCTGGCGCGCGATGTCGAAGAAGTGCCCGCGCAGGTGCAGCCCGGTCAGCTCGTCGGTGGTGGCGCGCCGGTGCAACTCGCCGGAGATGCGCGCATGCATCAGCATCTGCACGATCATCGCCAGCCCGATCGGGCTCAGCGCGAACGCGAGGCCGAAGGCGACCTGCGCGGGGTCGGGCGCAAAGATGCCGGCGCCCGCACTCGGCACCGACAGCAGGGCGCCGAGGCCGCGCAGGAAGTGCACCGAACCGTAGCCGGCGAAGAACGTCGCCAGCGCCGGCACGTAGGCCTCGCGGCGCCACGACGGTGCGCTGCGGATGGCCCAGACCGACACCGACGCCCCGGCGCACTGGATCGCCGAGGTCAGCACGATGCGCTGGCCGATGCCGGCGGGATCGCTGCCGATCCAGGTCCACAGCAGCACGATCGCGCCACCCTGCGCGGCGAGCGACCAGGGCGGCTGGTGGCGGCCGAACAGTTGCAGCGTCGCGTCGGCGGTGAGCAGGACGCCGGCCGACATCAGCATGTTCATGAGCGTGTAGCTCATCCAGCCGGGCAGCGCGTCGCGCAGCGCGATCAGCACCATGCCGATGGCCATTGCGGCAACCGCGAATGCGTAGCGCAGCATTGCGTCCGCCGCCGGGCGGTGCATGCGGGCCAGTCCGGTGAAGGCGGCTGCGCCGAGGGCGGCGGTGGCGGCGCCGACCAGGAAGATCGTGCGCATGTCGAAGGAAACCGTCATGCCCGACAGGTTAGCCGCGCGCGCGGCGCCCCGGCAGGCGCCGGCGCGGGGTTCCGACAGGCGGGGCGCGCGGCCTGAGGAACGACCCCGCCGCGGCCCGCCGGCGCCGCGATGTGTTGCGCGCGCGACGCGTCCGGGGCCGGTGCTAGCATGGCGCGAACTGGAGACCGCCCGTGATCGCTGCCCCGACCGTCTATGCCTTCGAAGGACTCGTGCCGGTCGTCGACCCGGCTGCGTACGTGCACCCGGCCGCCGTCCTGATCGGCGACGTGATCGTCGGTCCGGGCTGCTACGTCGGGGCCGGTGCCGTGCTGCGCGGCGACTTCGGCCGCATCGTGCTCGAGCGCAACTCGAACCTGCAGGACAACTGCGTCGTCCACTCGCGCCCCGATTTCGACTGCGTGCTGGAGGAGGAAAGCCACATCGGGCACAGCGCGGTCGTGCACTGCGCGCGCGTCGGGCGCGACGCGATGGTCGGCATCGGCGCCGTCGTGATGGACACCGTGGTCGTCGGCGAGCAGGCGATCGTCGCGGCGATGTCGTTCGTGCGGCCGGGCACCGAGATCCCGGCGCGCACGCTGGTCGGCGGCGTGCCGGCCAAGGTCCTGCGTCCGCTGCGCGACGCCGACCTGGCGTGGAAACGCGAGGGCACGGCGATCTACGTCGAACTTGCGCAGCGCAGCCGCGCGGGCCTGATGCCGGCCGTCGCGCTGCACGAGGTCGAGCCGGGGCGCGGCCGTGCGCAATGGTCGTTCGGCGAACTGCGCGTGGACGCGTCCCCGCCGAAGGCCGGCTGAGCGGGCGCGCCGCCGGAGACCGGCCGGGCGGCCGCTGCGCCCAGGCTCGGCCGCGCGGCGGTCGCGCCGCGTCAGGCGTCGAGCAGCCAGTTGCCGTCGCGGCGCAGCTGGCCCTGTTCGACCAGTTCGCCCGTGGCCCATGCGAGCGCGGCGGCGAAGTCCATGCCGATCAGCGCCGCGGTGCGCTGCATCACCGATGCGCCCCGCAGTGTTTCGCGCATACGGTCGACTTCCACCCGCTCCAGGTCGAGCAGCAGGAACTTCACCAGCACCTTGAGCGCGTGGCGCGCGTGCCGGCGCGGGTCGCTGCGCATCGCGTCGAGCCGCGCGAACGCGCGCGCGAGCGCGCCTTGCACGTCGTCGAAGGCGCGGCCGTGGCCGGGCAGCACGCGCTGTACCGGCAGCGCCGAGATCAGCTCGAGCGCGGCCTGCTGCCCCGCGAAGCCGGGCTCGCCGTCGAGTTCGGGGAAGAGCACGCCGAAGCCCTGCTCCCACAGCGCGTCGGCGGAGATCAGCAGCGCCTCGCGCTCGCAGTGGAAGACCAGGCTCTTGGGGTCGTGCCCCGGGGCCGCGAGGACCTGCCAGTCGAGGCCGCCGAGGCGCAGCCGGTCGCCCGGAGCGAGCGTCGCCGAGTGCGAGAAGCGCTCGCAGCGCTGGCCGGTGGTTGCGTGCGTGAGCGCCACCCGGTCCCAGGCGGCGACGTCGGCAGCGCTCGCGGCAGGAATCGTGATCGGGCAGTCGAACGCGCGCGCCAGCGCCGCGTTGCCGCCGCAGTGGTCCGAGTGCAGGTGCGTGTTGACGATGCCCGCGAGCCGGACGGCAGGGGCGTCGCCGAGGAGGTCGCCCGCTGAGTCGATCAGTGCCGCCCGCACCAGTTCGACCGTCTGCGCCGCGTGCTTGACGTAGCCGGTGTCGACGACGATCGCCTCGTTGCCTTCGATGCCGAGGATCTGGTTCGCCGACAGCCAGTCGCGCTCGATGAAGCGCAGCCCCGGCGGCAGGCCGGCGCCCGACTCGCCGCGCCGGCGCGCCAGCGCGCTCCAGACGGCGCGTTGGCCGGCGGCGTCGAGCGACCCCCACGCCGCGATCTCGTCGGCCGTGCGCAGGCAGCCGACGCAGCGGCCGGTACCCGGGTCGAGCCGGCATCTCGAGACGCAAGGAGATGCAACTGCTTCCATTGGCTTCAATTCGTCTCGGGCGTCGTTTCGATCCGCCGTCGCGCGGCCAGCGCGTTGCCGGCCCGCGAGACGCTCGGGCGCCCGAGTTGCGCGGAAATCCACTGCCCCGTCTCGACCAGCCGGCCGAGGTCGAGGCCGGTCTCGATTCCGAGGCCGTGCAGCAGATACACCACGTCCTCGGTCGCGACGTTGCCGGTCGCGCCGGGCGCGTACGGGCAGCCGCCGAGACCGGCGATCGACGAATCGAAGCGAAACACGCCCGATTGCAGGCTCGCCATCACGTTCGCGATCGCCTGCCCGTAGGTGTCGTGGAAGTGCCCCGACAGGCGTTCGAGCGGCACCTCGCGCGCGACCGCCTCGAAGACCGCGGGCACCCGGTTCGGGGTCGCGACGCCGATCGTGTCGGCGATGCCGATCTCGTCGCAGCCGAGGTCGCGCAGGCGCGCCGCGACGTCGACCACCGCGGCCACCGGGACCTCGCCCTGGTACGGGCAGCCGAAGGCCGTCGAGACCGCCGCGCGCAGCCGCAGCCCGTGAGCTTTCGCAGCCTGCGCCACCGGACGGAAGCGCTCGATGCTTTCGGCGACCGAGCAGTTGATGCTGCGCATCGAGAAGGTCTCGCTGGCGGCTCCGAAGATCACCACCTCGTCGGGGCGCGACGCAAGCGCGGCCTCGAAGCCCTTCATGTTCGGCACCAGCACCGAGATCGTGGTGCCCGCGCGGCGCGGCATGCGCGCCATCACCTCGGCGGCGTCGGCCATCTGCGGCACCCACTTCGGCGACACGAACGAGGTCGCCTCGAGCTGACGCACCCCGGCGGCGAGCAGTCGCTCGCACAACTCGACCTTGAGGTCGGCGGGCACCGGCTGCTTCTCGTTCTGCAGCCCGTCGCGCGGGCCGACTTCGGTGACGTGGACCTTCGACGGGAGTTCCATGGCATCTCCTGCGAGTGGGGGCGGCGGAGCGTCGCGCTTGCCGGGCGCTCCGGGCGCTCCGGCGCGTCGGGCTCCTCAGGCGCGCGGCGCGAACTCGACCAGCTGCACGCCGTCGGCGACCTGTTCGCCGACCGCGCACAGCACCGACGCGATCTCGCCGTCGGCCGGCGCACTGATCGTGTGCTCCATCTTCATCGCCTCGATGACGAGCAGCGGCTGGCCGCGCGCGACCTTCGCCCCCGCCGCGACCATCAGCGCGATCACCTTGCCCGGCATCGGCGCGGTGAGCCGCGCGTCGTCGGCGTCGCCCTCGCCGACGTGCGCGAGCGGCGACGCGTAGCCGAGCGCGAGGTGGCCCTCGGGCATGAACAGGTGCAGCGTCTCGCCGTCGAGCACCGCGCCGGCGTCGAACGCGCGCTCGCCGGCGAGTCCGCGCAGACGGCGCTCGGTCGCCGACCAGCGCAGCTGCCCGATCCGGATCGACTCGTCGCCGTCGTGCACGTTCCAGCCGCTCGCCGAGTATTCGACCTCGACCGGGCAGGGACCCGCCGCCGATTCGAAGGGCAGCACGCGACGCAGCCAGCCGCCGGCGCGCCAGCCGTTGCGCAGGCTCCAGGGGTCGCGGCGCAGGTCGCCGTCGTCGTCGCGACCGCTGGCCGCTGCGTCGGCCTCGCCCGCCAGCACGGCCGCCGCGGCGATCGCGCGCGCGGCCAGCGGCGGCGGCGCCGGCTCCGGCAGCAGCGCGGCGCGCTCATGCTCGATCAGGCCGGTGTCGAGCCGGGCACGGGCGAAGGACTCGCAATCGACGAGCCGGGCGAGGAATGCGACGTTGGTCGACGGGCCGACGACCTCGAAGCCGGCCAGCGCCTGCGCCATGCGCGCGCGCGCGTGGTCGCGGTCGCGCCCCCAGACGACCAGCTTGGCGATCATCGGGTCGTAGTACGGCGTGATGGTGTCGCCTTCGCGCACGCCGCTGTCGACGCGCACCGGCGCGGACTCGTCGTCGGCCTCCGCGCGGTGCGTGAACTGCGCCGCCGCCGGCGTGCGCAGGTGGCGCAGCGTGCCGATCGACGGCAGGAAGCCCCTGGCCGGATTCTCGGCATAGATGCGCGCCTCGATTGCGTGGCCGCGGATGCGCAGGTCGTCCTGTCGCGCCGGCAGCGGCTCGCCCGCCGCCACCCGCAGCTGCCATTCGACGAGGTCGAAGCCGGTGATCATCTCGGTCACCGGGTGCTCGACCTGCAGCCGCGTGTTCATCTCCATGAACCAGAAGCGCCCTTCCTGGTCGGCGATGAACTCGACGGTGCCGGCGCCGACGTAGCCGACCGCGCGCGCCGCGGCCGTCGCCGCCTCGCCCATCGCGCGCCGGCGCTCCGCGGTCATGCCGGGTGCGGGTGCCTCCTCGAGCACTTTCTGGTGGCGCCGCTGCACCGAGCAGTCGCGCTCGAACAGGGAAACGCAGTGGCCGTGCGCGTCCGCGAAGACCTGGATCTCGATGTGACGCGGCCGCGTGACGTAGCGCTCGACCAGCACCGCGTCGTCGCCGAACGCGTTCTTCGCCTCGCGCTTGCACGACGCGAGCGCGGCGTCGAACTTGCCGGCGTCGTCGACGATGCGCATCCCCTTGCCGCCGCCGCCGGCGCTGGCCTTGATCAGCACCGGATAGCCGATCCGCGCTGCCTCGCGCGCGAGCAGCGCCGGATCCTGGTCGTCGCCGTGGTAACCGGGCACCAGCGGCACGCCGGCGCGCTCCATCAGCGCCTTGGCGGCCGACTTGCTGCCCATCGCGGCGATCGCGTCGGCCGGCGGGCCGATGAAGACGATCCCGGCCTGCGCGGCCGCGCGCGCGAACTCCTCGTTCTCGGACAGGAAGCCGTAGCCCGGGTGGATCGCCTGTGCGCCGCTGCGCTGCGCGATCTCGAGGATCAGGTCGCCGCGCAGGTACGACTCGCGCGCCGCGGCGGGGCCGAGCCGCCAGGCCTCGTCGCAGGCGGCGACGTGGCGCGCGCCCGCATCGGCGTCGGAGTAGACGGCGACCGTGCGGATGCCGAGGCGGCGCGCCGTCGCGGCGACGCGGCAGGCGATCTCGCCGCGGTTGGCACTCAGGATCTTGCTGAACATCGTGCGTCTCCGGGTCGTCCGCGCTTCAATCGCGCTGCGGGTTCCAGGCCGGGCGGCGCTTCTCGAAGAACGCCGCGATGCCCTCCTGCCCCTCGTCGGAGGCGCGCGCCGCCGCGATCCGCGCGGCGGTGTCGTCGAGCAGCGCGTCGTCGATCGGCCGTCCGGCCACATCGCGCACGAGCCGCTTGCTCTCGCGCAGCGCGACCGGCCCGCCCTGCAGCAGCCGCGCGAGCAGCGCGTCGACCTCGGCGTCGAGCGCGTCGGGCGCGCAGGTCTCGTGCACGAGCCCGATGCGGCGCGCCTCGGCCGCGTCGAAGACCTCGGCGGTGAGGAAGTAGCGGCGCGCCTGCCGCTCGCCGATCGCGCGGATCACGTACGGGCTGATCATCGCCGGCAGCAGGCCGAGCCTGACCTCGGACAGGCAGAAGCGGGTGTCGGCGCTCGCGACCGCGACGTCGCAGGCCGCGACCAGCCCCATGCCGCCCGCGAAGGCGGCGCCGTGGACGCGCGCGACGGTCGGCTTCGGGCTCTCGTGCAGGGTGCGCAGCATGCGCGCGAGCTGCGCCGAGTCGGCGCGGTTCTGCTCGGGTGTGAAGGCGCGCGCGCGCTTCATCCAGTTCAGGTCGCCGCCGGCGCAGAACGCGCTGCCGCGGCCGCCGAGCACGATCGCGCGCACCGCGTCGTCGCCGACTGCGCGCTCGAAGGCCGCGGTCAGCTCGCCGATCACGACGTCGTCCATCGCGTTGCGCACGTCGGGCCGGTCGAGCCAGATCGACGCGACGCCGCGCTCGACTGCGACCTGCAGGGTCCGGTAGTTCACTTCGATGTCCCCTCGTGGTCCGGCCGCGGTCCTACATGCGGAACACGCCGAAGCGCGGCTCCGGAATCGGCGCGTTGAGCGCCGCCGACAGTCCGAGCGCGAGCACCATGCGCGTGTCGGCGGGGTCGATGACGCCGTCGTCCCACAGGCGCGCGGTCGCGTAGTACGGATGGCCCTGGCGCTCGTACTGGTCGCGGATCGGCGCCTTGAACGCCTCCTCGTCCTCGGCGCTCCACGCGCCGCCGCGTGCCTCGATGCCGTCGCGGCGCACGGTGGCCAGCACCGACGCCGCCTGCTCGCCGCCCATCACGCTGATGCGCGCGTTGGGCCACATCCACAGGAAGCGCGGCGAGTACGCGCGGCCGCACATGCCGTAGTTGCCGGCGCCGAACGAGCCGCCGATGATCAGCGTCAGTTTCGGCACCTGCGCGCAGGCCACCGCGGTGACCATCTTCGCGCCGGCGCGCGCGATGCCCTCGTTCTCGTACTTGCGCCCCACCATGAAGCCGGTGATGTTCTGCAGGAACAGCAGCGGAATGCGGCGCTGCGCGCACAGCTCGACGAAGTGCGCGCCCTTGTTGGCCGACTCGGAGAACAGGATCCCGTTGTTGGCGACGATGCCCAGCGGCATGCCGTGCAGGTGCGCGAAGCCGGTCACGAGCGTCGTGCCGTAGCGCGGCTTGAATTCGTCGAAGACCGACCCGTCGACGATGCGCGCGATCACCTCGCGCACGTCGTAGGGCTTGCGCGGGTCGTTCGGGATGACGCCGTAGAGTTCCTCGGCCGCGTGGCGCGGCTCGACCGGGTCCGCCAGCACGGTCTGGCGCGGCTTGCGCCGGTTCAGGTGGCCGACGATGCGGCGCGCGATCGCGAGCGCGTGGCGGTCGTCGTTGGCGAGGTGGTCGGCCACGCCCGACAGCCGCGTGTGGACGTCGCCGCCGCCGAGGTCCTCGGCGCTGACGACCTCGCCGGTGGCCGCCTTCACCAGCGGCGGGCCGCCGAGGAAGATCGTGCCCTGGTTGCGCACGATCACGGTCTCGTCGCTCATCGCCGGCACGTAGGCGCCGCCCGCGGTGCACGAGCCCATCACGACGGCGATCTGCGGGATGCCCATCGCCGACATCGTCGCCTGGTTGTAGAAGATGCGGCCGAAGTGCTCGCGGTCGGGGAAGACGTCGTCCTGCGTCGGCAGGTTCGCGCCGCCCGAGTCGACCAGGTAGATGCACGGCAGGCGGTTGTCGCGCGCGATCTCCTGCGCGCGCAGGTGCTTCTTGACGGTGAGCGGGAAGTAGCTGCCGCCCTTGACGGTCGCGTCGTTGCACACGATCACGCACTCGAGGCCGGCGACGCGGCCGATGCCGGTGATCACGCCGGCGCAAGGCGCCTCGTCGTCGTAGATGCCGAGCGCGGCGAGCTGCGACAGCTCGAGGAACGGCGTCCCGGGGTCGAGCAGCATCTGCACGCGCTCGCGCGGCAGCAGCTTGCCGCGCGCAGCGTGCCTGGCTCGCGCGGCCTCGCCGCCGCCCTGCGCGACCTGCGCGACCTTCGCGTGCAGGTCGCCGACCAGCAGCCGCATCGCCTGCGCGTTGGCCTGGAACTGCGGGTCGCGGGGATCGAGCCTGCTTTCGATGACGTTCAACGGTGTCTCCGGTCCTTGCGGGCGTGCGCGCGGCGCACGATCACGGTCCTGGTGGCGGGGTGCGCTCGGCGGCGGCTCACTGGCGACTCGGTTGCGACTCGGTTGCGACTCAATCCGCGCCGGTGGCCAGCGCGCGGCCGATCAGGATGCGCTGGATGTCGCTCGTGCCCTCGTAGATCTGGCACACGCGCACGTCGCGCCAGATCCGCTCGACCGGGTAGTCGGCGACGTAGCCGTAGCCGCCGTGGACCTGGATCGCGTCCGAGCACACGCCCTCGGCCATCTGCGACGCGAACAGCTTCGCCATCGCCGCCTCCTTCAGGCACGGCCGGCCGGCGTCCTTCAGCGCGGCTGCGTGCCACACCAGCTGGCGCGCGGCCTCGATGCGGGTCGCCATGTCGGCGAGCCGGAAGTTGACCGCCTGGTGCTCGAAGATCGGCTGCCCGAACGCGACGCGCTCCTTCGCGTAGCGCAGCGCGGCCTCGAAGGCCGCGCGCGCCATCCCCACCGACTGCGACGCGATGCCGATGCGTCCGCCCTCGAGCCCGGAGAGCGCGATCCGGTAGCCCTGGCCTTCCTCGCCGATCATGTGCGCGGCCGGCACCCGGCAGCGCTCGAACAGCACCTGCGCGGTGTCGGACGCGTGCTGCCCCGCCTTCTCCTCGAGCCGCGCGACGACGTAGCCCGCAGTGGAGGTCGGGACCAGGAACGCGGAGATGCCGCGCTTGCCGGCGCCGCGGTCGGTCACCGCCATCACGATCGCGACGTCGCCGTTCCTGCCCGAGGTGACGAACTGCTTGACGCCGTCGATGACCCAGTGGTCGCCGTCGCGCACCGCGGTCGTGCGCAGCCCGGACGCCTCGGAACCGACCTGCGGCTCGGTCAGGCAGAACGCCCCCAGCATCTGCCCCGACGCGAGCGGGCCCAGCCAGCGCGCCTTCTGCTCGTCGTTGCCCCACGCGAGCAGGATCGAGCACACCGGGCAGTTGTTGACCGACACGACGGTCGAGGTCGCGCCGTCGCCGGCGGCGATCTCCTCGATCACCAGCGCGAGCGTGCGGTAGTCGAGTCCGGCGCCGCCCCACTGCTCGGGCACCGCGACGCCGTAGCACCCGAGCGCGGCGAGCCCGCGCAGCGCCGCGGCCGGAAAGGTCGACTCGCGGTCCCAGCGCGCCGCGTGCGGCGCGACTTCGTTGCGCACGAACGCGCGCACCGCGTCGCGCGTCATCTCCTGTTCTTCGGTGAGCAGCATCG
>JANJTK010000294.1 GCA_024711155.1 Burkholderiaceae bacterium
GGGCCGGCCGAAGACGATGCGCAGCTTGTCGGACCACCGCTCGGTGCGCCACGCGTCCTTGGCGATCTGCACGAAGACATGCACGTTGGCCCAGAGCGGGTTCCAGCTCTGCAGCGGCTTGGTGATGCCGTAGACCGGTTCCTCGACCTCCGGCTCGAAGGTGCCGAACCAGCGGTCAAAGACGATGAACACCCCGGCGTAGTTCTTGTCCTGATACTTCGGATTCACCCCGTGATGCACGCGATGGTGCGAGGGGGTGTTGAGGATCAATTCGCCCACGGGCGAGAGGCGTGCGATCGCCCGCGTGTGAATCCAGAACTGGTAGATGAGGTTGAGCGCGTTGCAGGCCACGAACATCCGCCACGGTACCCCGATGACCGCGAGGGGGACGTAGAAGATCCAGCTCATGAGACCGTGCAGTGCGCTCTGCCGCAGGGCGACGGGGAGGTTGTACTCCTCGCTCGAGTGATGCACGACATGCCCCGCCCAGAGGATGTTCACCTCGTGCGCGTACCGGTGCGACCAGTAATAGCAGAAGTCCACCAGCACGAAGACGGCGCTCCAGCTGAGGAGCGCGGCCACATCGACTGCGAATCCGGGAAAGCCCGCAGCGTCCACGAAGGGGGCACGTTCCGGCCACGCGGGGAGCCAGGGGAAGAAATTCTGGAGCGACAGCCGCTCCCCGACCCAGATAAAGATCCCGATGGTAAAGAGCTTGGTGAAGATGCCAGCCAACGGGCGGAGTCTCCCGCAGCTCAGGTCTGACAGGGAGTCCTAGACGCGTAGCACCCCCGCCCCACTCGCCCGACTCCAGAGGAGCTCGAGTGCGATGAGGAGAAAAAACAGCGGGATGGAAGCCTGGATGATGCCCATGTGCCCAAGAATTGTAGATTAGGGTGTGCCCAACACCAATACCGGATTCCCTCGCCCGCTTGCCTGCGTCACCGGCGCCTCCGCTGGACTCGGCAAGGAGTTCGCGATGCAACTCGCGGCCCGCGGCTTTGACCTCTTGCTCGTCGCGCGCGACGCCGATCGCCTCGCGTCACTCGCCACCGACCTCGAGCGCCAGTTCGGCGTGAACGCGACGGCGCACCCCGCCGATCTCTCGCGCGACGAACCGACCCGCGGCCTCGCCGAGTTGCTCGGCAAGGAAGAGCGGCTCGCGGTGCTCGTGAACAACGCCGGCTTCGGCACCAAGGGCAAGCTCGCGGGGCGCCCGGTCGCCGAGCAGGCGACGATGCTGGAGCTGCACGTGATGGCGACCATGCTGCTGTCGCGCGCGGCGATCCCGGGCATGATCGAGCGTCGCGATGGCGTGATCATCAACGTGGCCTCGGTGGCGTCATTCACGGCCTCGCAGGGGAACGTGAACTACTGCGCGACAAAGGCCTATCAGCGCGTGTTCAGCGAAGGACTCGCGATGGAGCTCGCGGGGACCGGGGTGCGGGCGCAGGCGCTGTGCCCAGGCTTCACGCACACCGAGTTCCACGATCGCATGAAGATCGACAAGACGAAGGGCATTCCGGCGTGGGCGTGGCTCGATGCCGACCGCGTGGTGCGCGAGTCGCTGGAGGCGGCCTTTGGCGGTGGACCGACGGTGGTGATTCCGGGGAAGCGCTACAAGTTCCTCGTGATGGCGCTCCGCTACATGCCGATGTGGATCCGTGGCTCGCTTCAGGAGCGCTACTCGCGGGCGCGTATCTAGCATGCGACTGCGTGCGTGCCTCGCGGCCGTGCTCTGGTGCGCGACGGCGAGCCTCGAGGCACAGTCGCT
>JANJTK010000036.1 GCA_024711155.1 Burkholderiaceae bacterium
GGCACGCGCGTCGACCTCACCGTGTATGGCGAGCCGCGCGAGACCGCCGAGGCGGCGATGGCCGAGGTGCTGCGTGAGTTCGACCGCCTGCACCGCGCCTATCACGCATGGCAGCCGTCCGAACTGACCGCGCTGAACGACGCGATCGCGCGCGGCGAAGTCGCGACCGTGTCGAACGAACTCGCGACCATGCTCACGGACGCGCGCAAGCTCTCGGAGACGGGTGACGGGCTGTTCAATCCGGCGATGGGCGCGCTGATCGAGATGTGGGGCTTCCACGCCGACGAGTTCGTCCCGCGCCGCCCCGATCCGGCCGCGCTGCAGGCGGTGCTGCACGCGGCGCCGCGCATGTCCGACCTCATCATCACCGGCAACCAGGTTGAAAGCCGCAATCCGGCGGTCAAGCTCGATCTCGGCGGCTACGCGAAGGGCTACGCGCTCGACCGCGCGGCCGCGATCCTGCACGCGAAAGGCATCGAGAACGCGCTCATCAACATCGGCGGCAACGTCATGGCGCTGGGCAAGAAGGGCGACAGCCCGTGGCGCATCGGCCTGCAGCATCCGCGCGAGCCGCAGCCGCTCGCGACGCTGCCGCTCTACGACGGCGAGGCGATCGGCACGTCGGGCGACTACCAGCGCTACTTCGAGCTCGACGGCAAGCGCTACTCGCACCTCATCGACCCGCGCACCGGCGGTCCCGCGGAGGCGTCGCAGTCGATGAGCGTGCTCGTGACGCCGCGCGAAGGCGCCGGCACGCTGTCCGACGCCGCCAGCAAGCCGCCCTTCATCGCCGGCGACAACTGGCGCGAATACACGCGCCGCTACGGCATCGAGCACGCGCTGCGCGTCGCTGCCGACGGCCGCATCGAAGTCACGCGCGAATTGCGCGCGCGCCTGCAGTTCGCACCGGGCACTTCACGCGTCATCGTCGTCGACTGATGCCGCCGCCGCGCCCGCACCTCGATCGCCTCGCGAGCTCGATGATGATCGTGCTGTGCACGATCTGGGGCCTGCAGCAGGCCGCGATCAAGATCACCAACGCGGGCATCTCGCCGCTGTGGCAGGCCGGCTGGCGCTCGGTCGGCGCGACCCTGCTGGTGCTGCTGTGGGCGCGCCTGCGCGGCGTGAAGCTCGCGCAGGCCGACGGCACCTTCGCGCCCGGCGTCGTCGCGGGCCTGCTGTTCGCCGTGGAATTCGCGCTGATCTTCGCCGCGCTGCAATACACGAGCGCCTCGCGCGGCGTGATCTTCCTCTACACCGCGCCCTTCCTGGTCGCGGTCGGCGCGGTGTGGCTGCTGCCGCACGAGCACATGCGCCGCGCGCAATGGGTCGGCATGGCGCTCGCGTTCGCGGGCGTGCTGGTGCTGTTCGGCGAGGGCCTGCTGCAGTCGTCCGGGCGGGCGTGGATCGGCGACCTGATGATGCTCGGCGCCGCCGTGGCCTGGGCGGCGACGACGCTGACCGTGAAGGTGAGCGCGCTCGCCCGCGCATCGGCGGAGAAGACGCTGCTGTACCAGCTCGGCGTCTCGGCGCTGACGCTGACGCCGCTGTCGTTCGCCTTCGGCGAGGCGGGCGTGTTCGCGGCCGATGCACGCGTGTGGGGCGCGTTCACCTTCCAGGTCGTGATCGTCGCCGCGGCGAGCTACCTCGCGTGGTTCTGGCTGATCGCGCAGTATCCGGCGACGCGCCTGTCCTCGTTTTCCTTCCTGACCCCGGTGATGGGCGTGCTCGCAGGCGTCGTCGTGCTCGGCGAAGCGATGACCCCGGCGATCTGGTCCGCGCTCGCGCTGGTCGGCACCGGCATCTGGATCGCCAACCGTCCGGCACCGGCCTGAGCGGCTGCGGCGCCGATCGGCTACAGTTCCGTCGACCGTCCAAGCACAGGAGCGTTGGCCATGTCGGGACCGAAGATCGAGTTCTGGTACGAGTTCGCGAGCTCGTATTCCTACCTCTCCGTGATGCGCATCGAGGCGCTGGCGCGCGATGCCGGCGTCGCGGTGGAGTGGAAACCCTTCCTGCTCGGGCCGGTGTTCCTGGCGATGGGCTGGAACGATTCGCCGTTCAACATCTACCCGCCCAAGGGGCGCTACATGTGGCGCGACCTCGCGCGGCTCGCCGACAAGTACGCGCTGCCCTTCCGCCTGCCCAGCTGTTTCCCGCGCAACGGCCTGCTCGCGGCGCGCGTCGCGCTGCAGGGCGTGGTGCCGGGCTGGGTCGCGGAGTTCTCGCGCCGGGTGATGCTCGCGAACTTCGCCGAGGACCGCGACATCGGCGATGCGGAGGTGGTCGGCGCGATCCTCGCCGATCTCGGCCTGCCGGCAGGAGAACTGCTCGCCGCCGCCGTCACGGACGACAACAAGCTCGCGCTGCGCCGCCAGACCGAGCGGGCATCCGAGCTGGGGATGTTCGGTGCGCCGAGCTTCCGCGCCGGCGACGAGCTCTTCTGGGGCAACGACCGGCTCGAAGACGCGCTCGTGTGGGCGCGCCGCGCGGCCGGCTGAGCGGCGGTCCGGGCCGCCTCAGTTGGCTGGTTTGACCGCCTTGGACGCGTCCTGCGCGGCGTCCTCGGCCTTGTCGGCTTCGCGCTTGCGGATGCGTTCCTCGTAGCGCGCGCGGTCGCGCGCCGCGGCCTCGGCGCGGGTCTTCGCTTCGGCCTCCACCTGCGCGCGCTCCTTGGCCTTCTGCGCGTCCTTCTGCCTGCGTTCGGCCTTCTGCTGCTCCTGCGCGCGGATCGCGTCGGCCTCGCGCTGGCGGCGCGTGCTCTCCGCCATCGGATCCGGGTGGATCTCGAAGGACTCGGCCGCCGCGGGTTCTGCCGGAACGGTCGGCGCATCGGTGCTGGTGCGTCCGGCTTCGACCGCCATGCGCCGCTTCTCCGCGAGTTCGGTGCGGCTCGCCTCGGCTTCCAGTCCGCGCGCCTTCTTCAGCGCTTCGAGCTGCGCTTCCTTCGCCTGATTGATGCAGCGATTCACCTGGAAACGCTCGTAGCACTTCGGCGTCTCGGCGGCGAGCGTTTCGTTGGCCTTCTGGCGCAGCGTCTTGGCCTCGTCGCGCAGCCTGGCCGCGCGCTCGAACTCGGGGTTGGGTTCCGTGGCGGCGTCGGCGGCAATGGCGCTGCCGCAGGCGAGGGCGAGGGCGAGCAGGAGAGGTGACAGATGAGGGGGCACGATGTCCGGCGTCGGTCGGGTTCGGGGATGCGTAGAATAACGCCTTTGCCCGAAGATGCGCTGACGTGATCCAGTTCCGTAACCTTCGCCTCGCCCGGGGCGCGAAAGTTCTCGTCGATTCCGCCTCGCTGCAGATCCACCCCGGCTGGCGGGTCGGCCTCACCGGCGCCAACGGCACCGGCAAGTCCAGCCTGTTTGCGCTGTTGCGCGGGCTGCTGCACCAGGACCAGGGCGACCTCGACATCCCGGCCGGCTGGCAGCTCGCGCACGTCGCGCAGGAAACGCCGGCCTTGGCGAAGCCGGCGATCGAATACGTGCTCGACGGCGACGCCGAGCTGCGTGACGTGGAAGCCCGACTCGCGGCGGCCGAAGCGGCGCACGACGGCGCCCACATCGGTGAGCTGCATGCGCGCCTGCACGAGATCGGCGGTTACGCGTCGCGCGCCCGCGCGGCGGCGCTGCTCGACGGCCTGGGCTTCGTCGGCGACGATCCCGAGCGGCCCGTGTCGGACTTCTCCGGCGGCTGGCGCATGCGCCTCAACCTCGCGCAGGCACTGATGTGCCGCTCCGACCTCTTGCTGCTCGACGAGCCGACCAACCACCTCGACCTCGATGCGGTGATCTGGCTCGAGCAGTGGCTGCGCGACTATCGCGGCACGCTGCTGCTGATCTCGCACGACCGCGAATTCCTCGACGCCTGCGTCACCCACATCGCGCACATCGAACAGCAGCGCCTC
>JANJTK010000253.1 GCA_024711155.1 Burkholderiaceae bacterium
CGCGGCCGGGGGTGGCGGCGCCTCGACGGGCGGAGGCGCCTCGACGGGCGGCGCCGGCGCCGCGGGAGGCGCAACGCCGTCGGCGGCCGCGGGCGCCACCTCCGCGGGCGCCGGGCCGGGCATGCCACCGTCGCTGAGACCCGCTTCCTCCCCAGGGACGCCCGCCAGGACGGCGGCCACCACGAGCGCGATCATGCGCTGGAGCCTACTGGCCGCAGGGCCGCAGCGGCTTCAAGAAACCCGCGAGGACCTCCTCGTCGGCGACGGAGCCGGTGAGGTCGAGCGCGTCGGGGGCCTGCTCCGGCGCCGGGTCACGCTGGCTCCAGATGCCCACGTGGAGCGCCTCGGTGCCGCAGTCGAAGAGCACCGCGTTGTTGATGGCCTGGGCGGGCTCGCCGGCGCTGCCGGTGTCGAGCTGCCCGCGGGAGGCGACATAGAAGTGCTTGCGGCCGTCGATGACGAGCTGCCCGCGCTTCACCACGTCTTGCGCCTTGATGTTGATGCCGCTCTGGGCGAGGGCCGTGGCGTCGGTGTCCTTGCCCATCAAGAAGTCGCGGGAGCGCTTGTTGTTCTCGTTCGCCGTGATGCGGAAGTACGTGAAGGTGCGGCTGTCGGCCCCGAGCTCGTAGCCGCCGTCGGGCAGCGCCGGCGCGTTGGTGAGCACCGTGGTGTTCATCAGGCCGAAGAGGCTCAACGAGGCGACGACCTGGTACCCCTCGGGGATCGCGCCGAGCTGCTTCTTCGCGTTCTCGACCTTCTCGGTGGGGTCGGTGACGCCGTCGCTCATGTCCTTGACGGCCTTGCCGAAGAACCCGACGACGATGGCGCCGCCCAGGCAGATGAGGCCGGCGAGGCCTCCGCACCCGAGCAACACGTAGAACCAGGGGGACCGCTGCTTCGCCTGCGCGACGGGCTGTTCCATGGGGCGCGCTCGTACCGCGCCCCCGGCCGCCGCGCCACGACTACGGGGCCGTCAGACGGCCGCCGTCTCGATGATGGTGTAGACCGAGTCGTAGAACTGCGAGATGCCGTTGAAGAGCTCGGTCACGACCGGGAGCAGCAGCAGCGTGCCGCCGATCAAGATGAAGTGGGAGATGACGCTGTACTCGACCATCGCCTGGCCGCGCGGGGCGCGGAGGCGGCGGGCGAGGGAGACGGCCTTCTTCGCGGCGTCAGAACGTTCCATTGGCGCACCCCTTCTC
>JANJTK010000054.1 GCA_024711155.1 Burkholderiaceae bacterium
CATCGTCGACGACAACGGCCGCGAGCGCGAGCGCCACAAGGTGCCGTACGGCGCGACGCTGCTGGTCATGGCCGACCGCTCGGTCAAGGCCGGGACCCAGCTCGCGACCTGGGACCCGCTGACGCGTCCGATCATCACGGACTACGCGGGCACGATCCGCTTCGAGAACGTAGAGGAGGGCGCGACGGTCGCCCGGCAGATCGACGAGGTCACCGGCGTCGCGACGCTGGTCGTCATCGACGCGAAGCGGCGCGCGACCGCGGCGAAGTCGGTGCGGCCGCAGGTGAAGCTGATCAACGAGGCCGGCGAAGAGGTGAAGATCGCCAACACCGACCACGCCGTGACCATCAGTTTCCCGGTCGGCGCGCTGATCACGGTGCGCGACGGGCAGCAGGTCGGGGTCGGCGAGATCCTGGCGCGCATCCCGCTCGAGTCGCAGAAGACGCGCGACATCACCGGCGGCCTGCCGCGCGTGGCCGAGTTGTTCGAGGCGCGCTCGCCGAAGGACGCCGGCATGCTCGCGGAGGTCACCGGCACCGTGTCGTTCGGCAAGGACACCAAGGGCAAGCAGCGGCTGGTCATCACCGACCTCGACGGCAACGCGCACGAGTTCCTGATCCCGAAGGACAAGAACGTGCTGGTCCACGACGGCCAGGTGGTGAACAAGGGCGAGATGATCGTCGACGGCCCGGCCGATCCGCACGACATCCTGCGCCTGCTCGGCGTCGAGGCGCTCGCGCGCTACATCGTCGACGAGGTCCAGGACGTCTACCGGCTGCAGGGCGTGAAGATCAACGACAAGCACATCGAAGTGATCGTGCGCCAGATGCTGCGCCGCGTGCAGGTCACCGAGCCGGGCGGCACCCCGTTCATCACCGGCGAGCAGGTCGAGCGCTCGGAGCTGCTCGACGAGAACGACAAGGCGGTCACCGCCGGCAGGCTGCCGGCGAGCTATGTGAACCTGCTGCTCGGCATCACGAAGGCGTCGTTGTCGACCGACTCGTTCATCTCGGCGGCTTCGTTCCAGGAGACCACGCGGGTCCTCACCGAGGCGGCGATCATGGGCAAGCGCGACGAGCTGCGCGGGCTCAAGGAGAACGTGATCGTCGGCCGGCTGATCCCGGCCGGCACGGGCCTGGCCTACCACCGGGCGCGCCGCCTGAAGGAGCAGAGCGAGGCGCAGGAGCAGGCGGCGCTCGCCGCGGCCGAGGCGCTGTTCGAGCCGATGCCGGCGGGCGATGCGCCCGAAGGCGGAGCGCAGGACGAGGGCGCGGAGGCGGGCGAGAACTGAGGCGCCGGGCAGCGCCGGCCGCGAGACGGCCGGCGCGCTTGCCCTGTCAGCCGCAGCCGTCTATACTAAAAGGCTTTCCGGAATTCAGGGACGCTCGCGCTGGCGAGCGGGCCGCGGAGCCCGGTCCAGGCCAGGACCGGATCCAGTCGAGAGGACAACAGATGCCAACCATCAACCAGCTCGTTCGCCAGGGTCGCGAGACCTCGATCGTGAAGAGCAAGAGCCCGGCGCTGCAGGATTCGCCGCAGCGGCGCGGCGTGTGCACGCGCGTGTACACGACCACGCCCAAGAAGCCGAACTCGGCGCTGCGCAAGGTCGCGAAGGTCCGCCTGACCAACGGTTTCGAGGTGATCTCGTACATCGGTGGCGAGGGACACAACCTGCAGGAGCACTCGGTGGTGCTGATCCGCGGCGGGCGCGTCAAGGACCTGCCGGGCGTGCGCTACCACATCGTGCGCGGCTCGCTCGACCTGCAGGGCGTCAAGGATCGCAAGCAGTCGCGCTCGAAGTACGGCGCGAAGAGGCCCAAGAAGGCCTGAGGATCCGGGCGGAGTCCGGGGCCGACGAGGCGTCCGGAGCCCGGGAGCGGTTGCCGCGGGCGGCGTTGCCGGCGGCCATCGGGGGCGAGGCGCGAGCCGGCTGAATCGGGCTCGCGCTTTCGTGTTTTCTGGCGGTGCGGTGCCCGGGTCGACCGGGTGGTGCACCGAGTAAGCGGCGGCCTCCGCCGTCCCGATGGGCGGGGCGGCGAGTCGGGTCGCCAGGCGCGCGCAACGGCGGTATCCGGGGCGCGGGCAAGCTGAATCGAGGAGTGAAACATGCCACGTCGTCGCGAAGTTCCGAAGCGCGAGATCCTGCCCGACCCGCTGTATGGCAGCGTCGAGGTTTCCAAGTTCGTCAACGTACTGATGCTCGACGGCAAGAAGGCCGTCGCCGAGCGGATGCTCTACAGCGCGTTCGACCAGATCAAGACCCGTTCCGGCAAGGACCCGGTCGAAGTGTTCTCGCAGGCGCTGCAGAACGCCAGGCCGATGGTCGAGGTCAAGAGCCGCCGGGTGGGTGGCGCCAACTACCAGGTGCCGGTCGAGGTGCGGCCGGTGCGCCGGCTCGCGCTGGCGATGCGGTGGCTGCGCGAGGCCGCGAAGAAGCGCGGCGAGAAGTCCATGGGGCAGCGGCTCGCCAACGAGCTGATGGAGGCCTCCGAGAACCGCGGCGGCGCGGTCAAGCGGCGCGACGAAGTGCACCGCATGGCCGAGGCGAACAAGGCGTTCGCGCACTTCCGCTTCTGACCAGGCCGTTCGCGGCGAACCACGCAAGGGCGGCGCCGTCGAGGCGCCGCCGAACCCGACGAAAGCATCAATCATGGCTCGCAAGACTCCGATCGACCGATATCGCAATATCGGCATCTCCGC
>JANJTK010000082.1 GCA_024711155.1 Burkholderiaceae bacterium
CGCGGCCGGCGTACGGGCGGGCGCACGGGCGGGCGCACGGGCGGGCGCACGGGCGGGCGCACGGGCGGGTGCGCGGGCGGGCGCCGCCCTTCAGCCCGTCAGGCCGCGCAAGAGGTCGGCGCAGACGTCCTTCGGGTCCTCGAGCCCGACCGCCACCCGAAGCATCCCCTCGCCGATGCCCGCGCCGCGCCGCGCATCGGCCGGCATGCGGCCGTGCGTCGTGCTGGCGGGATGCGTAATGGTCGACTTCACGTCGCCGAGGTTCGCCGTGATCGACAGCAGCCGGCAGCCGTCGACCACGCGCCATGCGGCCGCCTTGCGCGCCGCGTCGTCCGCGCCCTTCAAATCGAAAGCGATGACGGCGCCGCCGCCGCCCTGCTGCGCCCGCGCCAGCGCGTGCTGCGGGTGCGACTCGAGCCACGGGTAGCGCACGCGCTCGACCTCCGGGCGCGCCTCGAGCCAGCGCGCCACCTCCAGTGCGTTCTCCGAGTGCCGCCTCATCCGCACCGACAGCGTCTCGAGGCCCTTGGCGAGCACCCAGGCGTTGAAGGCCGACAGCGTCGGACCGCAGTAGCGGATCACCGGCTGCAGCGCCTGCGACACGTAGTCCCGCGAACCGAGCACCGCGCCACCCAGCACGCGCCCCTGGCCGTCGAGGTACTTGGTCGCCGAGTGCACGACGATGTCGGCGCCCAGTTCCAGCGGACGCTGCAGCGCCGGCGTGCAGAAGCAGTTGTCGACGACCAGCGGAATGCCGCGCGCGCGCGCGATCTGCGCCAGCGCGCGCACGTCGCCGACCTCGGTGAGCGGGTTCGACGGCGTCTCGAGGAACAGCAGCTTCGTGTTCGGGCGGATCGCCGCGCGCCACGCATCCGGGTCGTCGAGCGCGACGTAGGTGGTCTCGACCCCGTAGCGCTCGAACAGCGCGAACAGCTGGATCGTCGTGCCGAACACGCCCTGCGAGCACACCACGTGGTCGCCGCTGCGGGTCAGGCTGACCAGCACCGACATGATCGCCGACATCCCGGAAGCGGTCGCGCGGCAGTCCTCGGCCCCTTCGAGGGCGGCCAGCCGCTGCTCGAACACGCGCACGGTCGGGTTGCCGAAGCGCGAGTAGATGAAGCCGTCGGCCTCGCCGGCGAAGCGGGCCGCCGCATGCGCCGCGCTGTCGTGCACGAAGCTCGACGCGAGGAACACCGGCTCGGTGTGCTCGCCGAACGGCGTGCGCTCGAAGCCGCCGCGCACCGCGAGCGTGTCGAAACCGTATTCGTCGCCCGCGCCGTGCGCGTGCGGATCGCGATCGTCCATCGTGGCTCCGTCGGCAGCTCCGGTCGCGCGGAGCTCAGTCCGCCGCCACCGACAGCTGCAGGTTCAGCTGGTTCCTCGCGCCGTCGTCGTCGGACGCGGGCGGTCCCTGCAGGCGCTGGCGCTCTACACGGTCCAGGTATTCCGCGGTCACGTCGCCGGTCACGTAGACGCCCTCGAAGCACGAAGCGTCGAACGAGCGCAGTCGCGGGCTCACGTCGCGCACCGACTGCTTCATCGCGTCGATGCTCTGGTAGATCAACGCGTCGGCGCCGATGGCCAGGCGGATTTCCTCGTCGCTGCGCCCGTGCGCGATCAGCTCGCCGCGCGTCGGCATGTCGATGCCGTAGACGTTCGGATAGCGCACCGGCGGCGCAGCCGACGCGAAGTACACCTTGTTGGCGCCCGAGTCGCGCGCCATCTGCACGATCTCGCGCGAGGTCGTTCCGCGCACGATCGAGTCGTCGACCAGCAGCACGTTCTTGCCCTTGAACTCGACGCTCATCGCGTTGAGCTTCTGCCGCACCGACTTCCTGCGCACCGACTGGCCCGGCATGATGAAGGTGCGGCCGACGTAGCGGTTCTTCAGGAACCCCTCACGGTAGTTCAGCCCGAGCTTCATCGCCAGCTGCATCGCGGCCGGCCGCGACGTGTCCGGGATCGGCATCACGACGTCGACGTCGCCGCGCCACAGCTGCGCCGCGAGGCGCTCGGCGAGGTACTCGCCCATGCGCAGCCGCGCCGAGTAGACCGACGCGCCGTCGAGGATCGAGTCCGGCCGCGCGAAGTAGACGTACTCGAAGACGCACGGATCGAGCGAATGCGCCGCCGCGCACTGGCGCGCGTGGAAGTTGCCGTCGAGGTCGACGAACACGGCCTCGCCCGGCTCGATGTCGCGCACCATCCGGAATCCGAGCCCCTCGAGCGCCACCGACTCCGACGCAACCACGTACTCGACGCCCTGGTCGGTCTCGGCCACGCCGTAGCACAGCGGGCGAATCCCGTGCGGGTCGCGGAACGCGAGCAGGCCGTAGCCCGCGATCTCGGCCACGCACGCGTACGCCCCGCGAACGCGCTGGTGCAGCTCGCCCACCGCGGCGAAGATCGCATCGGGGTCGAGCGAGACGCCGCGCGCGCTCGAGTGCAGCGCGTTGGCCAGCACGTTGAGCAGCACCTCGGAATCGGAGTCGGTGTTGATGTGGCGGCGGTCGCGCCTGAACATCTCGTCCTTGAGCTGCTCGGAGTTGGTCAGGTTGCCGTTGTGCGCCAGCATGATGCCGAACGGCGCGTTCACGTAGAACGGCTGCGCCTCCTCCGAATTGCTCGCCGATCCCGCGGTCGGGTAGCGCACGTGCGCGATCCCGCTCTGGCCTGCCAGCGAGCGCATGTTGCGCGTGCGAAAGACGTCGCGCACCAGCCCGTTGCCCTTCTGCATGTGGAAGGTCTTGCCGGTGGCGGTGCCGATGCCGGCGGCGTCCTGGCCGCGGTGCTGCAGCAGCAGCAGCCCGTCGTAGAGGAGCTGGTTGACCGGCGAGCGCGCGACGACGCCCAGGATTCCGCACATGACAGGGTCTCCGCTTCGGCGCTCAGGTGTCCCTGATCGTTTCCTGACGTGGCGCGGGCAGGTACGGCAGCGCCAACGATACCAGCTCCTCGATCAGCGGTCGCGCCACCGCACGTTGCCACGCGGGCTCGCGGTCGGCCCCGAACTGGCGGGCGACCAGCGCCACCACCGTGACGACGATGAGTGCGCGCACGATCCCAAGCAGCGCGCCGAGCGAGCGATCCGCCCCGCCCAGCCCGACCTTGGCAAGGGCGCGCGCAAGCAGGCCGCCCAGCATCCGCACCGACACCAGCAGCGCGAAGAACACGATCGCCGTCACGAACAACGGCGGCATCGACCATCCGGTGGCAGCCAGCAGCGGCCCGGTCGCAAGTGGCGCGCCGATCAGCGCGACGACCCAGCCCGCCAGCGCGAACACCGTGCGCACCAACCCGCGCCACACCCCGAGCGCGACCGAGATCAACAGCGTGGCGATCACGAACCAGTCCCAGCCGGTGAGCGAGCCGAAGCTCCCGGGCATCGTCACGGCGCCACCGGCACGGCGTCGACACCGATCAGCTTGAGCTTCGCGCGCGCCTGATCGGCCGCCTCGCGAGTAGCGAACGGCCCGATCCGCACGCGAGTGCGCTCGCCCTGCGCAGTCTTGACGGTCTCGGTGTAGACGCGCACGCCGGCCTTGCGAGCCTTGTCGGCCTGCGCGCGCGCGCTGCCCGCACTGGCGAACGCGCCGGCCTGCAGCAGGAAGCGTCCGTCGGGCCGAGCCGCCGGCGGCTGCGTCTTCGTCGCCTGCAACTTCTCCGGGGCGGCCTTCGCGGCTGTGCCCGCGCTTTCCGACGCGGCCTTCGCCGCAGGCGCCTTCTCGACGGTCGGCTTCTCGACGGTCGGCTTCTCGACGGTCGGCTTCTCGACGACCGGCTTCTCCGCAGGCGACTTGTCTGCGGTCGATTTCTCCGCGACCACCTTGTCCGACGCCAACTTGTCCGACGCCAACTTGTCCGACGCCGCACTCGCGGCCGCAGCGCCGGCGGCTACCGACGGCGCAAGCGCGCGCTCTTCGCCCGCGGCAGCGCCGCTGGTGGCGGACGGCAGCGGCGCGTCGCGCGGCGGGATCTCGATTTCGACGTCGGTGATGGTCTGGCGCGGCTCGGGATCGAGCACCAGCGGCAGGCCCACCGCGGCGACGATGCCCAGCACCAGCGCGCCGATCAGGCGGCGCCGCGCGCGCTTCTTCTGCATCAGCGCCGGGTCGAGGGCGCCGGAGTCGCCTTGCCCAGCGTCACGCCTGGCCATCGGCCCGGGCCGTCGCTGCAGGCGGTACGCACGCGCGCGCAGCCGACTCGACGAGGCGACCTGGGAAGCTGCGGCTAGGCGTCACGGGCTGCAAGGATGTCGGCGACAGTGAGGAACGATCCGAAGACGAGAATTCTATCATTGGCGCCCGCGCGCCCTCGGGCCGCCGCCAGCGCGGACGACGGGTCGGGATGGCACTCGACGCTCGAGTCCTCGCCTTCGCGTGCGACGCCCGCGGCCTCGAGCCTTTGCGCGAGCCACTGCGCCGTCGCCGCGCGCGGCCCCGGCAGGCTCACCGGCAGCCAATGCCGCACGCGCGGCTTCAACGCCGCGATGACGCCGTCGACGTCCTTGTCGCGCATCGACCCGAACACCGCGAAGGTCTGCCGGAAGCCGGGCATCGCGTCGAGGTTCGCCGCCAGTTGCACGGCCGCGTGCGGGTTGTGCGCGACGTCGAGGATCACCGTCGGCTGGGCCGGCAGCACCTGGAAACGCCCGGGCAACTCGACCGCGGCCAGCCCCGCGCGCACCGCCTGCTGCGACACCGGCAGCCGCGCGCGCAGCGACTCGAGCGCGGCGAGCACGCCGGCGGCGTTCTGCAGCTGGTTCGCCCCGCGCAGCGCGGGCGGCGCGAGTCCGCTGCGGCGCAAGCCGCGCCCTGCGTACGACCACTGCTGGCGATCGCCGCTGTAGCGGAAGTCGCGCCCGCACAGCCACAGGTCGGCGCCGATCGACTGCGCGTATTCGACCAGCGTCGCCGGCGGCTGCGGGTCGCTGCAGATCGCCGGACGCCCGGGACGGTAGATGTGCGCCTTCTCCCAGCCGATCCGCTCGCGCGTGTCGCCGAGGTACTCCGCATGGTCGATCCCGATGCCTGTGACGATCGCGCAATCGGCGTCGACGAGGTTCACGGCGTCCAGCCGCCCGCCCAGCCCGACTTCGAGGATCGCCACCTCCGGCGCGCGCTGCTGGAACAGTCGCAGCACCGCGAGCGTCGTGAACTCGAAGTACGTGAGCGCGACGCCGCCGCGCGCGGCCTCGACCGCCTCGAACTGCTCGACCAGCGCCGCGTCGTCGACCGGTGCGCCGCCGAGTCGGGCGCGCTCGTTGAAGCGCACCAGGTGCGGCGACGTGTAGACACCGACGCGATAGCCGTCGGCGAGCAGGATCGCCTCCAGCATCGCGCAGGTCGATCCCTTGCCGTTGGTGCCGCCCACCGTGACGACCGCGCACGGCAACGCGAGCCCGAGCCGGTCCGCGACCCCGCGCAGCCGCTCGAGTCCCAGGTCGATCGTCTTCGGATTCAACCCCTCGATGCGCGCCAGCCAGCGCGCGAGCGCCGTTGCGTCGGTCATTCGGGTCGCAGAGGCGTCGCCGGCGCGGCGCCGTCAGGACAGCGCTTCGCTCGACTGCCTGAGCAGCAGCGCGAGCAGCTTCGCGATCTCGTCGCGCAGCGCGCGCCGGTCGACGATCATGTCGATCGCGCCTTTCTCGAGCAGGAACTCGGCGCGCTGGAACCCTTCGGGCAGCTTTTCGCGCACCGTCTGCTCGATGACGCGCGGCCCGGCGAATCCGATCAGCGCCCTGGGCTCGGCGATCACGACGTCGCCGAGAAAGCAGAAGCTCGCGGACACGCCGCCCATGGTGGGGTCGGTGAGCACCGAGACGAATGGCAGGCGCCGGTCGGCCAGGCGCGTGAGCATCGCCGTCGTCTTGGCCATCTGCATCAGCGACAGCAGCCCTTCCTGCATGCGCGCACCGCCCGAAGCGGCAATCGACACGAACGGAACGCGCTGCTCGATCGCGTTCTGCACGCCGCGCGCGAAGCGCTCGCCGACCACCGATCCCATCGAGCCGCCGAGGAAGCCGAACTCGAAGCAGGCGGCGACGACCGGAATGGTGCGGATCGCGCCACCCATCACGACCAGCGCGTCGGTCTCGCCGGTGTCGTCGATCGCCTCCTGCAGGCGCTCGGGATACTTGCGGCTGTCCTTGAACTTCAGCGCGTCGATCGACAGCACCTCGTGCCCGATCTCGTAGCGCCCCTCGGAATCGAGCAGCATGTCGAGCCGCTTGCGCGCCGGCAGCCGCATGTGGTGCGAGCACTTCGGGCAGACGTTGAGGTTGGCCTCCAGGTCGGCCGAATACAGCACGGCGTCGCACGCGGGGCACTTGACCCAGACGCCCTCCGGCACCCGCTTGCCTGCATCGGGGGCACGCTTGATGCGCGGAGGCAGCAGTTTCTCGAGCCAGCTCATGCGGTCGTCTCCTTCGGCTGCGCCGCCCCGTCGAGGGCGGCGCGGATCCCGGCCATGAACGCGCGGGCGCGTTGCGGCGCCTCGGCGGGCGCTCCTTCTTCGATCAGCTGGATGGTGCGGGTGCCGATGATCACCGCGTCGGCGACCTCGGCCACCGCGCGCGCGGTCGCGCCGTCGCGGATGCCGAAGCCGACGCCGACCGGCAGCTTCGTGCGCGCGCGGATCGCGCCGACCCGGCGCACGACGTCGGCGGTGTCGATCGCGCCGCCGGTGATCCCCTTGAGCGACACGTAGTAGACGTAGCCGCTCGCCATCCCGAGCACGAGCCCGGTGCGTTCTTCGGTGGTGGTCGGCGCGAGCAGGAAGATCGGGTCGACGGATCGCGCGCGCGCCGCCGCGGCGAACCCGGCGGACTCCTCGGGCGGATAGTCGACGACGATCACCCCGTCGACGCCGGCGGCTGCCGCCTCGTCGAGGAAGCGTTCGGCGCCCATGCGCTCGACCGGGTTCGCGTAGCCCATCAGCACCACCGGCGTGCGCGCGTCGCGCGCGCGGAACTCGCGCACGAACGCGAGCACGTCGCGCATCCCGACGCCGAGCGCGAGCGCGCGCTCGTTGGCGCGCTGGATCACCGGCCCGTCGGCCATCGGATCGGAGAACGGCACGCCGAGTTCGATCGCGTCGGCCCCGCCCTCGACCAGCGCGTGCATCACCGGCACCGTCGAGTCGCGCTGCGGAAAGCCTGCGGTCACGTAGGGAACGAGCGCCTTGCGCCCGTCGGCGGCGAGCCGCGCGAAAGTGGCTGCGAGGCGCGACATCAGAAGCGCATCCCCGCGCGCTGCGCGACGGTGTGCATGTCCTTGTCTCCGCGCCCCGACAGGTTCACCAGGATGATGCGGTCGCGCGGCAGCGTCGGCGCGAGCCGCGCCGCATACGCGAGCGCGTGGCTCGACTCGAGCGCCGGAATGATGCCCTCGATTCGGCAGCAGTCGTGGAACGCCTTCAGCGTCTGCTCGTCGTCGACGACCTCGTAGCGCGCGCGGCCGCTGTCCTTGAGCCACGCGTGCTCGGGGCCGACGCCCGGATAGTCGAGGCCGGCCGACACCGAGTGCGTGTCGATCACCTGCCCGTTCTCGTCCTGCAGCAGGTAGGTGCGGTTGCCGTGCAGCACGCCCGGCGTGCCCGCCGTCAGCGACGCCGCGTGGCGCCCGCTGGCGAGCCCTTCGCCGCCAGCCTCGACGCCGATCAGCTGCACCCCGGGCACGTCGATGTACGGATGGAAGATGCCGATCGCGTTCGAGCCGCCGCCGACGCAGGCGACCACGTAGTCGGGCTGGCGGCCGGTCATCTGCGGCATCTGCCGCTTGCACTCCTCGCCGATCACGGACTGGAAGTCGCGCACCATCATCGGGTACGGGTGCGGCCCCGCGACGGTGCCGATGATGTAGAAGGTGTCCTCGACGTTCGTGACCCAGTCGCGCATCGCCTCGTTGAGCGCATCCTTCAGCGTGCGCGAGCCCGAGTCGACCGGCACCACTTCGGCGCCGAGCAGCTTCATCCGGTAGACGTTCTGCGCCTGCCGCGCGACGTCCTCCGAGCCCATGTAGACGACGCACTTCATGCCGTAGCGCGCCGCGACCGTCGCGGTGGCCACGCCGTGCTGGCCGGCGCCGGTCTCGGCGATCACGCGCGGCTTGCCCATGCGCTTCGCGAGCAGCGCCGGCCCGATCGTGTTGTTGATCTTGTGCGCGCCGGTGTGGTTCAGGTCTTCTCGCTTGAACCAGATCTGCGCGCCGCCGAGCCGCTCGGACCAGCGCTTCGCGTGGTACACGGGGCTCGGGCGGCCGACGAAGTGCTCGAGCTCGTAGCGGAACTCGGCGACGAAATCGGCGTCGTTGCGGTAGCGCTCGTAGGCGAGCCTCAGCTCCTCGAGCGCGTGCACGAGGGTCTCGGCGACGAAGATGCCCCCATACGGGCCGAAGTGGCCCCGGGCATCGGGAAGATCGTACGGCTTCATCGTGAATCCTGTTGCGCCGCGTCGGCCCGAAGCACCTCGGCAACGAAGTGCTCCATGCGCTCGCGCGACTTCGCGCGCGGGTCGGGACGCTCGCCCCCGACCTGGATGCCGCTCGACACGTCGACCATCGACGGGCGCACCCGCGCGATCGCCTCAGCGACGTTCTCCGGTGCGATCCCGCCCGCGAGGACGATCGGCCCGGGACGCTCCTGCGGCACCCACGTCCAGTCGAAACGCTTGCCGCTGCCGCCGTGCCCGTCGGTAATCGAATCGAGCAGCAACGCCTCGGCACCCGGAAAGCGGCCGAAGCATTCTATCAAATCGACCCCCTCGCGCATGCCCACCGCGCGCCAGTACGGCAGCCCGGCCGGACACTCGCTCTCGCACACGCTGCGATCCTCGCTGCCATGGAACTGGATCACGTCGAGACCGACCGCGCCGGCCGCCAGCCGGATCGACCCTGAGGGCGCATCGACGAACAGCCCCACCGCCGCGACCCACGACGGCAGCAGCCGCCGCAGCTGCGCCGCCCGCACGACGTCGAGCGCACGCGGGCTGCGCGGATGGAAGACGAACCCTGCCGCGTCGACGCCCAGCGCCGCCGCCGTGCGCACGTCCTCGGGACGCACGAGTCCGCAGAACTTGATCCGGGTCCGCATCGGCCGCAGTGTACCGGTCAGGCGAAGCAGTCGAGCGGGTCGCCGCCCCACGACGGCACGCCGAAGCGCGCGTCGTACTGCGCGCCGTCGAGGTACAGGCCGTCGGGCGCGAAGGTGGCGGGCGCGCGGCGCCGGTCGCGCCCCGCGAGCACTTCGCCCACCCACGCCGGCTCGTGGCGACCTTCGCCGACGGCCAGCAGCGCACCCATCAGGTTGCGGATCATGTGGTGCAGGAACGCGTTGGCGGTGAAAGTGAACACGACGAACGCGCCGCGCTCCTCGAGCGACAGCTCCTCGAGGCGCCGCACCGGCGAGGCCGCCTGGCACTCGGAGGAGCGAAACGCCGAGAAGTCGTGCTCGCCCGCGAGCAGCGCCGCGGCGGCCCGCATCCGCGCGACGTCGAGCTCGCGAAAGCACCAGCCCGCGCGCCCCGCCAGCAGCGGGTGGCGCACCGGCGAACGGTGCAGCAGGTAGCGGTAGCGGCGGCGCAGCGCGCCGTAGCGCGCGTGGAATTCGCCGGGCACGGGCGTTGCGGCGCGCACCGCGAGGCCCTCGGGCAGGTGCGCGTTGACGCCGCGCACCCACGCCGACAGCGGCCGGCGCGCGCCGGAATCGAAGTGCACGACCTGGCGCAGCGCGTGCACGCCGGCGTCGGTGCGGCCGGCGCAGATCGTCGCCACCTCGTGGCCCGCGATCGCGGCGAGCGCGCGTTCGAGCGCGTCCTGCGCAGCCGCGCCACTGGGTTGGGTCTGCCAGCCGTTGAAGCGACTGCCGTCGTAGGCGAGCGTGAGCGCGTAGCGTGGCATTGCGAAGCGTTCGATGCGGGCAGCGCCGGCAAACGAAAAGGGGAAGCCGAAGCTTCCCCCTGTCGCGCCGGCCGCGCCAGGCTAGCCGATCTTCGCCAGCATCGAGCGCGCCTTCTGCTGCTGCGCGCCGTCGCCGCCCTTGAGCACTTCCTCGAGCAACTCGCGAGCGCCCTCCTTGTCGCCGATCTCCTCGTAGGCCGAGGCAAGGTCGAGCTTGGTCGCCATCTCCTGCCAGCGCGAGGCGTCCCCCGACGGCGCGAGCGCGGTGTCGGCGCCCGCAAGATCGAGCCCCGGCCCGAACTCGCCGCCGGCATCGCCGCCGGCCGCGCCCCGGGCGGCAACCGGCACCCGCTCGCCCAGATCATCGAGCGAAGGCAGGTCGAGGTGGAAGTCGCCCAGGTCGGCCAGAGCAAGCGGTTCCGCGCCAGCGGGCGAGCGCGGCATGCCGCCCGCGTCCTCCTGCCTCTCATCCGTCGCGCCCGCCTGGGATTCGATGTCCAGCGATGGCAGGTCGAAGCGGCCGTCGATGGCGCGCAGCAACTCCGATTCGTCGACCGGCGCCGCCGCCGCGGGCTCCGCACCCGCCGCTTCGCGCAGGCTCGCGGCGCGTCCGATCGTGGTGTCGAGGTCGAGACTGAAGTCGAGCGCCCGGCCGATCTCACCGGTCTCCAGCCCGCCGTCCATCGGCACGGTTTCCGCGAACGACGCAGTCGGCTGCTCCTCGGGACTGGCGCCCTCGACGGGTCGCGTACGGTCGCCGAGCATCGTGGCCGCAGCCGCCAGTCCGGCCGGCGGCGCGAGGTCGTCCGCCGCGGGTCCGCCGTCGGGGGCCGACACCGGATCCGGCGCCTGGGCCTCGGCCTGCCAGGCCTGCGCGAGGTCGCTGTCGCCGGTGTAGAGAGGATTCGACGGGTCGATCGACAGGCCCAGCGTGACGACCTTCGGCCACTCCTCGTTCTGCCCGCCAGTGGCGTCATACATCTCCTGCGCCAGCGCCGCGAAGGCGACCGCATCCTTGCGGGCAGCAAAGATCTCGAGCAGCTTGAGCCGGATCGCCTGACGTTCAGGCTGCTTCTTGAGCGCCTCCCTGAGGATCTCCTCGGCCTGGGCCTCGCGCCCGTACGCGATGTAGACCTCGGCCTCGGCGATCGGATCGACCTCGGTCGAGTGGATGTCGATGCCGCTGTCGGGAGCGCCGCCGGTGGTCGCGAAGACCCCCTGGCTGGTGTCGACCGCTTGCCCGCCGGTGGATCCGAACAGCGAATTCGCGGTGAAGGCGTCGGCCGTCACCATGCCCTCGTCCTCGACCGCCTCGGTCTTGCGGCGACGGCGCACCGAGTAGAAGCCCCAGGCGCCGAGCGCCAGCGCGAGCGCGCCCAATCCGGGCAGCGCCAGCGGACTCGCCATCAGGCTGTCGGCGAAACCCGGTTCGCTCGAGGCCGGTGCCGGTGCGGGCGCGGGGGCCGCAGGCTTCGCCTCTTCGGCCGCGGCGGGCTTCGGTGCCTCCGCGACCGGCTTCACCTCTTCGGCCACAGCGGGCTTCGGCGCCTCCGTGACCGGCTTCGCCTCATCGGCCGCCGACGGTCTGGATTCCGCGGCCGGGACCGCGGCGGGCTCGGACGCCGGCGGCTTCGCAGCCTGCGGCGCCGGCGCGCTCGCCGCGACGCTGCCGGCAGCCGCGACCGCCCCCGAGGTGGCCGTGCCGGCGGCGCGCGCCGACTCGACCTGTCGCTGCAGTTCGGCCAGTTGCCGGTTCTTCAGTTCGACCAGTTGCTGCAGGTCGGCGACGCTCTTCTCGAGCGCTGCGATGCGTTCCCGTTGTTCGCGCAGCGCGGCGTCGCGCGCGACCTGGGCCTCGGTCGCGGCGTCACCGGTTCCGGCGCCACCCGCGGCGCCACCGGTTCGAGCCGCCGCCTGGCTGCGCGACAACTTCAGCTGGTCACCCGCCGGAGGCGCCTTCTTGTCCTCGACGCGGGCGGTCACCGTGCCCGAAGCGCTCTGCCCGGCCTGCGTCGCATCGACGCGCCGGGGCGCCGCCGCCAGGCGCTCGCGATAGGCGCGGTAGTCCTCCGCCTGCGCGCGCACCTGCCTGGCCGCCGAGCGCCCGTCGACTGCCGCCATCGCTTCGCGACCGGGCACCGCGAGACGCTTGCCGGCCATCATCTGGTGGATCGAGCCGAAGAACGCGCCCGGGTTGGCCTGGTAGATCGCGACGATCGCCTGGTCGAGCGACACCTCGGCGGGCTTGACGCGCGCTGCGATGCCCGCCAGCGTGTCGCCCGGCTTCGTCGTCACGTCGGCCGGCGCCGCGCTGGCCGGGGTCGCGGAGCGTGCCGGGGGCGTCGCCGGGACACGCGCCGCCGCGGCGGGCTGCGCGCGCCGCGCGACGCCTTCGGCCGCCGGCGCTGTCGGAGTCGCCTGTGCAGCCGGGGCCGCAACGGGTGCGGTCGACGTGGTCGCGGGCGCCACGATCTGCGTCTGCGCCGCCCCGCCGCTCACCACGGTGTCGCGCCCCAACCTCAGTTCGGGCGGGTCGAGCAGGAAGGTGTACTCGCGCACGAAGCGACCCGCGGCCCAGTTCAGTTCGACCAGCAGGTCGACGAAGGGTTCGTTGATCGGTTGTGCCGACGTGATGCGCACGATCGCCGAGCCGCTGGGACGTCGCTCGACGGCGAAGCGCAGGCTGCCGAGCGCCGGATTGAACTCGAGTCCGGCCTGCTTGAAGGCGTCCGGCGACGCGAGCCGGGCGCTCAGCGACCCGGCTTCGTCGCGCCCGAGCGCGGTGATCTCGACCTCCGCGCGCAGCGGCTGCCCGAGCGCCGACTGCACTGTCAGCCGCCCGAGACCTGCGGCATCGGACGCCGTCGGCATCGCACCCGCGAAGGCCGCCGCCACTGCCCATGCGAGCAGCGAAGGAGCCATTGCACGAGGCGCAGCGCCCCGCTTTTCCTGCCGTGATTTCACGCTTTTCCCCAGTCGCCCAAGCGATGAAACGAGGCTAGCATCAGCCACTTAGGCGTGCAAGCTAAGGAGGCGGCGCAGGTTCGTCCCGTGGCGATGATGTGACGAATGGCGCCTTCGGCACCCCCCAACGGCAGCCCGCCCGTCCCGGGACGGCCACTTCGTGGCTACCCGCGCGGCCGGCGAGACGCTCAGTCCAGAAGCAGCCTGAGCATGCGCCTGAGCGGCTCGGCAGCGCCCCACAACAGCTGGTCGCCGATCGTGAAGGCGCTCAGGAAGCCCGGCCCGAACGACATCTTGCGCAAACGCCCGACAGGGACCGCGAGGCTGCCGTTGACCGCCACCGGCGAGAGCTCGCGGATGCTGGCTTCGCGCGTGTTCGGCACCAGCTTCACCCACTGGTTGCCCGACGCGACGATCGACTCGACCTCGTCGATCGGCACGTCGCGGCGCAGCTTGATAGTCAGCGCCTGGCTGTGGCAGCGCATCGCGCCGATGCGCACGCACAGGCCCTCGACCGGGATGTGGCCCGGTCCCGACGCCGGCAGGCCGAGGATCCGGTTGCACTCGGCGCCGCCCTTCCACTCTTCGCGCGACATCCCGTTGCCGAGATCCTTGTCGATCCACGGGATCAGGCTGCCCGCCAGCGGCGCGCCGAAGTTCGCGGTCGGGAACTGCGCCGAGCGCATTGCGCGCGACACCTGGTCGTCGATCTCGAGGATCGCCGCGGCCGGGTCGGCCAGCAGCGGTGCGACGGCCACATGCGCGGCGCCCATCTGCGCGAGCAGTTCGCGCATGTTCTGCGCGCCGGCGCCCGAGGCCGCCTGGTAGGTCATCGCGCTGACCCATTCGATCAGGTTCTCGCGGAACAACCCGTTCAGGCCCATCATCATCAGGCTGACCGTGCAGTTGCCTCCGATCCAGCTGCGCCCGCCGCGCGCGAGCGCGTCGCGAATCACGTGCAGGTTCAGCGGATCGAGCACGATCACCGCGTCGTCCTGCATCCGCAGCGCCGAGGCGGCGTCGATCCAGTGGCCGTTCCAGCCGGCCGCGCGCAGCTTCGGGTAGACCTCGTGGGTCCAGTCCCCGCCCTGGCAGGTCAGCACGACGTCCATCGCGCGCAGCGCGTCGAGATCGCCGGCGTCGCGCAGCCGTGCATCGCCCAGGTTCGGCACCTCGGGGGCGGCGCCGCCGGCGTTGGAGGTGCTGAAGAACACTGTCTCGACCTGCGCGAAATCGTTCTCCTCGCGCATGCGCTGCATCAGCACGGAACCGACCATCCCGCGCCACCCGACCATCCCGACCTTCAACATGACCCGCTCCTTCGCCGCGCCGGCGTCCGGCGGCCGCTGGCGCCCGGCGCCCACGGCCCCTGGCGCCGCGCGCGGCGCCGCTCCATCCTACAGCGCCGCGAGAACCGCGTCGCCCATCTCCCGCGTGCCGACCGTACGCTTGCCCGGCTCGGCGATGTCGGCCGTGCGGTAGCCCTGCGCGAGCACCTTGCGCACCGCCGCCTCGACCCGCTGCGCGGCTGCTTCCTGCTGCAGCGAGTGCCGCAGCAGCAGCGCCGCCGACAGGATCGTAGCGAGCGGATTGGCCACGCCCTTGCCCGCGATGTCGGGGGCCGAACCGTGGATCGGCTCGTAGAGCCCGAAGCCGCGCGCGTTCAGCGACGCCGACGGCAGCATGCCGATCGAGCCGGTCAGCATCGACGCCTCGTCGGACAGGATGTCGCCGAACATGTTGCCGGTGACGATCACGTCGAACTGCTTCGGGTTGCGCACCAGTTGCATCGCCGCGTTGTCCACGTACATGTGCGAGAGCTCGACGTCGCGGTAGCGGCCGTGCACCTCGGTGACGACGTCACGCCAGAACTGCGTCGTCTCGAGCACGTTGGCCTTGTCGACCGAGCACACGCGGCGGCTGCGCCGGCGCGCCGTCTCGAACGCGAGTTCGGCGATGCGCCGGATCTCGCTCTCGGTGTAGCGCATCGTGTCGAAGCCCTCGCGCTCGCCGTTCTCGTTGGTGCGCACGCCGCGCGGCTGCCCGAAATAGATGTCTCCGGTGAGCTCGCGCAGGATCAGCAGGTCGAGTCCCGCGACCACCTCGGGCTTGAGCGTCGACGCGTGCGCGAGTTCGGGAAACACCGTCGCCGGCCGCAGGTTCGCGAACAGGTCGAAGTGCTTGCGCAACCGCAGAAGTCCCTGCTCGGGACGCCTGGCGCGCGGCAGCGCGTCGTATTTCGGGCCGCCGACCGAGCCGAACAGGATCGCGTCCGAGCGCTCGCACAGCTTCACCGTCGCCTCGGGCAGCGGATCGCCCGCCGCGTCGTAGCCCGCGCCGCCCACCGGCGCGTGCTCGAGCTCGAGCTTCGGCCCGCCCGCGGCGAGCGCCTGCAGCACGCGCACTGCCTCTGCCGTGATCTCCGGTCCGATGCCGTCGCCGGCCAGCACTGCAATTTTCATCTGTCGATGTCCCGAGTCGAGGTTCTGCAACGAAACCGATGCCGCGCAACGAAACGGCCCGGTCCGGAAGTCCCGGCCGGGCCGCCGCCGCCGTTACTGCCGTGGACGCGCCGGCCCGTTCCCCCTCAGCCGGCCAGTGTGTTCGCCAGCCAGGGCTGCTCGGCGATCCGGCGCGCCTCGAACTCGCGGATCGCGTCGGCGTGCCGCAGGGTCAGCCCGATCTCGTCGAGACCGCCGAGCAGGCACTCCTTGCGGAACGGGTCGATCTCGAACGCGAAGCTGCGCGCGCCGTCGACCGTGCGCACCTGCTGCGCCGGCAGGTCGACCACCAGCTCGAAGCCGTTGAAGGCGTTGACCTGGTCGAACAGCCAGTCGACGTCGGTCTCGGGCAACCGCACCGGCAGCAAGCCGTTCTTGAAGCAGTTGTTGAAGAAGATGTCGGCGAACGACGGCGCCACGATGACGCGAAAGCCGTAGTCATCGAGCGCCCACGGCGCGTGCTCGCGCGACGACCCGCAGCCGAAATTCTTGCGTGCCAGCAGGATCGACGCGCCCCCGTAACGCGGCTGGTTCAGCACGAAGTCCGGGTTCAGCGGCCGGCGGCTGTTGTCCATCCCCGGCTCGCCATGGTCGAGATAGCGCCACTCGTCGAACAGGTTCGGCCCGAAGCCGCTGCGCCTGATCGACTTCAGGAACTGCTTCGGGATGATCGCGTCGGTGTCGACGTTCGCCCGATCGAGCGGCGCGACCAGGCCGCGGTGAACCGTGAGACTTCGCATGGCTGCCGGTACGCTCGCGCTGCTACTTCTTCGCCGCGCCCTGGATCGTCTCGCCGGCCTTTTCGATGTCCTTGCCGGCCCCGGCGATGGTGTTGCAGGCTGCCAGCGACACCAGGAAGGCCCCGGCCAGCACTGCGGAGAGGATTCGCTTCATCGTTGTGCTCCTTGCCCGATCAGATCCGCCGCACGTCCACGAAATGCCCCTCGACGGCTGCGGCAGCCGCCATCGCGGGACTCACCAGGTGCGTGCGCCCGCCGGCGCCCTGCCGGCCCTCGAAGTTGCGGTTCGAGGTCGACGCGCAGCGCTCGCCCGGCTCGAGCCGGTCGGCGTTCATCGCCAGGCACATCGAGCAGCCCGGTTCGCGCCACTCGAAGCCGGCGTCGCGGAAGACGCGGTCGAGCCCCTCGGCCTCGGCCTGCTTCTTCACGAGCCCGGAGCCGGGTACGACCATCGCGAGCTTCACGTTGGATGCGCGCTGGCGGCCGCGCACCACCGCCGCGGCCTCGCGCAGGTCCTCGATGCGCGAGTTCGTGCACGAGCCGATGAACACCTTGTCGATCCGGATGTCGGCGATCGGCGTGTTCGGCTTCAGGCCCATGTACTGCAGCGCCCGCTCCATGCCCTCGCGCCGCACCGGGTCGCGCTCGCGGTCGGGATCCGGAACGCGCTCGTCGACCGCCACCACCATCTCGGGCGAAGTGCCCCAGGTGACCTGCGGGCGCAGCTGCGCGGCGTCGACGTCGATCACGAGGTCGAAGCGGGCGCCGGGATCCGAGCGCAGCTGGCGCCACTGGTCCTCGGCCCGGTACCAGTCGGGACCGGCCGGCGACATCGGGCGCCCGCGCAGGTACTTCAGCGTGGTCTCGTCGACCGCGACCATCCCCGAGCGGGCGCCGGCCTCGATTGCCATGTTGCAGATCGTCATCCGGCCTTCCATCGACAGCGCGCGGAGGGTCGAGCCGGCGAATTCGATCGCGTAGCCGGTGCCGCCGGCGGTGCCGATGCGGCCGATCACCGCGAGGATCACGTCCTTCGCGGTGACGCCGCGCGGCAGCGCGCCGTCGACCTTGACCAGCATGTTCTTCGCCTTCTTCGCCACCAGCGTCTGCGTGGCGAGCGCGTGCTCGACCTCGGAGGTTCCGATGCCGAAGGCCAGGCAGGCGAAGGCGCCGTGCGTGCTGGTGTGCGAGTCGCCGCAGACCACCGTCATGCCGGGCAGCGTCGCGCCCTGCTCGGGGCCGATCACGTGCACGATCCCCTGGCGCTGGTCGCGCAGGTCGAAGTAGGCCAGGCCGAACTCGCGCGCGTTGGCGTCGAGCGTCTCGACCTGAAGCCGCGACACCGGGTCGGCGATGCCCTGCGAGCGGTCGGTGGTCGGCACGTTGTGGTCGACCACGGCGAGGTTCGCCGCGACGCGCCAGGGCTTGCGGCCGGCGAGCTTCAGTCCCTCGAACGCCTGCGGGCTGGTGACCTCGTGCACCAGGTGGCGGTCGATGTAGAGCAGCGCCGTGCCGTCGTCTTCCTGGCGGACGACGTGCGCGTCCCAGAGCTTGTCGTAGAGGGTGCGGGGAGCGAGCGACATCGCGAAATTATGCCATGCGGCTCCGGCGCGGCCCGGGCCCGCGGAGTCCGCCGGGCGCCGTGCGGCGTTACCGGCGCCTGCGCGCCTGCTCGTAGAGCGGCATCACCCGCGCCGAGTAGACCTCGAGATCCTTGAGCCGCGTATCGGCCGACGGATGGGTGCTCAGGAATTCCGGACCGTTGCTGCCCGAGGCGCGCGCCATCTTCTGCCACAGCGAGATCGCCGCGCGCGGGTCGTAGCCCGCGCGCGCCGCGATCTCGACGCCGATGCGGTCGGCCTCGGTCTCGTGCAGGCGGCTGTTCGGCAGCCCGAAGAACGCCTTGTAGAAGACGCCGCCGAGGTCGGTCCCGACCTGCCCGGCGCCGAGCACCGCGGCCGCGCCGGTGATCACCATCTGGGCGCCGAGTTGCTCGGAGGCGCGCTCGCGCGCGTGCTCGCGCAGCGCGTGGGCGATCTCGTGCCCGACCACCGCGGCGATCTCCTCGTCGGTCAGCGCGAGCCGCGAGACGAGTCCGCTGTAGACCGCGATCTTGCCGCCCGGCATGCACCAGGCGTTGATCTCGTTCGAGCGGATCACGTTCACTTCCCAGTTCCACCGCGCAGCCTCGGGGCGGAACGCGGCGCTGGCCGGCACCAGCCGCTGCGCGATTGCGCGCACGCGACTCGTGAGCGCCGCATCGACGTTGAGCGCGCCCTTGTTGCGCTCGGTTGTCAGCACTTCGCGATACGACAGCTCCGCCTGCTGGCGCATCTGCGCCTCGGAGATCAGCGGCGACATCCTCTGCGTGCGCTCGACGCCCACCGTGCCGGCGCCGGTGGTCTGCACCGACTGGCAGCCCGACAGCAGCGCGAGACCGGCGGCGAACGCCACCGTGGCAATCCGGATCGTTTGCATGCGATGGCTCTCCCTTCTCTTCCGTCTCGCCCAGCCCGGACGACTTCCGGGCGGGCCGTGCCCGCGCACGTGCCCGATTCTCGCGCGAGCGGCGCGGCGCCGCCAAGCGCCCGCGTTCCAGCCGCGTTCCAGCCGCGTTCAGCCGGCCCTCGACCGGCCACTCAGGCGGCCATCGACCGCCCACCTGTTGCCCTTCAAGAGGCCTCGCCCTCCGGCATCCGGCAGCGGCGAAACACCCATGCCGCCAACGTGGCGAAGACCGCCGACGCCACGAACACTGCCGACGGCGACAGCGCGGTCCAGATCCAGCCGCCGGCGAGCGCGCCGAGCGCGCCCCCGAAGCCGTAGCCGGCCGTCACGTAGAGCGCCTGCGCGCGCCCCTGCTGCGCCGGCTCGAACCAGCGCTGCAGCGTCGCGATCGTCGCGCTGTGATGGACGCCGAACGTGACCGCGTGCAGCAGCTGCGCCAGCACGAGCGCCGGCAGCCAGTGCGCAGCCCAGCCGATCAGCGCGAAGCGCAGCACCGCCACCCACAAGCTCGCGTGCAGCAGCCGCAGCGCGCCGAAGCGCTCGAAGAGCCGCCGCTGCACCGAGAAGATCGCGATCTCGGCGCCCACGCCGACCGCCCACAGCAGCCCGACCGCGGTCTTGCTGTAGCCGAGGTGCACCAGGTACAGCGACATGAAGGCGTAGATCGCCGCGTGCGCGAGCTGCATCAGGAACGCCGACACGAAGAAGGCCTGCACGCGCGGCTGGCGCAGTCGAGCGCGCATCCGCACCGCTGGCGCGGCACTCGCCGGCAGCGGCGTCGCCGGAATCATCCACGAACTCGCCACCAGCACGGCCAGCAGCGCCGCGGTCCACCACGGCAGCGACAGCACGCCGCGCGCGTCGAGGACCGGCCCGATCGCCACCACCCCGGCGATGAAACCGGCCGAGCCCCAGATGCGCAGCCGCCCGTAGCGGCCCGCGTCGCCGCCCGCGGCGTGCATCGCCATCGTCTCGGCGATCGGCATGTGCGCCGACGTCATGAAGTAGAGCAGCGCGAGCACGAGCCCGACGGCGACGAAGCTCGCACCGGCGACCGGCAGCAGCAGCGCCGCGACCAGCGCCCCGGCCGAGGCCACGCGCAGCAGCTGCGCGCGCCGCCCGCCGTGGTCGGCCAGCCAGCCCCACAGCGGCGGCGCCGCGATCCGCAGCACCTGCGGCACCGCCATCAGCACGCCGATCTGCGCGATGCTCAGGCCGAGCGCCACCAGGTACAGCGCGAGGTACGGCGAGAAGACGCCGACGTAGGCGAAGTAGGCGAGGAAGAGCGCCTTGATGCCGCCGGCGTTCAACGCGCGCCGCGCGGCGCCGGTCCCGCGATGCGCGGCGTGGCCACCGACACCTCGGCGTTCTGCGCGCGGTCGCGCAGCGCATGGTCCATCAGCACGATCGCCAGCATCGCCTCGGCGATCGGTGCGGCCCGGATGCCGACGCAGGGGTCGTGCCGCCCGAGCGTGTGCACCGTGGTCGGCGTGCCGTCGGCCTCGATCGAGCGGCGCGGCACGCGAATGCTCGAGGTCGGCTTGATCGCGAGCTCGACCACGATCGGCTGGCCGGTCGAGATCCCGCCGAGCACGCCGCCGGCGTTGTTGCCGGCGAAGCCCTCGGGCGTGAGCTCGTCGCCGTGCTCGCTGCCCTTGTGCGTGACGCACGCGAAGCCGGCGCCGATCTCCACGCCCTTGACCGCGTTGATGCCCATCATCACGTAAGCGATGTCGGCGTCGAGCTTGTCGTAGAGCGGCTCGCCGAGTCCGACCGGCACGTTGTCGGCCACCACGCGCACGCGCGCGCCGCACGAGTCGCCGCTCGCGCGCAGTGCGTCCATGTACTCCTCGAGCCGTGGCACGACAGCGGCATCGGGCGCGAAGAACGGGTTCAGCGCCACCTGCGACCAGTCGGTGAGCGGGATCGGGATCTCGCCCAGCTGCGTCATGCAGCCACGGATCGAAGTGCCATGGCGCTCGCTCAGCCACTTCTTCGCGATCGCGCCCGCCGCCACCGCCGGCGCAGTGAGCCGCGCCGACGAGCGCCCGCCGCCGCGCGGATCGCGCACGCCGTACTTGTGCCAATAGGTGTAGTCGGCGTGCCCGGGGCGGAAGGTCTGGGCGATGGCCGAGTAGTCCTTGCTGCGCGCGTCCTCGTTGCGGATCAGCAGTGCGATCGGGGTACCGGTGGTGCGCCCCTCGTAGACGCCCGACAGGATCTCGACGCGGTCCGACTCCTGGCGCTGCGTGACGTGACGCGAGGTGCCGGG
>JANJTK010000112.1 GCA_024711155.1 Burkholderiaceae bacterium
GCCGCTGACGCCGCCCGCCCCGGCGGCCCGGGCAGCGGCGCTCCCCCGGCTGGCGCGCCGGGAGCGCGCGGCGGCGGGCCGCGCTCCGGACCTCCGGGCGCACCCGGCCCCGGCGCGCGCGGCGACCGCCCGATCCCGGTGATCGTCGTGCCCGCGCAGCGCGCGGACGTGCCGGTGGTGCTCAACGCGCTCGGCACCGTGACGTCGCTGCGCACGGTCACGGTGCGCTCGCGCGTCGACGGGCAACTGCTGCGCACGCACTTCCGCGAGGGGCAGCAGGTGAAGGCCGGCGAGCTGCTGGCCGAGATCGACCCGCGTCCGTTCCAGGTGCAGCTCGCGCAGGCGCAGGCGCAGCTCGCGCGCGACCGCGCGCTGCTGGAGAACGCGAAGGTCGACCTGCAGCGCTACCGCACGCTGGTCGAGCAGGACGCGGCGAGCGCGCAGCAGCTCGACACGCAGCGCGCGCTGGTCGGCCAGTACGAGGCCGCAGTGCAGTCCGACCAGGCGCAGGTCGACAACGCGCAGCTGCAGCTCGCGTATGCGCGCATCGCGGCGCCGTTCGCGGGGCGCCTGGGCATGCGCCTGGTCGATCCGGGCAACCTGGTGCGGGCCGGCGACGCGACCGGCCTCGTGACCATCACGCAGGTGCAGCCGATCGGGGTCACGTTCTCGCTGCCCGAGAAGGACCTCGCGCCGGTGCTCGCACGCTATCGCGAGGGCCGCGCAATGGCGGTGCAGGCGCTCGACCGCGACCAGCGCGCGGTGCTCGCCACGGGCAAGCTCGTCACGCTCGACAACCAGATCGACGCGAGCACCGGCACGCTGAAGATGAAGGCCGAGTTCGCGAACGCCGACGGCGCGCTGTTCCCGAACCAGTTCGTCAACGTGCGGCTGCGCATCGACACGCTCGCCGGGGCCACCGTGGTCCCCGGCGCGGCGATCCAGCGCGGCGCGCCCGGCACCTACGTCTATGCGGTGCAGGAAGGCGACACGGTCGCGCTGCGCAAGGTCGAGACCGGGCCGGTGGACGGCGAGCGCACGGTCGTCGCGAGCGGCGTCGCGCCCGGCGAGCGCGTCGTCGTCGACGGCGTCGACAACCTGCGCGACGGCGCGAAGGTGGTGCCGATCGACCGCGCGGCGGCGCAGCGCGCAGCCGCGCGCAATCGATGAATCCATCGCGCCTGTTCATCCTGCGGCCGGTCGCGACCTCGCTGCTGATGGTCGCGCTGCTGCTGGCGGGGCTGGTCGCGTACCGGCTGCTGCCGCTGTCGGCGCTGCCCGAGGTCGACTACCCGACGATCCAGGTCTCGACGCTGTATCCGGGCGCGAGCCCGGACGTCATGACCGCATCGGTCACCGCGCCGCTCGAGCGCCAGTTCGGCCAGATGCCGGGGTTGCGGCAGATGTCGTCGTCGAGCTCGGCCGGCGCGTCGCTGGTGACGCTGCAGTTCGAGCTGTCGCTGCCGCTCGACGTCGCCGAGCAGCAGGTGCAGGCGGCGATCAACGCGGCCGGCTCGATGCTGCCGGCGGACCTGCCGACGCCGCCGATCTACAGCAAGGTCAATCCGGCCGATGCGCCGGTGCTCACGATCGGGGTGTCGTCGCGCACGATCCCGTTGCCGCGCGTGCGCGACCTGGTCGAGACGCGCGTGGCGCAGAAGATCGCGCAACTGCCCGGCGTGGGCCTGGTGTCGATCACCGGCGGACAACGTCCCGCGGTGCGCGTGCGCGTCGACCCGAAGGTGCTGGCGAACGCCGGCCTGGGGATCGAGGACGTGCGCACCGCAATCAACGCGGCCAACTCGAACCAGGCCAAGGGCAGCTTCGACGGGCCGAGCCGCTCGACGACGATCGACGCCAACGACCAGATCCGCACCGCCGCCGGCTATCGCGACCTGATCGTCGCGTACCGCAACGGCGCGCCGCTGCGGCTCTCGGAAGTCGCGCAGGTGGTCGAGGGCGCCGAGGACGAGCGGCTGGCCGCGTGGGCGAACGACGCGCCGGCGATCGTGCTCGCCATCCAGCGCCAGCCGGGGTCGAACGTGATCGAGGTGGTCGACCGCGTCAAGGCGCTGCTGCCGACGCTGCGCGCGGCGCTGCCGGGGGCGGTCGAGGTGCAGCTGCTCACCGACCGCACGGTCACGATCCGCGCGTCGGTGCGCGACGTGCAGCGCGAGCTGCTGGCCGCGGTCGCGCTGGTGGTCATGGTGATCTTCCTGTTCCTGCGCAACGTCTCCGCGACGGTCATCCCGAGCGTCGCGGTGCCGCTGTCGCTGGTCGGCACCTTCGGCGTCATGTATCTCGCCGGTTTCTCGCTCAACAACCTCACGCTGATGGCGCTCACGATCGCCACCGGCTTCGTGGTCGACGACGCGATCGTGATGATCGAGAACATCGCCCGCTACCTCGAGCGCGGCGAGTCCGCGCTCGAGGCGGCGCTGAAGGGCTCGAAGCAGATCGCGTTCACGATCGTCTCGCTGACGCTGTCGCTGATCGCGGTGCTGATCCCGCTGCTGTTCATGGGCGACGTGGTCGGGCGGCTGTTCCGCGAGTTCGCGATCACGCTCGCGGTGGCGATCCTGATCTCGGCGGTGGTGTCGCTCACGCTCACGCCGATGATGTGCGCGCGCCTGCTGCGCCACGTGCCGCCGGAGCGCGAGGGCCGCTTTGCGCGCGCGAGCGCGGCGGCCTTCGAGCGGCTCGTCGCCGGCTACGCGCGCTGGCTCGACCGCGTGCTCGACCACCAGCCGGCGACGCTGGCGGTGGCGGTGCTCACGCTCGCGCTCACGGCCGGGCTGTACGTCGCGGTGCCCAAGGGCTTCTTCCCGGCGCAGGACACCGGGGTGATCCAGGGCATCTCGGAAGCGACGCAGGCGATCTCGTTCCCGGCGATGGCCGAGCGCCAGCAGGCGCTCGCGCGCGCGATCCTGAAGGACCCCGCGGTCGAGAGCCTGAGCTCGTTCATCGGCGTCGACGGCGTGAACCCGACGCTGAACACCGGCCGCTTCCTGATCAACCTGAAGCCGCGCGCCGCGCGCGACGCCGACGCGTCGGGCGTGATCCGGCGGCTGCAGCCGCAGCTGGCGCAGGTGCCGGGCATCGCGCTGTACATGCAGCCGGTGCAGGACCTGACCATCGAAGACCGCGTGAGCCGCACGCAGTACCAGTTCAGCCTCGAGGACGCCGACGCCGAGCGGCTCGCGCTGTGGGTGCCGCGCATGGTCGAGCGCATGCGCGCGATCCCGGCGCTGTCCGACGTGGCGAGCGACCTGCAGCCGCGCGGACTGCAGGCCTTCCTCGACATCGACCGCGACGCGGCGAGCCGCCTCGGGCTGTCGATGGGCGCGATCGACAACGCGCTCTACAGCGCGTTCGGGCAGCGCCAGGTCTCGACGATCTTCACGCAGGCGAGCCAGTACCGGGTCGTGCTCGAGGCCGCGCCCGAGCACCGCGCGAGTCCGCAGGCGCTGGAGGCGATCCACGTGAGCGGCGCCAACGGGCGGCTGGTGCCGCTGTCCAGCGTCGCGCGGGTGGTCGAGCGGCCGACCGCGCTGGTGATCAACCACATCGGCCAGTTCCCGGCGGCGACGATCTCGTTCAACCTCGCGCAGGGCGCGTCGCTCGGCGCGGCGGTCGAGGCGATCCGCGCCGCCGAGCGCGAGCTGGAACTGCCGGCGGGCATCCAGACCGCCTTCCAGGGCGCGGCGCTCGCCTTCCAGGCCTCGCTCGACAGCACGCTGCTGCTGATCCTCGCGGCGCTGGTGACGATGTACATCGTGCTCGGCGTGCTCTACGAGAGCTACATCCACCCGGTGACAATCCTCTCGACGCTGCCGTCGGCCGGCGTCGGCGCGCTGCTCGCGCTGATGCTGGCCGGCTCCGAGCTCGGCATCGTCGCGGTGATCGGCGTCGTGCTGCTGATCGGCATCGTGAAGAAGAACGCGATCATGATGATCGACTTCGCGCTCGACGCCGAGCGCAACGAAGGCAAGCCGCCGCGCGAGGCGATCCGCCAGGCCTGCCTGCTGCGCTTCCGTCCGATCCTGATGACGACGATGGCGGCGCTGCTGAGCGCGCTGCCGCTGATGCTCGGCACCGGCGTCGGCTCCGAGTTGCGCCAGCCGCTCGGCATCACGATGGTCGGAGGGCTGCTGCTGAGCCAGGTGCTGACGCTGTTCACGACGCCGGTGATCTACCTGGCGTTCGACCGGCTCGCGCGCCGCTGAGGGCCGCCCGATGGACTTCTTCGCGACCTTCGTCCGGCGCCCGGTGGCGACGACGCTGATGACGCTCGCGATCGTGCTGTCGGGACTGGCGGCGTTGCGGATGCTGCCGGTGGCGCCGCTGCCGCAGATCGAGTATCCGACGATCTCGGTGTCGGCGTCGCTGCCCGGCGCGAGCCCGGAGATCATGGCCGCGACGGTGGCGACTCCGCTCGAGCGCGCGCTCGGGCGCATCGCCGGCGTCACCGAGATGACCTCGCACAGCTCGCTCGGGCAGACCCGGGTGGTGCTGCAGTTCGACGTCAGCCGCTCGGTCGAAAGCGCGGCCAACGACGTGCAGGCGGCGATCAACGCGGCACGTGCGTCGCTGCCGAGCGGACTGGTGCGCAACCCGACCTACCGCAAGGTCAATCCGGCCGACATGCCGGTGATGATCATCGCGCTGACCTCGGCGTCGATGACGCAGGGCCAGATGTACGACGTCGCTTCGACCGTGCTCGCGCAGAAGCTCTCGCAGGTGCGCGGGGTCGGGCAGGTGACGGTCGGCGGCAGCTCGCTGCCGGCGGTGCGCGTGCAGGCCAACCCGCTGCAGCTCGACCGCTACGGGCTCGGGCTCGAGTCGGTGCGGCTCGCGATCGCCGCGGCCAACGTGAACCGGCCCAAGGGCGCGGTCGCCGACGGCGAGCGTCACTGGCAGGTCGGCGCCAACGACCAGATGCGCAAGGCAGCGGACTACGCGCAACTGATCGTCGCGTACCGCAACGGCGCGGCGGTGCGGCTGGCCGACGTGGCAGCGGTCGCCGATTCGGTCGAGGACGAGCGCCACGCCGGATCGTCCAACGGCAAGCCGTCGGTGCTGCTGGTGGTCAACCGGCAGACGGCGGCGAACATCATCGAGACGGTGGACCGGATCCACGCGCTGATGCCGGCGCTGCGCGCCGCCGCGCCCGCCGCGATCGACCTCGACGTCGTGATGGACCGCACGACGACGATCCGCGCGTCGCTGCGCGCGGTCGAGCACGCGCTGCTGATCGCGGTCGCGCTGGTGATCATGGTGGTGTTCCTGTTCCTGCGCCGCGCCGGCGCGGCGCTGGTGCCGGCGGTCGCGGTGCCGGCCTCGCTGGTCGGCACCTTCGGCGTGATGTACCTCGCCGGCTTCTCGCTCAACAACCTGACGCTGATGGCGCTCACGGTCGCCACCGGCTTCGTCGTCGACGACGCGATCGTCGTGCTCGAGAACATCGCGCGTCGGCGCGAAGCCGGGGAGGCGCCGTTCGCCGCAGCGATCGCCGGCGTGCGCGAGGTCGGTTTCACGGTGGTGGCGATCAGCATCTCGCTGATCGCGGTGTTCATTCCGATCCTCGCGATGGGCGGAGTCGTCGGGCGGCTGTTCCGCGAGTTCGCGGTGGTCCTGTCGGCGGCGATCCTGATCTCGCTTGCGGTGTCGCTGACGGCCACGCCGATGCTGTGCGCGCGCTTCCTCGGCCGGCACGGCGAAGCCCGCGCCGAAGGCCGGCTCGCGCGCGGCGCGCGGCGCGCGCTCGACGCCGTCGTCGGCGGCTATTCGCGCAGCGTGGGCTGGGCGCTCGACCACGGCTGGCTGATGCTCTCGGTGCTCGCCGCCACCATTGCGCTCAACGTGTGGCTCTACACGATCGTGCCCAAGGGCTTCTTCCCCGCGCAGGACACCGGGCGCATCTACGCGTCGATCCGCGCCGACCAGTCGATCTCGTTCCAGGCGATGCAACGCAAGCTCGCCGCGTTCATCGAGATCGTGCGCCGCGATCCGGCGGTCGACAACGTCAACGGCTTCACCGGCGGCGCGCGCGTCAACAGCGGACAGATGTTCATCACGCTCAGGCCGCTGGCCGAGCGCGCCGAGTCGATCGACCAGATCGTCGCGCGCCTGCGCCAGGCCACCGCGCGCGTGCCCGGCGCGCGGCTCTTCATGGTGCCGGCGCGCGAGATCCGCATCGGCGGGCGGCAGAGCAGCTCGGAATTCCAGTACACGCTGCTCGGCGACGACGTGCAGGAGCTGCGCACCTGGGAGCCGCGCATCCGCTACGCGCTCAGCCGCCTGCCGCAGCTCACCGACATCGACACCGACCAGGAGGACAAGGGCCGGCAGGTCTCGATCGACATCGACCGCGACGCGGTCGGGCGGCTCGGGGTGGCGCCGCGCGCGGTGACGAGCCTGCTCAACGACGCCTACGGCCAGCGCCAGGTGTCGACGATCTACGCGCCGCTCAACCAGTACCGCGTCGTGCTCGAAGTCGCCCCGCAGTTCCGCGACAACCCCGAGGACCTGCGCGACGTGCGCGTGCGCAGCGCGGCCGGCACGGCGGTCCCGCTGTCGCAGTTCGCGCGCTGGGAGCCGACGCCGACGCCGCTGGGCGTGAGCCACCAGGGGCAGTTCGCCGCGTCGACGATATCGTTCAGCCTCGCCGACGGCGTGTCGCTGTCGGAGGCGACCGACGCGATCCGCGACACGATGGCGTCGATCGGCGTACCGTCGAGCCTGTTCGGCAGCTTCGAAGGCACCGCTGGCGAGTTCCAGCGATCGCTCGCGAACCAGCCGCTGCTGATCCTCGCCGCGCTGATCGCGGTCTACCTCGTGCTCGGCATCCTGTACGAGAGCCTGCTGCACCCGCTGACGATCCTCTCGACACTGCCGTCGGCGGGCGTCGGGGCGCTGCTCGCGCTGATGGCCACCGGCACCGAGTTCAGCCTGATCGCGATGATCGGCGTGCTGCTGCTGATCGGCATCGTGAAGAAGAACGCGATCCTGATGGTCGACTTCGCGCTCGCCGCGCGGCGCGACCTCGGCCTCGGCCCGCGCGAGGCGATCCATCGCGCGTGCGTGCTGCGCGTGCGCCCGATCCTGATGACCACGGTGGCCGCGATGCTCGGCGCGGTGCCGCTCGCGCTCGGCAGCGGCGACGGCGCCGAGCTGCGCCAGCCGCTCGGCATCGCGATCGTCGGCGGCCTCGCGCTGAGCCAGCTGCTGACGCTGTACACGACGCCGGTCGTCTACCTGTCGCTCGACCGGCTCGCGCAGCGCGTGCGCGCGCGGCGCGGGCGTCGGGCGGCGCCGGCCACGCCCCTTTCGACTCCGGACACCGCATGAAAGCGATCTCCTGCTCCGGCTCCGCGCTGCGGGCCGCTGCGCTGCTGCTCGCCACGCTGCTGGTCGGCTGCGCGACGCCGCCGGCCCACGTCCGCCCGCAGCTCACGGTGCCGGCCGCCTACAAGGAAGGTCCGGCGCCCGGCTGGCAGGCCGCGCGCCCGGCCGACCTCGAGCGCGGCGCGTGGTGGCGCGTGTTCGACGATGCGCGCCTCGACGCGCTGATGGCCGACGCCGAAGCGAACAACCAGGACCTGCGACGCGCGCAGGCGCTCGTGCGGCAAGCGCGCGCCGCGACCGACGCCGCGCGCGCCGGCCTCTATCCGTCGCTCGGAGGGCGCGCCGCCGCGACGCGCAGCCGGCAGGGCCGCGCCACCGCCGACGTGTTCGGGCTCGAAGCGAGCGCCGCGTGGGAAGCCGACCTGTGGGGACGGGTCGCGAGCAGCGTCGCAGCCGCCGAGGCCAGCGAGCGCGCGAGCGAGGCCGACCTCGCCGCGGTGCGACTGTCGCTGCAGGCGCTGCTCGCGCAGAGCTACCACGCGCTGCGCGTGGCCGACGCGCAACGCCGCCTGCTCGCCGAGACGATCGCGTCGTACGAGCGCGCGCTGAAGCTCACGCGCGACCGGCTCGCCGCCGGCGTCGCGACGCGCGCCGACGTCGCGCAGGCCGAGGCGCAGCTCAAGGGCGCCGAGGCGCAGCGCATCGAAGCCGCACTCGCGCGCGTGAAGCTCGAGCACGCGATCGCGCTGCTCTCCGGACGCGCGCCGGCCGAACTCGCGCTCGCCGAAACCGCTTTGCCCGCCGAAGTGCCGGCAGTGCCCGCGGGCCTGCCGTCGCAACTGCTCGAGCGGCGCCCCGACGTCGCCGCCGCCGAGCGCCGCGTCGAGGCGGCCAACGCGCAGGTCGGTGCGGCGCGCGCCGCGTCGTTCCCGACGCTGACGCTGTCGGCCAGCGGCGGGCTGCGATCGGGGCGGCTGGCCGACCTGTGGTCGCTGCCGAATCGCGTGTGGTCGCTCGGCCCGGCGCTGGCCGCTTCGCTGTTCGACGGCGGCGCGCGGGCGGCCGCGCAGGCGCAGGCCGCGGCCGCCTGGGACGCGACCGTCGCGAGTTACCGGCAGACGGTGCTGGAGGCGATCGCGGAAGTCGAGGACAACCTCGCCGCGCTGTCGGCGCTCGCCGACGAGGAGCGGGTGCAGCGCGAAGCGCTCGCCGCCGCACGCACCGCGCTCGACATCGCGACGCTGCAGTACAAGGCGGGCACGGTGTCGTACCTGAACGTGATCGTGGCGCAGAACGCGGTGCTGCAAAGCGAGCGCGCGGCGCTCGACCTGCGCGGCCGCCGCCTCGCGGCGACCGTCGCGCTGGTCAAGGCGCTCGGGGGCGCCTGGTAGCCAGGGGCCGGCGCCCGCCGCTCACGCCATGGCGAGACTCGCACCAACGACGCAGGCCGTCGTCTTCGGCGGCCTCCATTTCGCGCTGCAGATCGTCTTGTACGCGCTCGGATTCGCCGTCGGGCCGGAAGCGGCAACCCGCGAGGTGCTCGGCGTGTCGCTGCACGGCATCGCCGTCGTCGTCACCTTCCCGTTCGTAACGCTGGCCGAGCGGCTGCAGTGGTCAGGCGTCGGGATCGCCGCGTTCCTGCTCAACAGCGTGGCCTGGGGCGCGGCGTTCCGCTTCGCGGCAGCCGGGTGGGCCGCCGTGCGGAAACGGCGCAGCCCGCGCGCGTGACGCAGCGCAGGAACTGTCAGAATGCGCGGCGCGCGGGCCGCACCCCGGTTCGCCGCATCTTTTGCTGCCTCACCCCTTCATCGACCAGGATCCACGCATGCGCCTCGAGACCCTCGCCGTCCACGCCGGCTACAGCCCCGAACCGACCACCAAGGCCGTCGCGGTGCCGATCTACCAGACCGTCGCGTACGCGTTCGACAACGCGCAGCACGGCGCCGACCTGTTCGACCTGAAGGTGCCCGGCAACATCTACACGCGGATCATGAACCCGACCGAGGACGTGCTCGAGAAGCGCGTCGCGGCACTCGAGGGCGGCATCGGCGCGCTGGCGCTCGCCTCCGGCATGGCGGCGATCACCTACGCGATCCAGACCATCGCCGAGGC
>JANJTK010000146.1 GCA_024711155.1 Burkholderiaceae bacterium
CGATCGAGTTCACGCTGCGGCGCGACGACTACGCCGCGCTCGGCGGGCACGTCGCGAGCATCCGTGAGCTCGACGATGTCGTCGCAACCGCGCGCCATCGCGAGATCGACGCGCTGCCGGGCAATCCGTGGCCGCCGGACACGGTCACCGGAGGCGGACCGCGATGAGCGGCGCCGCCTCGCGTGCCCGGTTGCCCGGCGGGCGCTGGCACTTCCACCACGGGCCGATCGACCTCGTGATCGGCGCCGACGGTGACCCCGCGCAGGTCGCGCTCGCGGTCGACGCGGGCTGGACGCGTTTCGCCGGGCTGCTGGCCGAGCTGGCCGGGGAATTGCCGCTGCTGCGCGCGCCGTGCGCCGCGTCGACGGCAGCGCAGCCGGCGCCGCCCGATAACGCCGCGCGCGGCCCGGTCGCGCGCCGCATGGTCGACGCGTGCCTGCCGTTCGCGCGCCGCTTCGGCTCGTTCGTGACGCCGATGGCGGCAGTCGCCGGCGCGGTCGCGCACGAGATCGCGGTCTGCTTCGCGCGGCCCGGCGTGCGGCGCGCGTGGGTCAACAACGGCGGCGACGTCGCGCTGTGGCTCGCCGACGGTGCATCGGTCGAGGTGGGCATGGTCGACGATCCCGCGCTGGCGGCGCTCGCGGGCCGCCTGCGCATCGACGCCGACGCTGCGCCGCGCGGGATTGCGACCTCCGGCTGGCGCGGACGCAGCTTCTCGTTCGGCGTCGCCGACGCCGTCACCGTGCTCGCGCGCACCGCGGCGCAGGCCGACGCCGCGGCGACGCTGATCGCCGACGAGGTCGACGTCGATCACCCGCTCGTGCGCCGCGCGCCGGCGTGCCGCCTGCGCGACGACACCGATCTCGGCGAACGGCTGGTGACGGTCGCGGTGCCGTGCCTGCCGGCCGACGCGATCGACGCGGCGCTCGGGCGCGGCGAGCGCTTCGCGCGCCGTTGCGCCGCCGCCGGCCTGATCGAGCAGGCGCGGTTGTCGGTGCAGGGACGATCGCGTATCGTCGCGGCTCACCGTATCGAGGCCATCGCATGATCGGCATCCGGCGCATCTGGACGCAGGTCGAGGACACCTTCCACGAGTACGGGCCGCGCGGCGCGCGGCCGCAGCGGCGCGGCGTGCTCGCGGTCGTGATGGCCAACCCGTATGCGGGGCGCTACGAGCCCGACATCGTGCCGCTGATGGAGGCGATGAAGCCGATGGGGCTCGAACTCGCGCAGCGGCTGCTTGCAACGATGAAGGTCGACCCGGCCGACATCCAGTCCTACGGCAAGGGCGGCATCGTCGGCGCCGACGGCGAGACCGAGCACGGCCACCTGTGGCACGTGCCGGGCGGCTACGCGATGCGCGAGCTGCTCGAGAAGCGCGGCGTGAGCACCCGGGCCATCGTGCCGTCGAACACGAAGCTCGGCGGGCCCGGCACGCGCATCGACATTCCGCTCACGCACGTCAACGCGAGTTACGTGCGCAGCCACTTCGACACCGTCGAGGTCGCGGTGCCCGGGGCGCCGGCGGCCGACGAGCTGGTGTTCTTCCTCGCGATGAGCACCGGCGCGCGCATCCACGAGCGCATCGGCGGGCTGCGCGTGGACCAGATCAAGGGCGAGGACGGGCTGCGCTAGCGCGCCGCGTCCGCACTCACGCAAGGGAGGCGCCGATGACGGCAGACATCCGCAAGCTGGTCGTGATCGTCGACGAGACGCACGCCGAAATGGGCCGCAGGGTCGAGCCGCCGACGCGCCGCGCGCTCGCGATCGCGGTGATCGCGAACCCCTGCGCGGGCCGCTACGTCGAGCAGCTCGACGAGCTGGTCGCGATCGGCGAGGAACTCGGCGGCCTGCTCGGCGCGCGCTGCGTCGAGGCGCTCGGCATCGCCCCCGGGCAGGCCGAGAGCTACGGCAAGGCGGCGATCGTCGGCGAGAAGGGCGAGCTCGAGCACGCGGCGGCGATCCTGCACCCCAGGCTCGGCGCGCCGTTGCGCAAGGCGGTCGAGCAGGGCGCGGCGCTGGTGCCGTCGGCCAAGAAGGTCGGCGGACCCGGCACCGCGATCGACGTGCCGCTCGGGCACAAGGACGCGGCGTTCGTGCGCAGCCACTTCGACGCGATCGAGGCGCGCGTGCCCGACGCGCCGCGCGCCGGCGAGATCGTCGTCGCGGTTGCGGTCACCGACAGCGGGCGCCCGCTCGCGCGCGTCGGCGGGCTGCAGAAGCACGAGATCGAGGGCAAGGACGGGCTGCGTTGACGGCGGCCAAACGACAGGAGGGAAGGAAATGAAGAAGACACTGGCGGTGACGATGCTGGCGGGCCTGGCTTTCAGCGCGAGCGCGCTGGCGCAGGCGCCGATCCGCATCGGCGAGCTGAACAGCTACAAGGCGCAACCGGCCTTTCTCGAGCCCTACAAGAAGGGCTGGGAACTCGCGCTGGAGGAGATCAACGCCTCGGGCGGCCTGCTCGGGCGCAAGGTCGAGGTCGTTTCGCGCGACGACAACGGCAACCCCGGCGACGCGGTCCGCGTGGCCGAGGAGCTGGTGTCGCGCGAGAAGGCCGACGCGATCTTCGGCACCTTCCTGTCGCACATCGGGCTCGCGGTGACCGACTTCGCGAAGCAGCGCAAGGTGTTCTTCCTCGCCGCCGAGCCGCTGACCGACAAGGTCACCTGGCAGAACGGCAACCGCTACACCTACCGGCTGCGCCCGAGCACGTACATGCAGACCGCGATGCTGGTGCCCGACGCGGTGAAGCTGAAGAAGAGGCGCTGGGCGGTCGTCTATCCGAACTACGAGTACGGCCAGTCGGCGGCGGCAACGTTCAAGCAGCTGCTGAAGGCGGCGCAGCCCGAGGTCGAGTTCGTCGCCGAGCAGGCGCCGGCGCTGGGACGGGTCGACGCCGGTGCGGTCGTGCAGGCGCTCGCGGACGCGAAGCCCGACGCGATCTTCAACGTGCTGTTCG
>JANJTK010000153.1 GCA_024711155.1 Burkholderiaceae bacterium
CGCTGTGGGTGGGGTGGTGTCCGGGCCCCCGCGTTCTTGGGGCCCCGGGGTGGTGGCCGCTGTAGCCCACCCCCCCGCGGGGGGGCGGGGGGGGGCGAACCGCGCCCCGCCGCGCCGTTTTCGGGAATCCGGGCCGGATGAAACCACGCATGAGCGCGATCGCCGACACTGCAGACGCCTTGTCGCCTGGCGCCGCGAGCGCGCACCTCACGTCGGGGGCCGCCGCCCAGCGCGCGCTCGCCGCGCGGGTGCGCCGGTTCGCGGTGCAGGACCGGCTGTTCCTGGCCGTCACGTTCTTCTTCGCCGCGCTCGTCCTCGCCATGCTGGCCGGCATCCTGGTCGCGCTGGTGGCCGAGGCGTGGCCGGCACTGCGCGAGTTCGGGTTCGCGTTCTTCTACGGAAGCCGCTGGAGCCCGACCGACGACGTCTACGGGGCCGTCATCGCGGTCTACGGAACGCTGGTCACCTCGGCGATCGCGCTGGCGATCGGCGTGCCGATCAGTTTCGGCATCGCGGTCTTCCTGACCGAGATGTGCCCGGTCTGGCTGAAGCGCCCGTTGGGGACAGCGATCGAGCTGCTCGCCGGGATCCCGTCGATCATCTACGGATTCTGGGGCCTGTTCGTGCTGGCGCCGCTGCTGCAGGACTACGTGCAGCCGCTGCTGATCGGCACCGGGTTGCCGCTGTTCGCGGGTCCGCCGCTCGGCATCGGCGTGTTCACCGCCGGCGTCGTGCTGGCGCTGATGGTGATCCCGTTCATCGCTTCGGTGATGCGCGACGTCTTCGAAACCGTGCCGCCGGTGCTGAAGGAGTCGGCCTACGGTCTCGGGTGCACCACCTGGGAAGTCGTGCGGCACGTCGTGCTGCCGTACACGCGGGTGGGCGCGATCGGCGGCGTGATGCTGGGCCTGGGCCGCGCGCTCGGCGAGACGATGGCGGTGACCTTCGTGATCGGCAACGCCAACCGGCTCGCGTCGAGCCTGCTCGCGCCCGGCAATTCGATCGCTTCGACGCTCGCCAACGAGTTCGCCGAGGCGGATCCGGTGCTGCACATCCCGGCGCTGTTCGCGCTGGGCCTGCTGCTGTTCGTGATCACTGTCGTCGTGCTGGCGATCGCGAAGTGGCTGACTGAGCGCGGCGTCGCGCACGCGGGCACCTGAGGCGGCCATGGGCCTCACTCTCTATCGACGCCGCAAGTTCGTCAACGCGCTCGGGCTCGCACTGTCGGGCGTCGCGATGGCGATCGGGCTCGCGGCGCTGCTGTGGATCCTGTGGACGCTGTTCCGCAACGGGCTGTCCGCGTTCGGCGCCGACTTCTTCCTGCGCTCGACGCCGGCCCCCGGGAGCGCCGGCGGCGGGCTGGCCAACGCGATCGTCGGCAGCCTGATGATGGTGGCCGCGGCGACGCTCGTCTCGACGCCGATCGGAATCCTCGCCGGGGTCTACCTGGCTGAGTTCGGCGCCCGCTCGAAGTTCGCGGCCGCGACGCGCTTCGTGACCGACATCATGCTGTCGGCGCCGTCGATCGTGATCGGCCTGTTCGTCTACGCGATCGCGGTCGCGACCGTGAAGCACTTTTCCGGGTGGGCGGGCACGCTGGCGCTCAGCCTGATCGCGGTCCCGGTCGTCGTGCGCACGACCGAGAACATGCTGGCGCTGGTGCCGGGCAGCCTGCGCGAGGCGGCGTTCGCGCTCGGCGCGCCGCGCTGGAAGGTGAGCCTGGCGGTGACGCTGCGCGCGGTGCGCGGCGGCGTCGTGACCGGGGTGCTGCTGGCGGTGGCGCGGATCATCGGCGAGACCGCGCCGCTGCTGTTCACGGCGCTGAACAACCAGTTCTACAACACCGACATGAGCAAGCCGATGGCCAACCTGCCGGTGGTGATCTACAACTTCGCGATGAGTCCCTACGAGGACTGGCAGCGGCTCGCCTGGGGCGGCGCGGCGCTGATCGCGGTGATCGTGCTGGGCATCAACGTGCTCGCGCGCGTGATGTTCCGCGACAAGGTGCGCGCGTGAGACCCGGAGGATACGCGGGATGAGTCAGGCATTGCAGGAGACGCCGCCTCCGGTGATCGAGGTGCGCGACCTGTCGTTCTTCTACGGCAGGTTCAAGGGCCTGAGCGACGTCTCGCTCGACATCGCGCGCCACCGCGTGACCGCCTTCATCGGGCCGTCGGGCTGCGGCAAGTCGACGCTGCTGCGCACCCTCAACCGCATGTTCGACCTGTACCCGAACCAGCGCGCGGTCGGGGAGATCCGCTTCAACGGCCGCAACATCCTGGACCCGGCGCAGGACGTGAACCTGCTGCGCGCGAAGGTCGGCATGGTGTTCCAGAAGCCGACGCCGTTCCCGATGACGATCTTCGAGAACATCGCGTTCGGCGTGCGCCTCTACGACAGCCTCTCCGCCAGCGACATGCGCGACCGGGTGGAGTGGGCGTTGCGCAAGGCGGCGCTGTGGGACGAGGTCAAGGACAAGCTCGGCCAGAGCGGCCTGAGCCTGTCGGGCGGCCAGCAGCAGCGGCTGTGCATCGCGCGCATGGTCGCGGTGCGCCCCGAGGTGCTGCTGCTCGACGAGCCGACCAGCGCGCTCGACCCGATCTCGACCGCGAAGGTCGAGGAGCTGGTCAACGAGCTCAAGAACGAGTACACGATCGCGATCGTCACGCACAACATGCAGCAGGCGGCGCGGATCTCGGACTTCACCGCCTACATGTACCTCGGCGAGCTGGTCGAGTTCGGGCGCACCGACGAGATCTTCATCAAGCCGAAGAAGAAGGCGACCGAGGACTACATCACCGGACGCTTCGGCTGAGGCGGCGGTCAACGGAGGGCGAGACCCATGGTCCACGAACACACAGACCGGGCTTTCGACGACGACATCGAGGGCATGCGCACCGCTGTCATGTCGATGGGCGGGCTCGTCGAGCGACAGGTTCGGCGCGCCGCCGAGGCACTGCGGCTCAACGACCTGAGGCTGGTGGCCGACGTGCTGGCTGACGAGCAGGTCGTCAACCAGCTGCACGTTCAGGTCGACCTGCTGTGCAACCGCATCATCGCGCGGCGCCAGCCGATTGCGGTCGACCTGCGCGAGGTGATGGCCGCGATTCACGCCGTCAACGACCTCGAGCGGATCGGCGACGAGGCGAAGAAGATCGCCTACAAGTGCCGCCACCTCGACGCGTACTCGGGCCGCGCGGCGCTGCCGCTCGAGAAGGTGCAGACGATGGCGGGGCTGGTCGTCGCGATGCTCGGCCAGGCGCTCGATGCGTTCGTGCGCCACGACGCGCGCGCCTCCGACGACCTGGTCGAACGCGACCGTGCGGTCGACGCGCTGCGCAACGAGCTCAACGACGAGCTGGTCGCGCGGATGTCCGCCGACCCCGGGTGCATCACGGCCGCGATGGACCTGGTGTTCGTCGTCCAGTCGCTCGAGCGGATCGGCGACCACGCGAAGAACATCGCCGAGTACGTCGTCAATGTCGTCGAGGGGATCGACGCGCGCCACGCGCACCCCGTCGCGACGGCGGCCGTCAGGGGCGACGCCGGCAAGGCCGATTGACAGCGCGCGGGGCGCCGCGCCACGATGCGGGTGTCCCCCCGAGATCGCCGCGGCCGCGCGCCCGCAGGCGCGAAGACACCGTGGAGCATCTCCCCAGCACGCAGGCCGGGTTCCTCGTCGTCGGTGCCGGCATCGCCGGCGCCTCGCTCGGCTACTGGCTCGCGCCGCACGGCCGCACGGTGCTGCTCGAGCGCGAGGCGCAGCCGGGCTACCACGC
>JANJTK010000275.1 GCA_024711155.1 Burkholderiaceae bacterium
CGAGATCAAGAACATGAACTCGTTCTCGGGGGTCGAGCGCGCCATCGCCGCGGAGTTCGAGCGGCAGTGTGCGCTCCTCGATGCCGGCGGGGACGTCGTGCAGCAGACCCTGCTCTGGGACGCCAATCGCCATGAGGTGCGTCCCGCCAGGAGCAAAGAGGGGAGCCACGACTATCGCTACTTTCCCGAACCCGACCTGCCTCCCTTGATCCTTCGCGACGACGAGATCGAGGAACTGCGCCGTGCCCTCCCCGAATTGCCGTCCGCCCGGCGCGCGCGCCTGCAGGCGGCGTACGCCCTCACGCCCTACGATGCCGGGGTGCTCACGGCGAGCCGTGCCCTCGCCGACTACTTCGAGTCGGTCGCGCTGGCGCACGGGGACGGCAAGGCAGCGGCCAACTGGGTGATGGGTGAGGTACTCGCCTACCTCAAGAATGCGGGCATCACCATCACCGACCTGCGCGTCCCGGCCACGGACCTCGCGGCCCTGCTCGGCATCGTGCGTGACGGGACGGTCTCCATCAGCGCCGCGAAGAAGATCTTCGCCATCATGGTGCGCGATGGCGGGACCCCCGCGGCGATTGCCGAGCGCGAGGGACTGCGGCAGGTGAGCGACGACGGTGCGCTGGTGGCGTGGGTCGACGAGGTCTGGAACGCGCACCCCGACGAAACGCGGCGGCTCGCGGCGGGGGAGAAGAAGCTGCTGGGCGTGCTGGTGGGCGCCGTGATGAAGCGCTCCGGCGGTCGCGCCGATCCGCGAAAGGTCAACCAGCTTCTGGCGTCGAAGCTGGCGTCGAAGCTGGCGTCGACGTCACCCTAACCGCTGCGGCGCTCGCGCCGTTGGCCACGCGAGCGGTGCCCGCCTCCGCAAAGAGCGGCACATGCAGGCTCGCGGCATGGGCCAGGGGCGACGCCGGCATGCCAAAATGCGAGTCGGCCTCCTCCAGCAGGCGGTCCTCGCCCCCCCTCCGCAAGGCCTCGCGGCGCACGCGCTTCGCCAGCCGCAATCGCAGGTCGCCGGACGGGTCGAAGGCGTAGGGCTCGGCGGCGTCCATCCGGTTGAG
>JANJTK010000010.1 GCA_024711155.1 Burkholderiaceae bacterium
GGCAGCGGCGAGCCGCTGCGAGGCCACGTCGCCGCGTGGCGCGCGCAGCCCGGCGCGCAGCCGCTCGATGCGAAGTGCGCGCGCCGAGAAAGCGGCACGCGCACCGGTGGCGAGCCGCTGCGCGAGCGCACCCAGGCGCAGCGCGCGTTCGTTCCATTGCGCCGCCGGCGAGCGCAGCAGGCGCGCCGCCGTGTCGAGCCGCTGCTCGAGCGACTCCTGGCGCCGCCGCCACGCGCTCGCCACGCGCTCGCCGGCCCGCTGCACCGCGGCCAGCTGCACGCGCCGGTCGGGAGACGCCAGCGCGGCGGCCGCGGTGGGCGTCGCCGCGCGCAGGTCGGCGACGAAGTCCGCGATCGTGAAGTCGGTCTCGTGGCCGACCCCGCACACCACCGGGATCGGCGACGCGGCGACCGCGCGCGCGACCGCCTCGTCGTTGAACGCCCACAGATCCTCGATCGACCCGCCCCCGCGCACCAGCAGCAGCACGTCGCACTCGCGCCGGCGCGCGGCGGCCGCGAGTGCCGCCACGATCGCCGCCGGCGCGTCCGCGCCCTGCACCGGCGTCGGATAGACGACCACCGGCGTCGCCGGCGAGCGTCGCCGCAGCGTCGTCAGCGCGTCGCGCAGCGCCGCCGCCCGCGGCGACGTGACGATGCCGATCGCGCGCGGGGCAGCGGGCAGCGGGCGCTTGCGCGCTTCGTCGAACAGCCCCTCGTCCTGCAGGCGGGCCTTGAGCCGCAGGAAGCGCTGGTAGAGGTCGCCCGCGCCGGCGCGGCGCATCGTCTCGACGGCGAGTTGGTAGTCGCCACGCGGCTCGTAAAGGCTCGCCTGGGCGCGGACCTCGACCCGATCGCCCTCGCGCGGGACGAAGTCGACGTACTGCGCGCGCCCGCGGAACATCACCGCGCGCACCTGCGCCGCGGCGTCCTTGAGCGTGAAGTACCAGTGCCCGCTCGCCGCGCGCGTGAAGTTCGAAATCTCCCCGGACACCCAGACGGGCGGAATCGCGCGCTGCAACAAGCCCGCCACCAGACGGTTCAGCTGGCCAACCGTCAGGATTTCCCGCGCCACGCCGTGATTTTCGTTGCCGGATCCAGTATCCATGCGGGTTCCAGGGCCAAACCTTTCCACACGCGGCTCGCGGCGCGGACCGCTCGGTCGGCGGGCCCTGCGCCTCCGAGCGACACGCGCAAGTATATGATTCATCGCCGAAAAACTGCTGCTGCGCACACTCGAATCAGCTCGGCGCCAGAATCGGCGCGCTTTCCGGCGCATGCTGCGGCGCCTTGTCCACAGACTTGTCCACAGAAAACGGGGCGGCGGCACGTTGGCGGACGCCGCTGCACTGCGGGCAGGACGCCGCCGGGCGGTCCAACTTGCCCCACGCGCCGAAATCGCCCGACAATTGCGGGCCCTCCGACGCAGGCCCCCGGAGGCGAGCCCTCGGATGCGGGTCCTCGGATGCGGGCCCTCGGCTGGTCGTCCACCGGAGAACGAATTGCTGTCCCTGATCCAGGCCGCTGGCTGGCCCGTGTGGTTCCTCCTTGCGGCATCGGTGGCCGCCGTGGCACTGATCATCGAGCGCTCCCTGTCGCTGAAGCGGGCCAGGGTGATGCCGCCCGGCCTGCTAGACGAGGTGATCGGCCTGCGGCGCTCGCAGCCGATGGCCCCCGAAATGATCGCGAAGCTGTCGGCCAACTCGCCGCTCGGCCGCATCCTGGCCAGCGGCCTGCGCCACGAAGGCGCGGACCGCGAGCTGATGAAGGAGGCGATGGAGGAATGCGGGCGCGCGGTCGCCCACGAACTCGAGCGCTACCTGTCGGCGCTCGGGACGATCGCGACCACCGCACCGCTGATGGGCCTGTTCGGCACGGTGGTCGGCATGATCGAGATCTTCGGTGCACAGGGTCCGTCCGGCGTCGCCAACCCGCAGCAGCTCGCGCACGGCATCTCGGTGGCGCTCTACAACACGGCGCTCGGGATCCTGATCGCGATCCCGGCGCTGATCGCGTACCGGCACTTCCGCGCGCGCGTCGACAGTTACCTGGTCGAAATGGAGCAGCAGTCGCTGCGCCTGGTCGACACGCTGAGCGGCCGGGTGCGATGAACTTCCGCCGCGGCCTCCGGCGCGACGAGCCGGAGATCAACTTCATCCCGTTGATCGACGTGCTGCTGGTGATCCTGATCTTCCTGATGGTCACGACGACCTACTCGAAGTTCACCGAACTGAAGGTCGACCTGCCGAGCGCGAGCGCGGAGGCGCTCGCGACGCGTCCGGACGAGATCGTCCTCGCGGTCTCGGCCGACGGCCGCTACCTGATGGACGCCGGCAAGCCGCGCCTGGTCGCGGCGCCGGCGCTGGCGACCGAGTTGCGCCGCGCGAGCGCGGGACGCGAGGAGGCGCTGCTGGTCATCCACGCCGACGCCGGCGCCACGCACCAGGCGGTCGTCGGCGTGCTGGAGGCGGCGCGCCAGGCCGGCATCGCGCGCGTCAGCTTCGCCGCCCAGACCGAATCCGGCGGCGGCGCGCCGGCGCGTTCGCCGCGACGCTGACGCAGCGAGCGCGGCTCGCCGACACGCCTTCCCGCGCCACGCCCGCCCGCGCACCACGCCACCGATGAGCCTCCTGCCCCGTGCCCGAGTCGAGGCGCTGCTGCGGCACCTCTGGTACGACGCGCACCCGGGAATGCCGCTGCGCGCGCTGCGCAGCGCGCTGGCGCCGCTGGCGCTGCTCACCGGCGTCGTGGCGCGCCGGCGGCGCGCCCGCGTGCGGGCGCTGCCATCGCCGCGGCTGCCGGTCGTGGTGGTGGGCAACTTCGTCGCCGGCGGCACCGGCAAGACGCCGCTGGTCGCCGCCATCGTCGGCGCACTGGCAGCGCGCGGGTTGCGCGCCGGCATCGTCGCAAGCGGCTACGGGGCGCAGCGCAGCGAAGCGCGGCTGGTGCGGCCCGGCGACGATCCCGCGCAGGCCGGCGACGAAGCGGTCATGCTCGCGCAGGCCACCGGCGTCCCGGTGGCGGCGGGGCGGCGCCGCGCCGACGCCGTCGCACTGCTGTGCGCGACCCACCCGGAACTCGACGTCGTCGTCTGCGACGACGGCCTGCAGCACGCGGCACTGGCGCGCAGCGTGGAACTGGCGGTGTTCGACGAGCGCGGGATCGGCAACGGGCGGCTGCTGCCGGCCGGGCCGCTGCGCGCGCCGCTGGCGCAGGCCACGACGATGGACGCACTGTTGCTGAACGGCGACGCGAGCGCTCCGCTCACTCACCCGCGCCAGTTTCGCTTCCGGATCGAGCCGCTGCGCTTCGTGGCGGTCGCGGGAAGCGCAGCGCCGATCGCTGCGCGCGAGTTCGCGGCCTTCGTCGCCGGCCGGCCGGTGGCGGCGATCGCCGGCACCGGCGCCCCGCAGCGCTTCGCCGACACGCTGCGCGCGCTCGGCCTCGCTGCGCGCTGCGTCGCGCCCGGCGACCACGTCGCGCTGCAGCCGCACGAACTCGCCGCGCAACCCGAGCCGGTCGTCGTCATGACCACGAAGGACGCCGTAAAATGCAGCGCGTGGGCCGACCCGCGCTGCTGGGCGCTCGAAGTGCGCGCCGTGCCGCAACCCGAATTCATCGACTGGCTGACCGAGACGATCCGTGGACTCCCGCCTGCTTGACATTCTCGTCTGCCCGCTGTGCCACGGGCCGCTGGAGCACCGGCGCGGCGAGGCCGCCGCCGACGGCGTGCCGCCCGAAGGCGAACTCGTGTGCCGCCACGACCGCCTCGCGTTCCCGCTGCGCGACGGCATGCCGCGCATGCTGGTCGACGAGGCGCGCAAGCTCGGCGACGCCGAGTGAGCGGCGCGTCCGGCGCCGGCTCCGGCACGCGCGCCGCCCCGGTCGCGGCCACGGAAGAGCGCGGAACTGCCGTGCCCGATTTCGTCGCGTTGATTCCTGCGCGCCTCGCTTCGACCCGCCTGCCCGACAAGCCGCTGGCCGATCTCGGCGGCAAGCCGATGGTCGTGCGGGTGGCCGAGCGCGCCGCGCGCGCCGGCGCGCTGCGGGTGGCGGTCGCGACCGACTCGCCGCGCATCGCCGAGGCCGTGCGCGCCTTCGGTTTCGAGGCGGTCATGACCCGCGACGACCACCCGTCCGGCACGGACCGTCTGGCCGAGGCGGCGCGCCTGCTCGGGCTGCCGGAGGACCGCATCGTGGTCAACGTCCAGGGCGACGAGCCGCTGATTCCGCCCGCGCTGGTGCGCGCGGTCGCCGCCCGGCTGGCGCAGGCGCCCGACTGCGCGATCGCGACCGCCGCGCACCCGATCGACGACGTCGACGCTTATCTCGATCCCAACGTGGTCAAGGTCGTCTGCGACCGCGAGCAGCGCGCGCTGTACTTCTCGCGCGCGCCGGTGCCGTTCGAGCGCGACGCGCTCGCCGGCTTCCCGGGCCGGCTGCCGCAGCGCCTGCCGTTTGGACTGTCGGGCAGCGGGTTGCCGCTGCGCCACATCGGGCTGTACGCGTACCGCGCGGCGTTCCTCGACGCGTTCCCGGGACTCGCCCGCTCGCCCCTCGAGACGCTCGAATCGCTCGAGCAGCTGCGCGCGCTGTGGCACGGCTACCGGATCGCCGTGCTGCTGACGCCGCACGCGCCGCCGGGCGGCGTCGACACCCCCGAGGACCTCGAACGGGTGCGCGCGGCGCTGTCTGCCGGCGCCCCCGAAATTGACCCGCCCCCCCCATAAGGGGTATTCTTCGCCGGTTTTGCGGGCGACGGCCGCGCATCGGTCGGCGCCGCGCTGGCCGATCGCGCCCCGAGCCCGGCCGTCGCCCCGGCGCGACCCGACCCTCTTCTCCAGACACCGTCCATGCGCTTGATCCTTCTTGGGCCGCCCGGTGCGGGCAAAGGCACGCAGGCCGCGTTCATCACCAGGAAGTTCGGCATTCCGCAGATTTCGACCGGCGACATGCTGCGCGCCGCCATCGCCGCCGGGACCCCGACCGGGCGCGCGGTCAAGGAAGTGATGGACGCCGGGATGCTGGTGTCCGACGAAATCATCGTGCGGCTCGTCATGGAGCGCCTGCAGGCGCCCGACTGCCGCAGCGGCTACCTGTTCGACGGCTTCCCGCGCACGATCCCGCAGGCCGACGCGATGAAGGCGGCCGGCGTGGCGATCGACTTCGTGCTCGAGATCGACGTTCCCGATACCGACATCGTCGAGCGCATGAGCGGGCGCCGCGTGCACCCGGCGAGCGGCCGCAGTTATCACCTCAGGTTCAACCCTCCCCGCGCGCCCGGTCGCGACGACCTGACCGGCGAGCCGCTGGTGCAGCGCGACGACGACCGCGAGGAGACCGTGCGCCGGCGCCTGGACGTCTACCGCGCGCAGACGCGCCCGCTGATCGACTTCTACCGCGCCTGGGAGCAGACCGGGGAATCCGCCGCCCCCGCCTTCCGGCGCATCTCGGGCGTGGGCAGCGTCGAAGAGATCGCCGCCCGCGCGCTCGAGGCGCTCAAGTAAACTCTCGCCCGCGTTCAGGCCGACACCACTCGACCCGTTTCGAACCCAGCTTCACAATTCCAGACTCAAACACCACGTAAATCCGGATGGAGGTTCACAAATGACTGCGACCTCGGCAGGTCTTTGGCTGGCCCTGGCCTGCGGGCTGGCGGCATTGATCTACGGCATCGTATCCAGCCGCTGGATCCTGTCTCTCGACGCGGGCAACGCGCGCATGCAGGAGATCGCCGCGGCGATCCAGCAGGGCGCCAAGGCCTATCTGAACCGCCAGTACCGCACCATCGGCGTGGTCGGGGTGATCCTGTTCCTCCTGATCTGGTTCGTGCCCGGCCTGGGACTGCCGACCGCGATCGGCTTCGCGATCGGCGCGATCCTGTCGGGTGCGGCCGGCTACATCGGCATGAACGTGTCGGTGCGCGCGAACGTGCGCACCACGCAGGCCGCGACCAAGGGCATCGGCGAGGCGCTCGCCGTCGCGTTCCGCGGCGGCGCGATCACCGGCATGCTGGTGGTCGGCCTGGGCCTGCTCGGCGTGGCCGGCTACTACGGCATGCTGCAGGCCTCGGCGCCCGCGGGCACCGATCTGTACACGATCCTGAAGCCGCTGATCGGCCTGGCGTTCGGCTCGTCGCTGATCTCGATCTTCGCGCGACTCGGCGGCGGCATCTTCACCAAGGGCGCCGATGTCGGCTCGGACCTGGTGGGCAAGGTCGAGGCCGGGATTCCGGAGGACGATCCGCGCAACCCGGGCGTGATCGCCGACAACGTCGGCGACAACGTCGGCGACTGCGCCGGCATGGCCGCGGACCTGTTCGAGACCTACGCGGTCACGCTGATCGCGACGATGCTGCTGGGCGCGCTGATGGTCGCCGGCGCCGAGGCGGAGGCGGCGATGTATCCGCTGATCCTGGGCGGGCTGTCGATCATCGCGTCGATCATCGGCGCGATGTTCGTCAAGGCGAAGCCGGGCCAGACCAACGTGATGCCGGCGCTCTATCGCGGCCTCGCGTGGGCCGGCGGGATCGCCACGATCGCCGCGTACCCGATCACGAACTGGGTGTTCGGCGGTGCCGACCTGTCGGCCGCCGGCATGTCGACGACCAGCCTGTGGCTGTGCGTGGTCGTCGGCATGGCGCTGACCGGCCTGATCGTCTGGGTCACCGAGTACTACACCGGCACGCAGTTCGCACCGGTCAAGTACGTCGCGCAGTCGTCGACCACGGGTCACGCGACCAACATCATCGCCGGCATCGCGGTGTCGATGAAGTCGACCGCGTGGCCGGTGCTGCTGGTGTGCGCCGCGATCATCGCCTCGTATGCGCTCGGCGGCCTCTACGGCATCGCCGTGGCGGCGACGTCGATGCTGTCGATGGCCGGAATCGTGGTCGCGCTCGACGCCTACGGCCCGATCACCGACAACGCCGGCGGCATCGCCGAGATGGCCAAGCTGCCCGACTCGGTGCGCAACATCACCGACCCGCTGGACGCGGTCGGCAACACGACCAAGGCGGTCACCAAGGGCTACGCGATCGGCTCGGCCGGCCTCGCCGCGCTGGTGCTGTTCGCCGACTACACGCACGCGCTCGAGTCGGAGCACATCGCGGTCACCTTCGACCTGTCGAACCACATGGTGATCGTGGGCCTGTTCATCGGCGGCCTCGTTCCGTACCTGTTCGGCGCGATGGCGATGGAGGCGGTGGGACGCGCCGCCGGCGCCGTGGTCGAGGAAGTGCGCCGCCAGTTCCGCGAAATCAAGGGGATCATGGAAGGCACCGCCAAGCCCGACTACTCGCGCGCCGTCGACCTGCTCACCAGCGCGGCGATCCGCGAGATGATCGTGCCGTCGCTGCTGCCGGTCGCGGTGCCGGTGCTCGTGGGCCTGCTGCTCGGCCCGGCGGCGCTCGGCGGGCTGCTGATGGGCACCATCGTCACCGGCCTGTTCGTCGCGATCTCGATGTGCACCGGCGGCGGCGCGTGGGACAACGCCAAGAAGTACATCGAGGAGGGCCACCACGGCGGCAAGGGCTCCGAAGCCCACAAGGCCGCGGTGACCGGCGACACGGTCGGCGACCCGTACAAGGACACCGCCGGCCCGGCCATCAACCCGCTGATCAAGATCATCAACATCGTGGCGCTGCTGATCGTGCCGCTGATGGGAACGCTCTACGGCGCGCACTGAGTCCCCGAAGCGGGTCCCCTTGCCAGACAGAAGCAGAGGTAGCGGATGAAGTTTTCAGGCAACGTGGTGCTGGTCACCGGCGGAGCGTCGGGCCTGGGCGGCGCGACGGCGCGGCGCGTGATCGACGAAGGCGGGCAGGTCGTCATCGCCGACGTCAATGCGGAGGCCGGCGAGAAGCACGCCGCGGCGCTGGGCGCGCGCGCGAAGTTCGTGCGCTGCGACGTCACCAGCGAGGCGGACGCGCAGGCGGCGGTCGCGGCCGCGCAGTCGATGGGCCAACTGGTCGGGCTGGTCAACTGCGCCGGCATCGGGCCGCCCGCCCGGACGATCGGCAAGGACGGCGCGCCGCACTCGCTCGCGATGTTCTCGAAGGTGGTCGGGATCAACCTGATCGGCAGCTTCAACATGATCCGCCTCGCGGCGGCTGCCATGGTGAAGAACACGCCCAACGAGGAAGGCGAGCGGGGCGTCATCGTCAACACCGCGTCGGTGGCGGCCTTCGACGGCCAGATCGGCCAGGCCGCCTATTCGGCGTCCAAGGGCGGCATCGTCGGCATGACGCTGCCGATTGCCCGCGACCTCTCGCGCGACGGCATCCGCGTCGTGACGATCGCGCCGGGGCTGTTCCTGACGCCGCTGATGGACAGCCTGCCGCAGGAAGCGCAGGATTCGCTCGCGCGCCAGGTGCCGTTTCCGTCGCGTCTCGGGCGGCCCGAAGAATACGCGCAGTTCGTGTCGAACATCTTCGCCAGCCCGATGCTCAATGGCGAAACGATCCGCCTCGACGGCGCGATCCGGATGGCGCCGCGCTGAGCGTCAGTACTCCTCGGGCGACATCGGGGTCACGCCGACGGTGGCCTCGAGCCACCGCCCGAGGGCCAGCAGCGCAGCGTCAGCGTTGCGCCTGCCCACCACCTGCAGGCCCATCGGCAACCCGTCGACCAGGCCAACCGGCAGACTGAGCGCCGGCAACCCGACCAGCGAGAACGGCAGCGTCTGGCCGAGCACCGCTTCGCGCACCGCGATCCG
>JANJTK010000026.1 GCA_024711155.1 Burkholderiaceae bacterium
GGCACACACCTGGGTACACAACTGGGCACACAACCGAGCCGACGCGACTGGCCGAGCAGCTCGCGCAGCCGTGGCCGCCGCGCGGCGGCGAGGCGACCTCGAACCTCGTGCCGTTTCCGATCGACGCCGAGTCGGCATCGCCACAGATTCGCGTGCTCGTCGTCGACGACAGCCCGACGGTGCGCAAGCAGCTGTCGATCGCGTTCGCGCGCATGCGCGTCGGCTGCGATGCCGCGGCGAGCGCCGCGGAGGCGATGCAGCTGCTCGGCACGGCCCACTACGATCTCGTGCTGGTCGACGTCGTGATGCCCGACGTCGACGGCTACGCGCTGACGCGGCAGATCCGGCGCGCGCGCCGCGGCACGCCGGTGATCATCCTGACCAGTCGCTCGTCGCCGTTCGACCTTGCGCGCGGCGCGCTGGCCGGCTGCAGCAGCTATCTCGTCAAGCCGGTGCCGCTCAGGCAGCTCGAAGCGGCCATCGTCAAGCACTTGCGGCGCTCGCTGGCGATCGACGACCTGAGCGGGATGATCCGGCTGAGCGGCGACCCCGAGCCGACGCGGCAGGCGCCGGACGGCGCTGGCGCGGTTGCGCCGCGCGCGCCGCGCACGGCGGCGGAGTGACGCAGATGCCACGCGAAGGACACACCGCGCTGGTGGTCGACGACCTCGCGAGCGCGCGCGAACGCATGACGGGAATCCTCGCGGGCGCCGGGTGGCGGGTCAGCACCGCCGGCAGCGCCAGCGAAGCCCTCGAGAAGGCGCGCGCCGAGCGCCCGTCGATCATCTTCATGGACATCGTGATGCCGGACATGGACGGCTACCAGGCCTGCCGCAGGCTGGCGGTCGATCCGCAGACGCGCGCGATCCCGGTGGTGTTCGTCTCGACCAAGTGCCAGCGCGCCGACCAGGTCTGGGCGCGCATGCAGGGGGGCAAGGCGCTCATCGGCAAGCCCTTCAGCGATGCGCAGGTGATCGACGCGCTGAGGTTCGCGCTCGCATGACGGCCGCGACGAGCGAGGGGCCGAGGCCCGGCGGCGAGGGGCCGCGGCCCGGTGCGGCGGCGGTCGCGCGCTTCGGCGCGCGGGTGGCCGGCGTGCCGCTGGCGCTGCCGCTCGGCACGGCGCTCGAGTTCGTGGCCGGTGCGACGGTGCATCCGTTGCCGCTCGCGCCGGCGCGCGTCGCGGGACTGATGCAGTTGCGCGGGCAGCCGCTGGTGGTGTTCGATCCGGCGCGGCGCGCCAATGAGACGATCGGCGTGCGGCGCTGCGACGTGCTGGTGGTCGGCGCGCCGCCGGAAGCGGCGCTGGTGGTCGACGCGGCGCCGCAGCCGCTGCCGCAGGGCGCGCGCGCGGCGCTGCGCGTGCCGGCGGGGTGCTCGTTCGCTGCCGAGCTCGAGGCGGCGCGAACCGCGGCCTCGACGAGGAATACGCGCGCCGCCGACGCGGCCAGCACCTCCAGCACCGCCGGCACCGCGGGCACCGCCGGCACGGCCTGGCTCGAGGTCGAACCGCAGCGGCTGTTCGAAGCGCTGGCGCGGGGCTGAGCGATGGCCGCACGCTCGTTCGCGCGCCAGCTGCGCCTGGGCATCGGCGTCCTCGCGGCGGTGCCGCTGGCGGTGGCTGCGCTCGCCGCGCTGCTGGCCTGGCTGCTCACCAGCGGATGGATCGATGGCGCGCAGGCGGTGCGCGCCGCCGCCGTGACGATGACGGTCGCCGCCCTGCTTGCGCTCGGCGGGTTCTTCTACGGTCGCCGGCTGGCGAGCGCGGCCAGCGAGCCGATCGAGCGCATCCAGGCGACTCTCGAGGCGCTCGCCGCGGGCGATCTCGAAGCGCGCGTGCGCTGGCGCGGACGCGACGAGTTCGCCGGCCTAGCCAATGCGCTCGACCGGCTGCTCGACGATCGCGTCGCCCACCTGGACCGCACGATCCGCGACAGCGAAGACCTCAACGACTCGGTGATCGCGATCATGCAGGCGGTCGGGAACATCGCGTCGACCAAGGACCTGACGCTGCGCGTGCCGGTGACCGAGAACGTGACCGGCGCGATCGCCGATGCGCTGAACCTGCTCACCGAGGAGACCGGGCGCGCGCTGGCCAACGTCGCCGCGCTCTCGGCCGACGTCGGGCAGGCGACCTTCGCGGTGCGCGGCCAGTCGGATCGCGCGATCCAGGCGGCGGCGCGCGAGCAGCGCGAGGTCGGCGCGGCGGCGACCGAACTGGCGCAGGCGGCGCAGGCGCTCGTCAGCGTGGCCGAGCGGGCGCGCCAGGCGAATGAGTCGGCGGCACGCGCCGCGGCGGAAACCGCGCAGGCCGTCGAGGTGGTCGGCACGACGTTGCAGGGCATCGTGCAGTCGCGCGAACTGATCCGCGAGACCGGCGTGCGGATCAAGCGGCTCGGTGAACGCTCGCAGGAGATCGGCGAGGCGGTCGGAATCATCCAGGGCATCGCCGAGCGCACCGGCATCCTGGCGCTGAACGCGTCGATGCAGGCGGCGAGCGCGGGCGAGGCCGGGCGCAGCTTCGGGGTGGTGGCCGACGAAGTCCGGCGACTGTCGGAGTCGGCGCGCGAATCGACCGTGCGCATTGCGCGGCTGGTCAACGCGATCCAGACCGGGGCGCACGAGACCGCCCGGGCGATGAACGAAGCGATCTCGCAGGTGGTCGAGATCAGCCGGCTCGCTGACGACGCTGGAGGGGCGATGCGGCGCACGCAGCTCGAGACCGGGTCGTTGGTGGCCAACGTGCGCGAGATCGCGGCGACCGCCGACGAACAGGCGCAGGCGAGTTCGGCGCTGCAGGCGCGCGCGGCCGTGATCCGCGAGGCGAGCGCCGAGACGGCGCGCCAGTTGCGCGCGCAGTCGATCGAAACGCGGCGACTGGTCGAGTACGCGCGCTCGCTGGTCGACGAAGTGCGTGTGTTCAAGGTGTCCGATGCGAGCTAGCTGCGAGGCGAGGTCGTGAGTCGCTCCGGCCGGCCGGATCCGCGGGCGGGCGACGCGCGCCTGGACGCGCTCGACGCCGCCGCGGTCGGACTGCTCGAGCCGCTGGTGGCGGCGACCGACGTCGACGTGGTGGGGGCGCTGCCGGCCGATTCGGCCGCAGGCGGCGCACGGCCGTCGCACGGATGGCGGGCCGGAATGTCGGTCGCGCTCGAGCGGCTGGCGACGGCGGCGCGGGAACTGGAACTGATCGGGTTGCTGCAGACCGTCGGGCTGCTGCGCGCGCACCTGCTGGGCGCCGCGGACCCCGAAGACGCGGCGCTCGAGCTGGCCTCGGCCGAGGGCTGGGTCGGCGACGCGATCGCGTTCTGCGGCGGACAGCTGCCGCTGCCCGACGCGGGTCTCCTGGTGGCGCGGCTGCGCGACTGGCCGGGCCTGTCGAAACGGCTGCGCCCGGACTTCGTCGCGTCGATCGAGCGCCGGCTGGCGGAGGATGCGCAGCGGATCGCGGCGGCCGGAGCGCGCAGCGCTGCGGCGGACGGGGCAGTCGACGGCGAGGGCGAGGGTGTCGGCGAGGGTGTCGGCGAGGGTGTCGGCGAGGGCGTCGGCGAGGGCGTCGGCGAGGGCGTCGGCGAGGGCGTCGGCGAGGGCGTCGGCGAGGGCGTCGGCGTCGGCGTCGGCGAGCGGGTCGGAGATGCCGCCGGTGCTGCCGCTACGGTCGCCGTCGGCGCCGACGAGCTCGCGATGCTCGCCGAGGCGGCGACGCAGCTCGCGGAGGAATTCGCGCCGGCGCTCGAGCCGGGGTCGAAACCGGATCGCAGCGAGCGGAAGGTGGCGCTCGAAGCCGCTGCCGACGCGGTCGAACGTTATGCGAACGCGATCGGCTACGTCGGACTGGCGCCGACGGCGGCGGCGCTCGGGTGCCTCGCGCGCAGCCTCGCGCAGCTGGCCAGCGAGCCGGAGCGCTTCGACGAAGGGCTGCGCGGGCTGCTGGCGGGATTCGCAGCCGCCTGGGAGCGGCTCTTCAGGGCGCCGTCGGCGGACACCGCTGCGCCGGCGCTGCGGCTGCTGGGCGAACCGGCCTGGCCCGATCCGGCGCCGGCCCCGTTGCTCGACGCCGCGCGCAGGCAGTTTGCGACGCTCGCGCCGGTCGCTACCCGACGCGTCTCGATGACGGACGAGCCGGTCGGCGAGCGCGACCTGGCGCTCGACATCCCTGCGGACGCCGACCGCAACGTGGTCGACAATCTGCTGCGCGAGCTGCCGGCGCTGTCGGAAGAGCTCTCCGCGGCTCTCGACCGCGTGCACGCGGGCGCGGCCGGCGCGATCGCGCAGGCGCTGCGCGTCGCTCACACGATGAAGGGGTCCGCCAACACGGTGGGCGTGCGGGGCATCGCCGCGCTCGCCCATCAGCTGGAGGATCTGCTGCAGCTGATTCCCGCTGGCGCGGCCGCGCCGGCGCCGGGCCTCGACGCCGCGCTGCTGGAGGCCGCCGACTGCCTGGCGCAGATGAGCGAGGCGGTCGCCGGCATCGGGCCGGCGCCGTCCGGCGCGCTCGAATTGCTCGAGCGCCTGCGCGCGTGGACCGCGCGCCTGCTCGACGACCCGGGGGCGGCGATTGCCGGCCCCGAAGCGAAGCCGACTTCCGAAGCAACCGACGCCAGCCCCGCGAGCCCCGCCGGTGACGCGAGCCCCGCCGGCGATGCGTGGCTGCGGGTCCCGGCAGCGCTGATCGGCCGGCTGCTCGCCTTCGCCGACGAGGCGTCGATCCTGCTCGGACGCGCGCAGGAACAGGCGCTCGAAGTCGAGCGCGTGCGCGGGACGCTGCGTACCGACACCGACCAGCTGCAGGACCTCGCGGCCGAGCTCGAGCGCCTGGTCGACGTGCGCAGCCTCGCGCTCGACGAGCGGCGGGTGCGCGCGGACTTCGACGCGCTCGAACTCGACGAGTACGACGACCTGCACATGGTGTCGCGCCGCATCGCCGAGTCGGGCCACGACGGCCGCCTGATCGAGCAGCAGCTCGGCGGCAGCGTGGCGGCGCTGCGCGACTCGCTGGCGCAGCTCGATCACATCCAGGCCGACCTGCGCGAGGCGGCGCTGCGCACCCGCACGGTCGAGGTCGCCGCCGTGGTCGCGCGCTGGCGGCGCACCGCGCGTCAGGCCGCGCGGATGACGGGGCGCGAGATCGAGCTGAGGATCGACGGCGAACAAACCGAAGTCGACGCGCCGCTGCTGCAGGCGCTGGTCGAGCCGATCGCGCACCTGCTGCGCAATGCGGTCGACCACGGCATCGAGGATCCGGGCGAGCGGCGGGCGGCGGGCAAGCCCGCAGCAGGCAAACTCGTGCTGGCCTTCGACCGTGCCGGCGGCGAACTGCTCGTCGAGTGCCGCGACGACGGCCGTGGAATCGATTCGCGCGCATGCTGCTGCTGCCGGGATTCTCCACTCGCGCGCACGCGACGCAATTGTCGGGGCGCGGCATCGGGCTCGACGTCGTCAACCAGGCCGTGCGCGAGCAGCGCGGCGCGCTCGACATCGACTCGGTTGCCGGGCGCGGCACCCGCGTGCGGCTGCGCCTGCCGGTGCGCATGGCGGCGGTGCCCGCGATCGTGCTGCGCTCGGCGCGCTGCGTGCTGTGCCTCGCGGCGCGCGACGTCGAGCAGGTGCTGGGCGTCGAGCGCATCGTCGAGGCCGACGGCGGCGAGCCGCGCTTTCGCGGCACGGAAGGTCTGCTGCGCCTGGTGCGGATCGAGGATGCGCTCGGGTTGCCCGAAGACGCCTTCGCTTCGCCGCCCGGCGTCGAGGCCGCGACGGCGGCGGTACTGCAGGTTCGGTTGCCCGGCGGCGAGCGTGTCGCGGTGAGCGTGCCCGGGCCGGAGCAGACGCGCAGCGTCGTCGTGCGCTCGCTGCCGTCGTGGATGGCGCCGATCCCCGGCATCGCCGGCGCGGCGGTGCTGGGCGACGGCGCGGTGGCTCCGGTGGTCGACCTGCCGCAGCTGCTGGTCGCGCGCGAAGGCGCGCGGGCGGCGCCGGCGCTCGCCGCCGGGCGCGTCGCCGCGCCGGTGTGCCTGGTCGTCGACGATTCGGTCAGCGTGCGCCGCACGATGGAGATCTTCGCGCGCGACCTCGGCTACGAGGTCGACAGCGCGTCCGACGGCGTCGACGCGCTCGAGTGCGTGCGGCGGCGCGTCCCGGCGCTGGTGCTGGCCGATCTCGAGATGCCGCGGATGAACGGGGTCGAACTGGTGCGCGCGCTGCGCGAGCGGCCCGATACACGCGAGGTGCCGGTGGTCATGATCACGTCGCGCTCCTCGGCGAAGCACCGCCAGCTTGCGCTCGACGCCGGGGTCGACGCGTTCCTGACCAAGCCGTACACCGAGGACGAGCTGGCTTCGCAGATGTCGCGACTGGCGCCGGTTCGCTTGTCCGGCGCGCGCGGCATGCGCTAGCATGGCCGCAGGCACCCGGGTCTCGGGGCGCGAGCGGTCGGGTCCACGGGAGGCGACATGCAGGTCAGCGAAGTACTTCGGGTCAAGGGCAACACGCTGTTCACCGTCAACCCGGAAATGATGCTGTCCGACTGCGTGATCACGATGGCGGATCACGACATCGGCTCGCTGGTCGTGATGGACCGCGGCCGCCTGGCCGGCATGCTGACGTTCCGCGAGGTGCTGCAGGTGCTCGCCCGGCGCCAGCTCGAGCATCGCGCCGGACCGACCGCGCCGGTGGCCGAGATCGTGGTGCGCGACGTGATGCGGCGCGACCCCTTCGCCGTCCCGCCCGACATGGACGTCAACGAGCTGCGCCGCGTGATGCTCGACACGCACCAGCGCTACGTGCCGGTGATGGACGGCGGCACCTTGCTGGGCGTGATCTCGTTTCACGACGTCGCCAAGGCCGTGCTCGAAGAGCAGGGCTTCGAGAACCGGATGCTGAAGGCGTACATCCGCGACTGGCCCGCCGAGGGATGATTCTTGGGCGCCTGGCGATTCGATAGAATCCGTCCATGCGCATCCTGATCAGCAACGACGACGGCTATTTCTCGCCGGGAATCGAGGCGCTCGCCGAAGTGGCGCGCGGGTTCGGCGAAGTCACCGTCATCGCCCCCGAGCGCGACCGCAGCGGCGCGTCGAATTCGCTCACGCTCGACCGCCCGCTGTCGGTGCGGGTGGCGGCCAACGGCTTCCTGTACCTGAACGGCACCCCGACCGACTGCGTGCACGTCGCAGTCACCGGGCTGCTCGATCACAAGCCCGACCTCGTGCTGTCAGGGATCAACGACGGCGCCAACATGGGCGACGACACGATCTACTCGGGCACCGTAGCGGCCGCGATGGAGGGTTTCCTGCTCGGGGTGCCGTCGTTCGCGTTCTCGCTCGCGCGGCGCGGCCACGAGCACCTCGCGACCGCGGCGATGGTCGCGCGCGAACTGCTCGAGCGCTTCGTGCGCGACCCGCTGCGCGGCCCGATGCTGCTCAACGTCAACGTGCCGGCGTGCGAGCCGGCGCAGCTGAAGGGCATTCAGGTCACGCGCCTGGGCCGCCGGCACCTGGCCGAGCCGGTGGTGCGCGCGACCAGCCCGCGCGGCGAGACGATCTACTGGATCGGGCCCGCCGGCGCGGCGCGCGAGGCCGGACCGGGCACCGACTTCCACGCGGTCGAGAACGGCTGGGTCTCGGTGACGCCGCTCGACATCGACCTGACCGCAGGCAGCGCGCTCGCCGGCGTACGCGACTGGATCGGCACTGCATGAGCCCGGCGCCGCGGCGCGGCACCTCGGGGCGCAGCGCCCCGGCGCGCGCGGACGGCCGCGCATGAGCCGCCGCCCGCCCTGGCT
>JANJTK010000028.1 GCA_024711155.1 Burkholderiaceae bacterium
GCCGAAGAAGCGGATCACCTGCTCGCAGGCCGGCTGCAGCGCGAACGCGAGCACCGGGATGTACTCGGTCTGCTCGAGCATGCGGCCCTGCGCGTCGTACAGGCCGGTGACGAAGTCGCGCGCCTCGTTCAGGATCGGCGAGCGGGTCGTGCGCAGCAGCGTCAGGCCCATCTCGCCGGTGATCGACTTCAGCCGCCGGTGCAGCACCGACGCGCGGATCGGATCGACGCCGCGTGCGCTCATGTCGCCTCCTCGCCGTGCGCGCTCATGCCGTCCTCCCGCCGTGTCCGCCCATGTCGCCGCCTTCGGCGCGCGCGCCGCCGCCCCCCGACGCGGCGCCGCGGTCCTGCAGCACGCAGCCGCCGAGCGCGTCGACCTCGAGCTCGAATCCGGCCGGCACGAAGATCGTCGTGGTCACCTTCTCGACGATCGCGGGCCCGTCGAGGCGGTTGCCGTGGCGCAGCCGGTCGCCGTCGTAGACCGGCGTGTCGGCGAACGCGCCCGCCTGCGGCTCGAAGACCGCGCGCGCGCCCTTCAGCGCGTGCGCCGCGTCCGGGCCGTCGAACGGCTCGCGCACCGGCGGCGGCTTGGTCGTGACGCCGGTGGCCGCGAGCCGCACGCTGACCATCTCGACCGGCGTCGCGCCGTCGCGCAGCGCGTATCCGTAGAGGCGATCGTGGCGGTCGTCGAACGCCGCGCGGATCGCCGCCCAGTCGCCGGCGCGCAACCTGGCCTCGTCCAGCTCGACCTGCACCTCGTGGTACTGGCCGCGATAGCGCAGGTCGAGCAGGAAGCGCCAGCGCCGCTCTCGCGCCGCGATGCCTTCGGCTTCGAGGACCCCGTTGGCCTCGTCCAGCATCGCGTCGACGAGCGCCGCGAGCCGCTCGCGCAGCGCGTCGTCGCCCAGCACCGCGGCGTGGCTGCGCACGAAGTCGTGCGCGAGGTCGGTGCGCAGCATGCCGGACGCACAGAAGATCGCCGCGTCGCGCGGCACGATCACGCGCCGCATGCCGAGCTCGCGCGCGATCATCGCCGCGTGGATCGCACCGGCGCCGCCCGCGCAGACGAGCGGGAACTCGCGCGGATCCCAGCCCTTCTGCACCGAGATCTCGCGGATCGCCGACGCCATGTTCACGTTCATCACCTGGTACATGCCGAACGCCGCGCGCACGGCGTCCATTCCGAGCGGCTCGCCGACGCCGCGCTCGATCGCGGCGCACGCCGCCTGCGCGTCGAGCCTCAGGCGCCCGCCGGCGAAGAACTCCGCCGACAGGTAGCCGAGCAGCAGGTTCGCGTCGCTGCAGGTCGGCTCGCGGCCGCCGCGCCCGTAGCACGCCGGCCCCGGGTCGGCGCCGGCGCTCTGCGGCCCCATCCTCAGCAGGCCGTCGTCGATCCACGCGATCGAACCGCCGCCGGCGCCGATAGTGACGATCTCCATCGACGGCAGCGCGAGCGCGAAGCGGTCGACGGTCCCTGACGTCGTCACCGACGGTGCGCCGCCGACGACCAGCGCCGCGTCGAAACTGGTGCCGCCCATGTCGACCGTGACGAAGCTGTCCTCGCCGTGGACCGCGAGCGCCGCGAGCCCCGCCGTCGGCGCAGCCGCGGGTCCGGACAGCAGCGTCGACGCCGCCAGTGCCGCCACCGCCTCGGGCGAGGTCACGCCGCCGTTCGACTGCATGATGCGCAGCGCGCCCGCGTAGCCCGCGTCGGCGAGGCGGCGGCGCAGGTTGCCGACGTAGCGCTGCAGGATCGGCCCGACGGCGGCGTTGAGCACCGTCGTGCTCAGGCGCTCGTAGAAGCGCACCTGCGGCAGCACCCGGCCCGACACCGACAGGTACGCCTCCGGCATCAGCCGCTCGACGACGCGCGCGGCGGCCTCCTCGTGCGCCGGGTTCGCGTACGAGTGCATGAAGCCGATCGCCACCGCCTCGACACCGGCCTCACGCAGCGCCTCGACGCCGCGTTCGACGTCTTCGATTGCGAGCGGCTCGAGCTCGCGCCCGCGAGGGTCGAGGCGTCCGCGCACCGGCAGGCGCAGCCGGCGCGCAACCAGCGGGCGCGGCGCGCGGGTCTTGTTGTCGTAGAAGGACTCGCGCACGCCACGGCGCATCTCGAGCGCGTCGCGCAGCCCGTGCGTCGTCAGCAGGCCGGTGCGCGCGGTGCGGCCGGTGAGCACCGCGTTGGTCGTCACCGTGGTGCCGTGCACGATGATGTCGACGCTGCGCAGGAACGCCTCGAGCGACAGCCGCAACCCGTCGGCCAGTTCGCACAGTCCCTGCAGCACCGCCCGCGACGGATCGTCGGGCGTCGACAGCACCTTGTGCGCGCGCGTGCCGCCCTGCCCGTCGAGCAGCAGGTAGTCGGTAAACGTGCCGCCGACGTCGATTCCGATCCGGTAAGCCATCCGCGCCTCCCCAGCGATGGTACCAAGAATGGTATTCTGGTACCAGACCTCCCGGAGTTCGCTGGCCGGAAGCTTTTCCGGAACCCCGCCTTCGCACGCCAAGTCCGATGCCACGACGCCCAGCGTCCCCACGCGCCTCCGCGCCGCAACCCGCCAGCGCCGCCGGCGCGCCGCGCCGAACAGCCGCCCCGAGCCACGACCCGGCCGGCGACAAGGGCCTGGCGCCGCGGCAGCGCCGCCTGCTGGACGAACTCGAAGCGGTCTTTCTCGCGCAGGGCTTTCGCGCGGTCACCGTGGCCGAGCTCGCGCAGCGGCTGCGTTGCTCGCGCCGCGCGTTCTACGAACTCGCCGACAGCAAGGAGGCGCTGTTCCTGCGCGTGTTCGACCGCTACCTGGCGCGCCTGCGCGACGAGGGACGCAGGGGCGCGCAGGTCGCGCAGCCCGCCGAGGCGTTCGAGCCTTACCTGCGGCCGGCGATCGACGCCGCGCGCAAGCTCTCGGCGGCCGTGATGAGCGACATCACCGGATATGCGCCGGCGAACGCGATGTGGGAGCGCCACCAGCGCGAGCGCCTGCGGGGGCTGCGCGCACTGGTCCAGCGCTGCGTCGACGACGGGATCTTCCGCGGCGTCCACGCGCGCCTGGTCGCCGAAGTGATGGCGGCGTCGCTGCGCCGGATTCGCGAGCCAGACTTCCTCGCCGAGTCGGGACTGTCGTACCGGGAGGCGGTCGAAGAGCTCTACGCCATGCTGCTGTACGGCCTGTTCCGGCGCGAGCCGGGTCAGGCACCGACCATCCGCGCCGGCAGCCACAGCGCGATCAGCGGGAACGCAACCACCAGCGCGAGCTTGACGAAGTCGGTCGCGACGAAGGGTGCCACGCCCCGGTAGACGGTCGACAGCGGCACCTCGGCGCCGGTGCTCTTCAGCACGAACAGGTGGATGCCGAACGGCGGCGTGATCAGGCCGGTCTCGAGCACGATCAGCATCACGATGCCCCACCAGACCAGGTCGTAGCCGAGTCCGACGATCAGCGGCGCGACCAGCGGCGTCGTCAGGAACATCACGGTGAACGAGTCCATGACGCAGCCGAGCAGCAGGTAGACGACGAGCAGCAGCGCGATGATCGCCACCGGCGCCCAGTCGAGGCCGCGGAAGAATTCGCCGATGCGCTCGGGCAGGCCGGTGACGCCGAGCGAGAACGAGAAGATCAGCACGCCGAAGATGATCAGGTAGATCATCGCGGTCGTCGCGGTCGTGTCGCCCATCGCCTGCAACAGCGCCTGGCGATTGAGTCGCCCCCGCGCGAGCGCGAACACGCATGCGCCGCCGGCGCCGATCGCCGCGGCTTCGGTTTCGGTGCAGACGCCGGTGTAGATGCCGCCGAGCACGACCGCGAACAGCGCCAGCACCCCCCAGGCGC
>JANJTK010000035.1 GCA_024711155.1 Burkholderiaceae bacterium
CCTTCGTCGTCCTCGAAGGTGGAGATGCGCGCATCGAAAAGCGAGTCGGCCGACGAGCGCGAGACGACGATGACGTTGCCCTTGTACAGGCGCAGCGTGACCTTGCCGTTGACGTTCTGCTGCGTGTGGTCGATCAGCACCTGCAGCGCGCGCCGCTCGGGCGACCACCAGTAGCCGTTGTAGACCAGGCTCGCGTAGCGCGGCAACAGGTCGTCCTTCAGGTGCGCGACCTCGCGGTCGAGCGTCAGCGACTCGATTGCGCGGTGTGCGCGCAGCAGGATGGTGCCGCCGGGTGTTTCGTAGCAGCCGCGCGACTTCATCCCGACGTAGCGGTTCTCGACCAGGTCGAGCCGACCCACGCCGTGCTTCCCGCCCAGGCGGTTGAGTTCGGCGAGCAGGTCGTGCGCGCGCATCCGCTTGCCGTCGATCGCGACGAGGTCGCCCGCGCGGAACTCGAGCTCGACGTCCTCGGGTCGGTTGGGGGCCTTCTCGACCGGCACGGTCAGGCGCCACATGCCTTTCGCCGGCGGCTCCGCAGCCGGGTCTTCCAGCACGCCGCCCTCGTACGAGATGTGCAGCAGGTTCGCGTCCATCGAGAACGGTGCGCCGCCCTTGCGCTTCTTGAAGTCCACCGGAATGCCGTGCGCGTCGGCGTAGGCGAGCAGCTTGTCGCGTGACAGCAGGTCCCATTCGCGCCACGGGGCGATGATCCGCACGTTCGGCATCAGCGCGTAGGCGCCGAGCTCGAATCGCACCTGATCGTTGCCCTTGCCGGTCGCGCCGTGCGAGATCGCATCGGCCCCCTCGCGCTGCGCGATCTCCACCAGGCGCTTGGCGATCAGCGGGCGCGCGATCGAGGTGCCCAGCAGGTACTCCCCCTCGTAGACGGTGTTGGCCCGAAACATCGGGAACACGAAGTCGCGCACGAACTCCTCGCGCAGATCCTCGACGTAGATGCGCTTGACGCCGAAGCGCTGCGCCTTCTCGCGCGCCGGGTCGAGCTCCTCGCCCTGGCCGATGTCGGCGGTGAAGGTGATGACTTCGCAGCCGTAGGTGTCCTGCAGCCACTTCAGGATCACCGAGGTGTCCAGCCCGCCGGAGTAGGCGAGGACGACTTTGCGGATATCGCTCATGGAAGCCTGTCGGGAAGGAGGTGGGGCGCGCGACGGCGGGACGTCGTGGCGCGAAACCCGCAATTATAGGACGCCCGCCGGGCGGCGTCAGGCGGCCAGCGGCAGGTCGAGGAAGAAGACCGAGCCGTGTCCGGGCTCGCTGCGCAGCCCGATCGAGCCGCCATGAAGCTCCGCCACGCGTTTCACGATCGCCAGCCCCAGCCCCGAGCTGCCGCGCAGCGCGCGGTGGCGGCTGCTCTGGTAGAAGCGCTCGAAGACGCGTGGCTGGTCCTCGGGGGCGACCCCGGGACCGCTGTCGGCCACCTCGATGCGGATCGCCTCGCCCGCGCGGCGCACTCCGACCTTCACCGATCCGCCGGCGGGCGTGACGCGCAGCGCGTTGTCGAGCAGGTTGGCCAGCGCGCGCTCGACCAGCGACGCGTCGGCGCTCGTGAGCGGCAGCCCGTCGGGGTATTCGGCCGAGAGCTCGATGCCGGCGCCCTGCGCGGCGGCGGCGAAGCGCTGGACGACGTCGTCGGCCAGCTCGCCGAGGGCGATCGGCTCGCGCTGCGCGCGAAACTCCGGACTGTCGATCAGTGCGAGCTCCGCCAGCGCGTCGGTGAGCCGCTCGAGGTGGCGCGCATTCTGCAGCGCGCGCCCGAGCAGGTGCGCCTGCGCGTCCGGCGACAGGCTGTCACCCTTCAGGCGGATCGTCTCGATCTGGCCGACCAGCGCCGTGAGCGGCGTGCGCAGGTCGTGCGAGACGCTGGCCACCATTTCGCGCCGATGCGCGTCGATCGTGCGCACGCGCTCCGTTTCCTGGCGCAGCCGCTCGAAGGCCTCGCGGAAGGTGCGGGCGAGCCGCCCGATCTCGTCGTCGCGTCCTGCGTCCTCGAACAGGTCGCGGCCCGGGTCGTCGGCGAAGCCCGAGTTGCGGATCCGCTCGGTGGCGCGCGTGAGCGCCGTCAGCGGCCGCGTCAGCAGCGAGATCATCGCGATCGTCAGCAGCGCGCCGATCGCGATCGTCATCAGGCCGGCGGCCGAGGCGGCGCGCACCGCGTAGCTGCGCAGCAGCGCCGGCATCGCTGTCGCGAGGTCGGCCTGCCGCGCGACCACGTAGAGCCACCCGCGCTGCGCGCCGTCGTGATGCACCGGCTGCACCGCCACCGGCGACTGCCGGCCCGGCGATTCGGGGTCGTCGGCCAGGATCGCGGCCTCCGGCTCGTCCCTCTGCGAACGCGCGATCGGCGCGACGTCGACCTGCCACGGGCGCCCGTGCGGCGGTGGCCAGCCGGCGGCGGCGAGCACGCGCCCGTCGAGGTCGAGCAGGTACAGCCCGGTGTCCGGCGAGTACAGCGTGTAGTGGCTCAGCGTCGCACCGAAGCCGGCCGGGTCGCGCAGGTAGTCGGCCCACAGTTCCGGGTGAGTCTCGACGATGCGTTGCGCGAAGCCGGCGTTCTTCTGGTGCATCCAGTCGCCGTAGTACTGGCGCACCGTCGCGTGCATGACGATCGCCAGCAGCGCAGCCATCACCAGGCCGAAACCGACCACCAGCAGCAGCACGCGCCCGCGCAGCGACCTCATCGCGGGTCCGCGAATCGGTAGCCGACGCCGCGCACCGTCAGCACGCGGCGCGGATTGGCCGGATCGGCCTCGATCTTCGCGCGCAGCCGGTTGATGTGCGTGTTGACGGTGTGCTCGTAGCCCTCGAAGGTCGTGCCCCAGACTGCGTCGAGCAACTGCAGCCGGGTGAAGGTGCGTCCCGGGTGGCGGGCAAAGTGCGCGAGCAGGTCGAACTCCTTGACCGTGAGCACGACCGGGCGGCCGTCGAGCGAGACTTCGCGACGCGCGCAGTCGAGCACCAGGCCGTCGGCCTCGATGCGCTCGGGACCTGCCTCGGCGGGCGACGGCGCCTGCATCTCGGCGCGCCGCAGCAGCGCGCGCACCCGCGCCTGCAGTTCGGGGATCGAGAACGGCTTGGTGAGGTAGTCGTCGGCGCCCAGTTCGAGCCCCATCACGCGGTCGACCTCGGCCGAGCGCGCCGTCAGCATCAGCACCGGCGTGGTCACGCGCTCGGCGCGCAGCGATCGCACGATGTCGAGGCCGTCGCGCCCGGGCAGCATCAGGTCGAGCACGACGAGGTCGTAGCGCCCGCCCCGCGCCGCCTCGAAGCCCGCGGCGCCGTCGTGCACGGAGTCGACGCGCAGGCCGAGGTCGCGCAGGTGCAGCGCGATCAGCTCCGCGATGTCGCGCTGGTCCTCGACCACCAGGATCCGCTTGTCCATCGAATCGAGCATAGCAAACCCCTCCGCGCAGCCGGCGCCAGCGCTGTGTCGGCCGGACGACCGCGAGGCTTGCAGGGCCATTCGTGACCGAAACGTGATCTGCGCGCGATGCCAGGGTGAGGATCGGGCGCGACACTGCGGCTGTCATCCTCCACCGATTGCGCGACCGCCCGATGATTGCCGCGACTGTTTTCGATCCAGCACCCGCCGCCGCCATGGCCGCTGCCGTGGCGGACGGCGCCAGCGCCGCAGCAAGCGCCGCGGCCGCGGACTCCGGCGCGACTCCGCTGCCGGCGGAGTTCGCCGCCCACCGGGCGGCTCTGCTGCGCTTCGCCCGCCGGCGCATCCGCGACGCCGACCTCGCCGAGGACGCGGTCCAGGATGCGCTGCTCGCGGCGTTGTCGAACCGCGCCACCTTCCAGGGCCAGTCGGCACTGCGCACCTGGCTGATCGGCATCCTGAACCACAAGATCCAGGACATCTTCAGGCGCGAGGGACGCTACGTCGCCCTCGGCGACACCGGCCCCGACGGCGACGCCGACGACGGACTCGACCGGCTGGCGTATGCGCACGACGCCGCGCACGGCGCGGCGGACGAGCCGCCGCAGCGCGTCGCCAACGCCCGCATGCTCGAGGCGCTGACGAGCGAGATCGAGGCGCTGCCGTCGACCTTGCGCGACGTCTTCGTGTTGCAGGCGATCGAGTCGCGCGAGACCGCCGACGTGTGCCGGGAACTCGGGATCACCGAGGCCAATTGCTGGGTCAGGCTGCACCGCGCGCGCAAGCGCATCGCGGGCCGGATGCGCGCCCACGTGGCCTGAGGCGGCGCCGGGGCGCGGCCAAAAACCGCTATCGTTGCGGTTTTCGGCATTGCGCCGGTCGCCCCGAATGAAGCTTCGCACACTCGCCGTTGCGGCGGCCTTGGCCGCGCTCGCCGCGTCCGCCTGGTATGCCCTCGGCGCCAGCCGCGCGGTCGAAGTCGTCGAAGTGCGCCGCGCGCCGATCGTGCAGTCGGTGGTGGCGACCGGCCGCGTCTCGACGCCGGCTCGCATCGAGTTGTCGAGCCAGCTCGCCGCGCGCATCGAGCGCATCGACGCGCGCGAGGGCGAGCGGGTGGCCGCGGGGACGGTGCTGGTGCGACTGCGCAGCGACGAAGCCGAGGCGGCGCTGGCGGCGGCGCGCGCCGCGCTGCGCGAGGCCGAGGGCCGGCAGCGGCAGCTGGCAGGCGTGCAGCGCCCGGTCGCCGAGCAGCAGCTCGCGCAGGCGCAGGCGAACCTGCGGCTCGCCGGACAGGAGCTGGCGCGGGCGCGCGAGCTCGCGGGGCGC
>JANJTK010000090.1 GCA_024711155.1 Burkholderiaceae bacterium
CGCCGCCGCGGCGCGCGCGCGCGGCGCGCCGGTTGCGCCGGCGCGCGCGTGCATCACGTTCGGCGCCGACGCGCCGCAAGCGGCCGGCGACTTCGGTCTCGTGCGCGACGGAGCCCTCACCTGGCTCGCGCAAGCGGTCGCCGACGACGACGGCGCCCCGCGCCGGCGCCGCGACGCGGCGCCCTTTACCGTGCGCCGCCTGATGCCCGCCGACGCGCTGCGGATCCGCGGCCTGCACAACCAGCTCAACGCGCTCGCGGCGCTGGCACTGTGCACCGCGATCGGGGCGCCGATGGCGCGGCTGCTGCGCGCGCTGCGCGACTACGGCGGCGAGCCGCACCGCTGCCAGTTGCTGGCGACGATCGACGGCGTCGAGTACTACGACGACAGCAAGGGCACCAACGTCGGCGCGACCGCCGCGGCGCTCGAGGGACTCGGGCGCCGCTGCAGGCTGATCGCCGGCGGCGACGGCAAGGGGCAGGACTTCACCCCGCTGGCGGCGCCGGTCGCGCGGCACGCGAGCGCGGTCTACCTGATCGGGCGTGACGCGCCCCGGCTGCGCGAGGCGCTCGCGGGCACCGGCGTGGCGCTCGCCGACTGCGCCACGCTCGAGGAGGCGGTCGGGCGTGCCGCCGCCGGCGCGGCCGCCGGCGAGGCGGTGCTGCTGTCGCCGGCCTGCGCGAGCTTCGACATGTTCCGCGACTACGAGCATCGCGCGCAGGTGTTCGCGGCCGCGGTGCGCGAGCTCGCCGAGGCGCGCGGCCTGGTGCTGGAGATCCCGTGCTGAGCCTGCGCCTCCCCGGTCGCGGGCGCGCCGCCGGGCCGTCGGCGCTGCGGCGCCCCTTCGCGCTGCATCGGCCATCGGCGCTGCATCGGCCATCTGCGCGCGGCGTCGCGTCGGCAAGCGCGGACACGATCGACTTCGCGCTGATGTGGGTGGTCGCGATCCTGCTGATGGCGGGCCTCGTGATGGTCTATTCGGCGTCGATCGCGCTGCCGGACTCGTCGCGTTTCGCGAGTTACGCCCCGACCCACTTCCTGATGCGCCACGTTATGGCGCTGGTGATCGGCATCGGCGCGGCGCTGGTCGCGTTCGCCGTGCCGGTGCGCCAGTGGCAGGCGTGGTCGAAGTGGCTCTTCCTCGCGGGGCTGATCCTGCTCGTCGTGGTGCTGATCCCGGGCGTCGGCAAGTCGGTCTACGGCGCGCGCCGCTGGCTTTCGCTGGGATTCTTCAACCTGCAGCCGTCGGAGCTGATGAAGCTGTTCGTCGTCCTGTACGCGGCCGACTTCACGGTGCGCAAGCAGGACTCGATGCAGGACTTCCGCCGGGGGTTCCTGCCGATGGGCGCCGCCGTTGCCGCGGTGGGGATGCTGCTGCTGCTCGAACCCGACATGGGCGCCTTCGTCGTCATTGCCGCGATTGCGATGGGGCTGCTGTTCCTCGGCGGGGTCAACGGCAAGCTGTTCGGGGCGCTGGTCGTGATCGCCGGCGCCACCTTCTCGCTGCTGATCTGGCTGTCGCCGTGGCGGCGCGAACGCATCTTCGCGTACCTCGACCCGTTCGACGACGCCAACGCGCTCGGCAAGGGCTACCAGCTGTCGCACTCGCTGATCGCGTTCGGCCGCGGCGAGCTGTTCGGCGTCGGACTGGGCGGGTCGGTCGAGAAACTGCACTACCTGCCGGAGGCGCACACGGACTTCCTGCTCGCGGTCGTCGGCGAGGAGCTGGGCCTCGCCGGAGTGCTGGTCGTGCTGATGCTGTTCTTCTGGCTGACGCGGCGCGCGTTCGAGATCGGCCGGCAGTCGATCAAGCTCGAGCGCACCTTCGCCGGGCTGGTCGCGAAGGGTGTCGGTCTGTGGATCGGCCTGCAGGCTTTCATCAACATGGGCGTCAACACCGGCCTGCTGCCGACCAAGGGGCTGACGCTGCCGCTGATGAGCTACGGCGGCAGCGGCATCCTGGTCAACTGCGTGGCGATCGCGATCCTGCTGCGCGTGGACTACGAGAACCGACAACTCATGCGGGGCGCCGGATGAGCGGCAAGACCGTCATGATCATGGCCGGCGGCACCGGTGGCCACGTGATGCCCGGGCTCGCGGTCGCCGCCGAGATGCGCGCGCGCGACTGGAGCGTCGTGTGGCTCGGAAATCCTTCGGGGATGGAAGCGACGCTGGTTCCGAAGCACGGCATCCCGATGCATTGGGTGCGCGTGAGCGGGGTGCGCGGCAAGGGGTTCGCGACGACGCTGATGCTGCCGCTGCGGCTGGCGCGCGCGTTCGCCGACAGCCTGCGCGCGCTGCGGGCGACGCGGCCCGCGGTGGTTCTCGGCATGGGCGGATACGTCGCTTTCCCGGGCGGCGTCGTCGCCGCGCTGCTCGGGCGGCCGCTGGTCGTGCACGAGCAGAACTCGGTGGCGGGGCTGACCAACCGGCTGCTCGCGCGCCTCGCCAGGCGCGTGCTCGAGGCCTTTCCCGGCACGCTGCGCGGCGCGCAGTGCACCGGCAATCCGTTGCGCGCGTCGATGCTGCGCGACGACGATCCGGCCGCCCGCTACGCGGCGCGCTCCGGTCCGCTGCGGCTGCTGGTGGTCGGCGGCAGCCTCGGCGCGCAGGCGCTCAACGAAGCGGTGCCGGACGCGCTCGCGCTGGTTGCGCCGGCGTCGCGTCCCGCAGTGCTGCACCAGTGCGGCCGCGGCCGCCGCGAAGCGCTCGAGCGGCGCTACCGCGAGCTCGGCGGCGCCGCGACGGTGGTCGAGTTCATCGACGCCAGGGCGGCCGCGTAGGCGGACGCCGACCTGCTGGTGTGCCGTGCCGGCGCGATGACGGTCGCCGAGATCGCCGCGATCGGCGTCGCCAGCGTGCTGGTGCCGTTCCCGCACGCGGTCGACGACCACCAGAGCGGCAACGCGCGCTTCCTGTCGGAGCGTGCGGCCGCGCTGCTGGTGCCGCAGCGCGAGCTCGCGCCGCAGCGGCTGGCGCAGTTGCTGGCCGAGCTCGAGCGGCCTGCGCTCGCCGCGATGGCCGGTCGCGCCCGCGAACTGGCGCGCCCCGACGCGGCGCGCCGGGTCGCCGACGCCTGCGAGGAGGCAGCGCTCGAGCCATGAAGCACAAGGTCAAGCACGTCCACTTCGTCGGCATCGGCGGCGCCGGAATGAGCGGCATCGCCGAAGTGCTGCTGAACCTCGGCTACCGGATCAGCGGTTCGGACGTCGCGACGAGCTCGGCCACGCGCCGGCTCGACGCGCTCGGCGCCGCCGTCGTGCTCGGACACGACGCGGCGAACATCGAGGGCGCCGACTGCGTCGTCCCGTCGACCGCGGTGCGCAGCGACAACCCGGAGGTCGTCGCGGCGCGCGCGCGCCGCATTCCGGTGGTGCCGCGCGCAACGATGCTGGCCGAGCTGATGAAGCTCAAGCTGGGCGTCGCGATCGCCGGCACGCACGGCAAGACGACCACCACCAGCCTGGTCGCGTCGGTGCTTGCCGCCGGCGGCCTCGATCCGACCTTCGTGATCGGCGGGCGCCTGACCAGCGCGGGCGTGAACGCGCGCCTGGGTACCGGCGACTACATCGTCGTCGAGGCCGACGAGTCGGACGGTTCGTTCCTGAACCTGACGCCGATGATCGCGGTGATCACGAACATCGACGCGGATCACATGGAGACCTACGGGCACGAATTCGCCCGGCTGCGCCAGGCTTTCGTCGAGTTCACCCAGCGGCTCCCGTTCTACGGCGCCGCGGTGCTGTGCATCGACGACCCGCACGTGCGCGAGATCCTCCCGTTCGTCACGAAGCCGGTGCTCACCTACGGGCTCGACGGCGGCGCGCAGTTCCGCGCCGTCGACGTCGCCGCCGACGGCGCCCGCATGCGCTTCACGCTGCAGCGAGAGGACGCCGCGCCGCTGCCGCTCGAGCTCAACGCGCCGGGCCTGCACAACGTGCGCAACGCGCTCGCGGCAATCGCGGTGGCCGACGAGCTCGGCGTCGGCGACGAGGCGATCGCGCAGGCGCTGCGCGAGTTCCGCGGCGTCGGTCGCCGCTTCCAGCACTACGGCGAGGTCCCCGCGCGGGCCGGCGGCGGGCAGTTCACGCTGGTCGACGACTACGGCCATCACCCGGCCGAGATGGAGGCCACGCTCGCGGCCGCGCGCGGGGCATTTCCGGGCCGGCGCATCGTCCTTGCGTTCCAGCCGCACCGCTTCACGCGCACGCGCGACCTGTTCGAGGATTTCGTGCGCGTGCTCTCCACGCCCGACGCGCTGCTGCTCGCCGCGGTCTACCCGGCGGGCGAACAGCCGCTCGTCGCCGCCGACGGGCGCTCGCTCGCGCGCGCCGTGCGTGTCGCAGGCAAGGTCGAGCCGGTGTTCGTCGAGGAAATCGCCGCGATGCCCGAGGCGATCCTCGACGCCGCGCGCAACGGCGACGTGGTGATCACGATGGGGGCCGGCTCGATCGGCGCCGTCGCGCAGCAGGTCAGGGAGGCCGCCGGTGCAGGCTGAGCAAACCTGCGGCGCGCAGCCGCTGCCGGATCCGGCGGTGCTCGGCAAGGTGGCGGTGCTGTTCGGCGGCCGCTCGGCCGAGCGCGAGGTCTCGATCATGTCCGGAACCGGCGTGCTCGAGGCGCTGCGCTCGCGCGGCGTCGACGCGCACGCCTTCGATCCCGGCGAACGCGCGCTCGAC
>JANJTK010000101.1 GCA_024711155.1 Burkholderiaceae bacterium
CCGGGCCGCCGCGGCGGCCCGGGTTCGCCGGCGCCCGCTGTGCGGGCGCCGGGGTCACTTGGTGACCATCATCAGCGTCTTCTTGCCTTCCTTGAAGGTGTAGAGCGTCAGGGTGCCGTCCTTGATGTCGCCGTGCTTGTCGAAGGAGATCGGTCCGATCACGCCGTCGTAGCGGATCTTCGCGAGTTCCGGCAGGTACTTCTTCGGGTCGGTCGAATTGGCCTTCTGCATCGCCGCGACCATCACGTTGACCGCGTCGTAGACGTATGGCGCGTAGAGCTGCACGTCGATGTTGTACTTCGCCTTGAAGCGCTTCTTGAAGTCCTCGAGCGCGCCGGCCTTGTCCGGCGTCACGCCGCCGGCTTCCGCGCAAACGACCTTGCCTTCGCCGATCGCGTCGCCTGCGAGCTTCGCCATCTCGGCGGTGCAGATCCCGTCGCCGCCCATGAAGCGGGCGTCGATGCCGAGCTGCTTCATCTGCCGCATCATCGGCCCGCCGACCGCGTCCATGCCGCCGAAGAACACGAGGTCGGGCTTCGCGCCCTTGAGCTTGGTCAGGATGGCGTTGAAGTCGGTCGCCTTGTCGTTGGTGAACTCGCGCCCGACGATCTTGCCGCCGGCGGCCTTGACCGACTTCTGGAACTCGTCGGCGACCCCCTGGCCGTAGGCAGAGCGGTCGTCGATGATCGCGATCGCCTTCGCCTTGGCCTCCTTGACCGCGTAGCGGCCGAGCGTGCCGCCGAGCTGGCCGTCGTTGGCGACCACGCGGAACGTCGTCTTGAAGCCCTGCTGCGTGTACTTGGGCGCGGTGGACGACGGCGAGATCTGCGGAATCCCGGCGTCCTTGTAGATGCGCGACGCGGGGATCGAGGTGCCCGAATTCAGGTGTCCGACGACGCCGACGACGCCCGAGTCGACCAGCTTCTGCGCCGCCGCGGTGCCCTGCTTCGGATCCGCCGCGTCGTCCTCGGACAGCAGCTCGAATTTCACTTCCTTGCCGCCGATCTTCAGGCCCTTGGCGTTGAGTTCCTCGACCGCGAGCTTGCCGCCGAACTCGTTGTCCTTGCCGAGGTGCGCGATGCCGCCGGTGAGCGGAGCGACGTGGCCGATCTTCACCACCGTCTGCGCGGCGACGGGCGCGCTGGCAGCGGCGAACGCGGATGCGACGGCAAGAACCGACAGCCTGATCTTCATCGTGGTTTCTCCTCGAAGGTGGATACCTGGATTTCGCGGATCCGCTGCGCAGCGCGGGCTGGCGCGGCGGGGCAAAACGAGCCGGATGCTAGCCGGATTCGGGTGGGGCGGCAATCGAGTGGAACCCTCGCTGGAACGCCCGGGAGCAATCCCGGCCTGCATCCCCCCGGCAGCCGGTGTTCCGGATGCTAGGATGGACGCAGGAGGCGGTCGATGGCTTCGAACACCCTGCTGGCCGGCGTGGTTCAGTTCCTGCGCGAGCATCCGCCGTTCTCTCTGATGAGCGACGACGAGGTCGACTACGTCGCGCGCAACGTCGAGCTCGCCTACTACGCCCGCGGCGAAGTGCTGATCGGACCCGACCACGGCGCTCCGCAGGCCTGTTTCATCATCAAGCAGGGGCTGGTCGAGGGCCTGCGACGGCGCGCCGACCGCCCCGAGACCGAACTCGAGCCGATGGTGCAGCGCGTGCCCGGCGAGATGCTGCCGATCAGTGCGCTGATGGCCGAGCGTCCGGTGATGTCCACTTACCGCGCCGCCGGCGACGTGTTCTGCTGGCTGCTGCCGAAGGCGCACTTCGACGAGCTGCAGCGGCGCAGCGCGGTGTTCCTCGACTTCTGCAAGCGTCGCATGGCGAGCCTGCTCGACCTGTCGCACCAGGCGCTGCAGGCGAGCTACGCGGCCGGCACCACGCACTGGCGCTCGATCAACGCGCCGCTCGAAACGATGCTCGGGCGCGCGCCGGTCACCTGCGTCCCCGGCGAGACGATGCGCGAGGTGTTCGAGCGGATGGAGCGGGAGCGCGTCGGCGCCATCATCGTCGTGCATCCGTCGGGTTCGCAGCAAGGACAGGTCGCCGGCATCTTCACGCGCAAGGACGTGCTCGGTCGCGTCGTGCTGCCGGGCCTGCCGCTCGAGACCCCGGTGAGCAGCGTCATGAGCGCGCCGGTGGTCACGCTCGACGCCGGCGACACGGTCGGCGAGGCGATGCTGACGATGGCCGACCGCACGATCCGGCACATCCCGGTGATGCGCGAGGGGCAACTCGCGGGCCTGATCGCCGAGCGCGACCTGTTCGTGCTGCAGCGGCGCAGCATGAACCAGATCGGCGACGCGATCGGGCGCGCCGTGAACGCCGACGAGCTGAAGCTCCCGGCGGCCGACATCCGTCACTGGTCGCGCAGCCTGGTTGCGCAGGGCGTCTCGGCCGGCTTCATCACGCGGCTGATCAGCCGCCTCAACGACCAGCTGACGGTGCGGCTGATCGAGCTGAAGGCGGCCGAGCACGGTGTCGCGCTCGACCGGGTCTGCTGGCTTGCGCTCGGCAGCGAGGGCCGCGAGGAGCAGACGATCGCGTCGGACCAGGACAACGGCCTGGTCGTCGCCGACGAGTTCGAGCCGCAGGTCGAGACGCTGCGCAGGTTCGCGCAGTCGGTCAACGAGGCGCTCGACGCCTGCGGCTACCCGCTGTGCAAGGGCGGCATCATGGCCGGCAACCCGAAGTGGTGCCTGACGCTGTCGCAGTGGAAAGCGCTGTTCGAGGGCTGGATCGAGCGCGGCGATCCGCAGAGCCTGCTCAACGCGAACATCTTCTTCGACTTCCGCCCGCTCGCCGGCGACGCTTCGCTCGCGCACGTGCTGCGCGACCACGTGACGCCGCGCGCGGCGGCGGTGCCGCGCTTCCTGAAGCAGATGAGCGACAACGCGCTGCGCAACGGCCCACCGCACTCGTGGACGGCCGGCGTGCTGGAGACGCTGTTCAGCCGCGAAGCAACCGTGGTCGACCTGAAGATGAACGGCACGGCGCCCTTCGTCGACGCGGCGCGGTTGCTGGCGCTGGCCAACGGCATCCGCGCCACCGGCACCGTGCAGCGCTTCGAGGCGCTCGCGTCGCAGGGAGCCGCGCCGCCCGACGAGGTGCGCGGCTGGATCGACTCGTTCCAGTTCTTCCAGAGCCTGCGGCTGCGCGCCCAGCACGGCGACCCGGCGGGTGACGGCGGCAACCCGAACGCACTCGACACGCGCACGCTGTCCGGGCTCGACCGGCGCATCCTGAAGGAGGCGTTTCGCGAGGCGAGCCGCCTGCAGCAGCGCCTCGCGCTCGACTATCCCGGCTGACACGGATGCGCTGGTTCGATCGCCTGCTCGGCCGGTCGTCGCACCCTGGCGAGGCCGGCGACGGCGCCGCGCACCCGCGGACTGGCGACCCGCAGGCGCAGCGCTGGGTGGTGCTCGACGTCGAGACCAGCGGGCTCGACCAGGCGAGCGACCGGCTGATGTCGATCGGCGCCGTGGCGGTGCATGGCCGGCGCATCGTCGTCGGCGACAGCATCGAACTGGCGATCCGGCAGCAGAGCGCGAGCGCGCGCCACAACATCCTCGTGCACGGCATCGGGGCCGAGGCGCAGCTATCCGGGCTCGACCCCAGGCAGGCCTGCGAGGTGTTCCTCGACTACGTCGGCCGCTCGCCGCTGGTCGCCTTTCACGCGGCCTTCGACCGCGGATTCCTGCTGCGTGCGATCAAGGCCTTCGTCAACCTGCCGCTCGACAACGCATGGATCGACCTCGCGGATCTCGCGCCGGCGCTGCACCCGGGCACCGGCGACCGTGCGCTCGACGACTGGCTTGCGCGCTTCTCGATTCCGGTCGAGCAGCGGCACAACGCGGTGGGCGACGCGTTCGCCACGGCGATGCTGTTCGTGCGGCTGCTGGCGGCGGTGCCGGAGGACGAGCGGCGGCCGCGCCGGCTCCAGAAGCTGTGCGCGCACGCGCGGTGGCTCGGGAACTGACGGACGAGTCCGGACGAAGCCCGAGCCGCCGCGCTCAGGTCCGGGTGCCCTGCTTGAGCAGGCGCTGGCGCTCGCGCTGCCACTCGCGCTCGCGCTCGGTGTCGCGCTTGTCGTGCTGCTTCTTGCCCTTGGCGAGCCCGATCTCGACCTTCACGCGCCCGCGCGTGTAGTGCAGGTCGAGCGGCACCAGCGTGTACCCGGCGCGCTCGACCTTGCCGATCAGCTTGGCGATCTGCGCCGCGTGCAGCAGCAGCTTGCGCGTGCGGGTGGGGTCCGGGCTCACGTGCGTCGAGGCTTCGGGCAGCGGCGAGATGTGCGCTCCGATCAGGAACAGCTCGGCGTCGCGCACCACCACGTAGCCTTCCTTGAGCTGCGCGCGGCCGGCGCGGATCGCCTTCACCTCCCAGCCCTCGAGGGCGATTCCCGCCTCGATCCGCTCCTCGATGAAGTAGTCGTGTGTCGCCTTTTTGTTCTGGACGATGCTCATGTCTACAATCCGCCACGGGGCGCCGGCAAGGACGCATTGTGCCCCGGATTGCTGCTGAAGAACCCGCGAGCCCGGATCCCGCCAGAGTGCACGTCGTACGCAAGTCAGTGCTGCTGCCGTTCAGCGCGCAGCAGATGTTCGATCTCGTCGAGCGCATCGAAGACTACCCGCAGTTCCTGCCCTGGTGCGGCGGTACCGAAGTCGTGCGCGACGAGTCGCTGGTGACGGCGAGCATCGTCATCGATTATCGCGGCATCCGCAGCCGCTTCTCGACCACCAACGAGCACCGACCGCACGAGGCGATCTCGATGCGGCTGCGCGACGGACCGTTCGCGCGCCTCGATGGCGAATGGCGCTTCCTGGCGCTGCGCGAGGACGCCTGCAAGGTCGAGTTCTCGCTGCAATACGCGTTCGCGCGCGGGCTGCTCGGGCGCGCGCTGGCGCCGGTGTTCGACCAGATCGCGCGCTCGTTCGTCGATGCGTTCGTGCGCCGCGCTGAGCAGTTGCATGGCCGCTGACCCGGTGGCGCCGCGCGACGGCGGGCTGGCGATCGAGATCGTCTGGGTCGGCCCTGACGGCGCGCCCGCGAGCCAGCCGCTGCGGCTGCCCGAGGGTGCGCGCGTCGGCGATGCGCTGGCGGCGCTGGAGCAGGTCCGGCCGGACGGCGCGCAGCTGGCCGCGTTGCGGCGCGGCGAATTGAGCACGGCGGTCTACGGAACCCGCTGCGACGAAGCCGCGCTCCTGAACGACGGCGACCGCCTGGAACTCCTCGGGCCGCTGCGGGCCGATCCGAAGCAGGCGCGCCGGCGGCGCGCCGCCCGCGGCGGCCACTGACCCGAGAGTGGACTCCGACGGCGCGGGGTGGGCTCCGCCGGTTGCGTGACCTTCGTCAGCCCAGTGGCGGGCACGCGCGCGCGATCTGCTCGCGAAGTTGCTGGAGACGCCGGGCGCGCTCGGCTTCATCGAGCGTCTCGCGTTCGCCGCGCGCGTTGACGAGCGCCAGCGGCCTGCCGCTGGCCAGCGTGCGCTCGGCCTCCCGGGCCATTTCGCAGGTGCGGGCGTCGCTGGCGGCACGCTCGCCGGCGGCGCGTTCGGCCTCTTCGCGCTCGGCGGCGCGCTTGCGCGACGCGCGCTCGCGCTGTGTCCAGTCGGGGAGCGGCGCTGCGGCCGGTGCCGCCCGGGCGCTGCCTGCGCGGGGCGTGCCGGCCTCCGGCGCGGCGGGGCGGGCGCCGGGATCCGGTGCGGCGGGGCGGGGCACGGTGGTCGGCGCAGCGGCGTTCGGTGTCGCCACGATCCGGTCGGCACGCACCTCGGGTGGCGGCGGCCGGTCCGAGTAGACCATGTGCCCGGCGTGGTCGCGCCACTGCCAGGTGCCGCCGAAGGCGGATGGCGCCAGCAGCCACGCGCCCGCGAGCAGCAGGACGGTCGCCGTGACGAGCGCGGTGCGCGGCAGCGGTGCGCGGGTGCGCGGCCAGGCGGCTGCCGGTGCGGGTCGTGTCGTCGCTTCGAATCGGGCCATGGCGCGGGTCCTCGGGCTGTCCGTGGGCACGGCGTCGATTCTGCGCGGCGGCGCTCGCGGCGCGCCACGCGCCCCGACGGAAGGCCCCGGCGCGCGGCTGCACGGAAGCGGGCAGGGCGCCCGGTATAATCCGCTTTTGTGCCCGAGGGTCCCATGCGACTGGCGAAAAAGGCGCTGACGTTCGACGACGTCCTGCTCGTCCCGGCTTTCTCCTCCATCCTCCCCCGCGACGCATCGCTGAAGACCCGCCTGACGCGGGGAATCGGCCTCAACATCCCGCTGGTGTCGGCGGCGATGGACACGGTCACCGAGGCCCGCCTCGCGGTCGCGATCGCGCAGGAGGGCGGCATCGGCATCGTCCACAAGAACCTGGCGCCGGCGCAGCAGGCGGCCGAGGTCGCGCGCGTCAAGCGCCACGAGGCCGGCATCGTCGCCGACCCGATCACGGTGAGCCCGCAGATGAAGGTGCTCGACGTGATCGCGCTTACGCAGCAGCACCGGATCTCGGGGCTGCCGGTGGTCGAGAGCGGAAAGGTGGTCGGCATCGTCACCAACCGCGACCTGCGCTTCGAGACCCGGCTCGACGAGCCGGTGAGCCGGATCATGACCCCGCGCGAACGCCTCGTCACGGTCGCCGAGGGCGCCTCGCTCGACGAGGCCAAGGCGCTGATGCACCTGCACCGGCTCGAGCGCGTGCTGGTCGTCAACGACGCGTTCGAACTGCGCGGCCTGATCACCGTCAAGGACATCCTGAAGGCGACCGAGCACCCCGACGCGTGCAAGGACGCGCAGGGCAAGCTGCGCGTGGGTGCCGCCATCGGCGTCGGCGGCGACAGCGACGAGCGCGCCGAGCGCCTGGTGCGCGCCGGTGTCGACGTGATCGTCGTCGACACCGCGCACGGCCACAGCCAGGGCGTCATCGAGCGCGTGCGCGCGATCAAGCGCGAGTATCCGGCAGTGCAGATCGTCGCCGGCAACGTCGCCACCGCCGAGGCCGCGCGCGCGCTGGTCGACGCCGGCGCCGACGCGGTCAAGGTCGGCATCGGCCCCGGTTCGATCTGCACCACGCGCATCGTCGCCGGCGTCGGCGTGCCGCAGATCACCGCGATCAGCGACGTCGCCGCCGCGCTCGAGGGCAGCGGCGTGCCGCTGATCGCCGACGGCGGCATCCGCTACTCGGGCGACCTCGCGAAGGCGATCGCCGCCGGCGCCGACTCGGTGATGCTGGGCTCGATGTTCGCCGGCACCGAAGAAGCGCCCGGCGAAGTGATCCTCTACCAGGGGCGCTCGTTCAAGACCTACCGCGGCATGGGGTCGCTGGGCGCGATGCAGCAGGGCGCGGCCGACCGCTATTTCCAGGATCCCACCGGCAACATCGACAAGCTGGTGCCGGAAGGCATCGAGGGCCGGGTCGCCTACAAGGGCTCGGTCGTGGCGATCATCTACCAGCTGTGCGGCGGGCTGCGCGCCAGCATGGGCTACTGCGGCTGCCCGACGATCGCCGACATGCGGTCGCGGCCGCAGTTCGTCGAGGTCACCGTCGCCGGCATGCGCGAGTCGCACGTCCACGACGTGCAGATGACCAAGGAAGCGCCCAACTACCGCGCCGAGTGACCCGGCGATGCACGACAGGATCCTGATCCTCGACTTCGGGTCGCAGGTCACGCAGCTGATCGCGCGGCGCGTGCGCGAGGCACACGTTTACTGCGAGATCCACCCGTGCGACGTCGACGAGGCGTTCGTGCGCGAGTTCGCGCCCCGGGGCGTCATCCTGTCGGGCAGCCACATGTCGGCGCACGACGAGTCGACCGACCGCGCGCCCGACGTCGTGTTCTCGCTCGGCGTGCCGGTGCTCGGCATCTGCTACGGCATGCAGACGATGGCGCAGCAGCTCGGCGGGGGGGTCGAAACCGGCGCCAAGCGCGAGTTCGGCTATGCCGAGGTGCGCGCGCGCGGCCACACGCGGCTGCTCGACGGGCTGGAAGACGCGCGCAACGCCGAGGGTCACGGACTGCTGAAGGTGTGGATGAGCCACGGCGACAAGGTGGTCGAGATGCCGGCCGGGTTCCGGCTGATGGCGTCGACCGGCTCCTGCCCGATC
>JANJTK010000117.1 GCA_024711155.1 Burkholderiaceae bacterium
CACGGCCCGCCCGCCGCTCGCCGCTCGCCGCTCGCCGCTCGCCGCTCGCCGCGCGCCGGCAGGCGCCGGCGCAGGCCGCGCGCCAGACGCGCTGCGGCGCGCCCAGCGCGCCGATGTCGTCGAACGGCGCGCCCTTCGCAAGCGTCGCGTGCGGCAACCCGAAGTGCCGGCGCGCGGTCGCAGTCGCCGCGCGCAACACGTCCGCGGTGCCCAACCCCGCTTCCAGGTAGCGGTCGATTTCCTCGAGCACCGCGCGCCCGTGTTCGACACCCATGCTGCCCGCGTCGGTGCCGAGCAGCAGCGTCACGCCGAGTTCGTGCGCGAGCGCAAGGTGGCGCGCATGCTCGTCGAGAATGCGCCGCAGGTGGCCGACGGTCTGGGCGCTCCACCCGACCGCCTCCGGGTGCGCCCACTGGAAGTGGACCGGGCAGAAGGTCGGAGTCCACGCGACGCCGTTCTCCAGCATCAGCCCGAGCACCTCGCGGCTCATGAAGAAGCCGTGCTCGATCGACCCGACGCCGGCGCGCGCCGCGATGCCGAGCCCGGCGGCGCCACTGCAATGCGCGAGCGTGCGCCGCCCGCAGGCGCGCGCGGTCTCGACCACCAGGCGCGCCGCCGCGAGGTCGAATTGCGGCTCGTCGGTGACCGCGCCGGCGTCGAAGTCGATGATGCCGGTCAGCACCAGCTTGATCTCGTCGCTGTCGAGCGCGCTCTCGCGCACCGCGGCGACGATCGCCGCGTCGTCCTCGACGTCGCGCCCGATGAACGCGCCGTAGCGCTTCGGGCGCTTGACGCCGGAGCCCGCCGACAGCACGCACGGCAGCGCGTCGTCCGCGCGCGCCTCGGCGCGCACGGCGTGGTTGATCAGGTGGCGGTCGCCGGCGTCGCGCACCCGCGTCACGCCGTGCGCGATCGACTGTCGCGCGCTGTCGCGCGCCGCCGCGAGCAGCTCGTCGACCGGCTTCTTCATGTGCGCCGAGCGCAGCGCGCCGTCGGTCGGCGCGCCGTCGAGGAACAGGTGGACGTGCGCATCCACGAGACCCGGCATCAGGAAGCCGCCGCGCTCGACCGGCATCCCGCGCGCCGCGAGTGCCGCGCCGTGGTCGCCCTCGTCGATCGCCTCGATGCGCCCGCCGCGGACCGTGAAGGTGACCGGCCCGTCGCCGCGCAGCTCGTCGCCGTCGAACCAGCCGCCGGCGACGACCGCGAATCCGTCGCTGCCCATCGCGCTCAGGCCTTGTAGAACTTGCGCACCGCGCGCAGCGCGTTGCTGCCGGTCTGCTCGAGGAAGTTGCGGTAAGCGCCCAGCACGTAGTTGTCGTCCGGCAGCGGCGCGTAGCCGCGCCACGGGGTGCCCAGCACGGTGTCGAACCCGTGCGGCACCGCCAGCGTGAGGAACGCGTTTTCGAGGCAGTGCTTGAGGTCGGAGCCGTCGGCGGCCTTCGCCGGCAGCTGCTGGCCGATGTTGGACAGCCCGCCCATCATGTGCAGCCCCTTCAGCTCGGGATCGGAACCGATCGCCTTGATCGCGTCGAGCGTCGCGCGGTTCAGGCCCTCGGTGTCGGCGATGATCGCGCTCACCGACAGGTCGACGTAGACGTGGTCGAGCGGCATGGCGTAGTCGTCGCGCAGGCGCAATGCGGCGCGCCGAGCCGTCGAGGCGATCTCGTCGGCGGTCTTGTTGTTCATGCCGACGCCGTCGACGACGCGCTCCGAGGCCATCACCATCACGCGAAACGCGTGGTCGCCGTACAGCGTCATCGGGTCCCAGCGATGCTCGGTGATCGAGTTGACGATCGGCAGTTCGCCCCCGGCGCGCGCGCGATCGTAGGTCGCCAGGCACAGCGCGAACAGCTCGGTGGTCGGCACGTCGAACGACAGCGGCAGCGTCACCACCGCCTGGATCGCCCGGATCACGTCGACCAGGAACGGCTGGTCGACCATCGCCTGCGCGCCGATGTTGACGTTGAGCGCAAACGCGCCGGCCGCCTCCTGCTTCACCGCGAGTTCCTGGATGCTGGCGAGGTCCTTGTTCTCGAACATCGCGCGCGTGCTCTTGAAGCCCGGGTTGATGCGCTCGCCGATGATGCGGATGCCGAATGCGTTGTGCTCGTGGGTCATGACTCTCTCGTGGCGGTGATGCGGTCGAAACCGATGTGCTTCAGGAAGGTCTTCTGGAAATCCGGCCGGGCGTTGAGCGCCGTCGCGTGCGCCCGGCGAGCGAGTTCGCGCGCGCGCTCGCGGTCGGCGCGCGAGGCGAGCATGCGCCGCACGCCGAGCCCGGCCGCGTTGCCGACCTGCACGAAACGTTCGCGCGCGAGCGGCGGGAAGAGCCCGATGTCGACGCCGCTGGCGACGTCGATGTAGGCGCCGAACGAGCCGGCGATCACGAAACGCTGCACGGCGTCCTCGGCCAGCCCGGCCTCGGCCAGCAGCAGGCTGGTGCTGGTGCGGATGGCCGCCTTGGCCAGCTGCACCGCGCGCACGTCGTCCTGAGTGAACAGCACGCCGGGCGCGAGTTGCGCCGCGCGCCGCCCCTGCTCGTCGACGACGATGTCCGGATGGTCGCTGGCGAGCCGACCCTGCGCGCTGACCAGGCCCCCGCGCAGCAGCACCGCGAGCGTGTCGAGCACGCCCGACCCGCACAACCCGACCGCCTCGCCGTCGCCGATCGTGTGCGACACCAGCCGGCCGTCGGCCAGCCCGACCTTCTCGATCGCGCCCTCGGCCGCGCGCATCCCGCACGACACGTGCCCGCCCTCGAGCGCCGGGCCCGACGGCGCCGACGCCGACGAAATCGCGCCGCGATGGATCAGGCTGATCTCGGTGTTGGTGCCGACGTCGACCACCAGCGCACAGTCCGCCTCGCGCCACTCGCTCTCGGTGGCGAGCAGCGCGGTGACGTGGTCGCCGCCGACGAACCCGCCGATGTTCGGCGCGACGTGCACCCACGCGCCCGGCGCGATCGCGAGGCCGAGGTCGCGCGCCCTGACGTCGACCGCTTCGCGCACGACGGCGACGAACGGCGCGCGCCCGAGCTGGCGCACCGGCAACCCCAGCAGCAGGTGATGCATCGCGGTGTTGCCGCACACCGTCACGTCGACGATGTCGGCGGCCTTCTGGCCGACCCCGGCGCACAGGTCGTGCGCGAGCGCGCCGATGCCTTCGACCACGGCCTCCCGCAGCGCCCGCGCGACCCCCGCATCGGCGGTCGCGTGGTTGATGCGGCTGACCAGGTCCGCGCCCCAGGCCGTCTGGGGATTCTCGAGCCCCAGGTGCGCGAGTTGTTCGCCGCTGTCGAGGTCGATCAGGAAGGCTGCGATGTTGGTCGTGCCGAGGTCGACCGCCAGTCCGAGGCTGCGCCGCCGCGGCGGGCCGAACGCGATCAGTTCGTTGTCGCGCACCCAGACGCGCAACGCGCCGGGTTCGGCGCTCACCTCGACGCTCACCCCGGCGCCCGCTTCGGCGCTCACCGCGGCGCCCGCTTCGACCCCCACCCTGGCGCCCGTCCTGGCGTCGGATCCGCGCAGCACCGCGGCCAGGTCGCAGGCGGCCGCCGGGTCGATCGCGGCGTGCTCGAGTCCCAGCGCCTGCGCGACCCGGTCGGCGTCGGCGCGGTCGTCGGCCAGGCTGGGCAGCGGGACGCGGACGTCGTGCGCGCGCACCGCCGCGTCGAGCGCGAGCCGCTCGTGGCGACCCGTGCCCGGTTCGGTGCGCACCACCGGCGCGAGCGAGCGCGGCGCGATCTCGACCACGCAATCGGAGCGCGCGCCCACCTGGCACGAACGCATCCACTTCGCGCGGTTGAGCGGGCGGCCCTCGTCGTCGAGAGCCAGTTCGGGCGCGGGCCGGCCGCCAGCGGCGTGCGGCTCGACCGCGCCTTCGACGACGCGCACCATGCAGCTGCCGCAGGTGCCGCGCCCGCCGCAGGCGCCGACGATGCGCACGCCGTGCCGGCGCGCGCTCTGGTACAGGGTCTCGCCACGCGCGGACGCGACGACGCGCTCGAGTTGCGGGAATTCGAGCCTCGGCGTGTCGTCGTTGCGGGCGGTGTCCTCCATGCCTCGGGCCATTTTATCGCGCACGCCTTCGGGCCTCTCAGGTCTCGAGCGCGCGCCGCCGCGCGAGCAGCGCGCAGCGCGGCGCCGACGGGCATTCGTCGCAGCGCGACCAGTTCGCTTCGGGCAGGTCGATGCCGACGCCGACGACCGCCGTCGACGACTTCGCCGGCACCAGCGACCCGCCGGGCGCACACGCGAGCCCGATCGAATCCCCGCCGGCCAGCCGCAGCACCGCCTGCTGCGCGTCGAGCCCGAGGCCGGGATCGCCGGCGCGCAGTTCGCCCGCGACCGTCAGGCCCTGCCGCAGCGCCTGCGCGTGCAACCGGTCCTGCGCGCGCCGCGACAGCGCGAACAGCAACTCGTTGCCGAGCTCGTCGAGCGCCAGCGCGGCGGCCGGGCGGCGCGCCGCGAACAATTCACTCACCGCGTGCTCGATCCCGGCACCGAGCGTGCAGACGACCACGCCGAGCGCAGTGAGCGTCCCTGACGCGGGCAGCAGGCGCGCCGCATGCAACTGCTCGCCGCCGGCCAGCAGCATCTCGCCGCGCACCGATTCGAGCGGCACGATGCGCCACGTGAACGCCGCGTGCACCAGGTCGGTCCCACGGACGCTCGCAACCGCTTCGTCACGCCGCTGCGCCCAGCCGGGGCGCGCGTTCGCCGGCGGCTCGGGCAGCTGGCGCAGCAGCGCAGCCGTCGACACCGTCGTGCTCATGCCCGCCCCGCGACGCCGCTCAGGCCGGCCGCGACGCGCGATCCGCGCCCGCGGGCGGTTCGCGCAGGCCGGACTCGACGATGATCTGCGCCAGCACCTGCTCGTTGCGGTGTCCCATCAGGTGGACCCCGGCGACGCCCTCGATCGCCGTGACCGCGCGGATGGTCTCGATGCACACCGCCTTCGCCTCGGCCTTCTGGTCGGGCGCGGCCTCGATGCGCGCGAGCACCTCCTCGGGGATCGCGACGCCGGGGACGTTGTTCGCCATCCAGCGCAGCGCCTTCGCCGACGCGAGCGTGCCGACGCCGACGATCAGGTGCGCGCGCCGGTGCAGGCCGCGCGCGCGCACCTCGCGCATGAACTCGTCGAACGCGCGCAGGTCGAAGCAGAACTGGGTCTGGATGAAACGCGCGCCGGCAGCGACCTTCTTCTCCAGGTTGGCGATGCGGTCGAGGTAGGGGGGCACGAACGGATTGACGGTCGCGCCGACGAACAGGTCGGGCGCCTTGTCGAGCTTGCGCCCGGACAGGTATTCGCCGCGGTCGCACATCGTGCGCGCGACGTGCAGCAGCGACACCGCGTCGAGGTCGAACACCGGCCTGGCCTGCGGGTGGTCGCCGCGGCTGACGTCGTCGCCGGTCAGGCACAGCACGTTGCGCACCCCCAGCGCGGCTGCGCCCAGCAGGTCGCCCTGGATCGCAATGCGGTTGCGATCGCGGCAGGCGATCTGGTAGACCGGTTCGAAGCCGCGCGTGGCGAGGATCGCCGACGCCGCGACGCTCGACATGTGGCAGTTGCCGCCGGCGCCGTCGGTGATGTTCATCGCGTCGACGAGGCCGCGGAAGATCTCGGCGCGCGCCAGCAGCGGCTGCGGATCAGCCGAGTCCGGCGGCGCGATCTCGACCGTCACGACGCGCTCGCCCGACGTGCAGCGGCGCTCGAACTGGCTCTGCTCGGCCTCCGGGGTGACGCGCTCGCCCACCGGCGGCTGGAACACCGGCGCGCTGCGCCCCTCGACCACGTCGACCCAGGTCGAGCGCCCTCGGCGGCGGTGGTCGATCGCGGGCAGCAGCGGCGTCGGGTGCGCGCGGTGGTCGGGCGCGATGCGCTTGGCGCCGTCGGTCGCCTCGACCCACACGCAACGCATTTCCGGCTTGACCTCGCAGTTGCCGTCGGCCCGGACGCCGCCGCAGGGGCCGTTGCGCATCTGTTTCGCGCAGTTCATCGGGCACGCCATGCCGGTCGACGAGAGCACGCACTGCCCGCACATCTGGCAGTCGAACATCAGTCCCTTGGCGCCGCGCTCCACCGGCAGCACGAGCTTCTCGGCGCGCGCGGTGCCGAGCCGCCGCAGCAACGGCGCCGCCAGCGGCGCGAGCCGCGAGAACCAGCCGTACCAGGAGTGCAGGGCCGCCGCGTGGCGGACCGACCAGCGTCTGAGCGAGTGCATCGAACCGGAAGCGCGAACTGTTTAATCCATGGAAGCAGCAGGGTATTTCGGCCCCGCCGCCGTCCTTCAAGTCCCCATTTCAGCCGCCACAATGGGCCGACCACGTCGGCATTGTCCTCGCTGGCTCTTTCCTTGCCAAATCGACGGCCGCTCGTGTCGTTACCGGGCGCTCCCCGGCGCAGCGGCCGAGTCCTCGCGGGCCTGGAGCAGTCGCCATTGCACCTTCCCCGTGCCCGACTTCGGAAGCGCATCGACGAATTCCACGAGGCGAGGCGCCTTGTAGGTCGCCATCTGCGTCCTGGCCCAATCGACGATCTCCCGCTCGGTCGGGCGTCGCCCGGACTTCGGCACGACGACGGCCTTCACGGTCTCGCCCCGATGCGCGTCTCGCGAACCGACGACGCAAACCTCCTGGATGTCCGGGTGCCGGAACATCATCGACTCGACTTCAGCCGGCCAGACCTTGAATCCGGATGCGTTGATCATCCGCTTGAGCCGGTCGACCATGTAGAAATATCCGTCGTCGTCCATTCGTCCGAGGTCTCCGGTGCGGAACCATGCCTCGCCATCGATCTCCAGGAACGCTGCGCCAGTCGCGTCCGGATCGTTCCAGTACCCCTTGAACACTTGCGGCCCGCGCAACACGATTTCGCCGACCTGGCCGGGAGGCAACTCGGCTCCGCTGTCCGGGTCGACAACGCGAGACCGCGTGTTGAACACCGGGGTACCCAGGCACTGACGCCTTGCCGCCAGGGGCGGGTTCGAATGCGTCGGCGCGGCCGTCTCGGTCAACCCGTAACCCTCGAAGAAGCTCAAGCCGGTCAGGTCGTGGAGGCGCTCCGCGATTGCCTCGGGCATCGCCGCGCCTCCCCCGCCGATCGTGCGAAGCGAGGCCAGCGCCGCGCGGTCGGTACGCGGGGACGCGAGAAGGTCGATGAGCGTGGTCGGGATGCTGACGAAACTCGTCACGCCATGCCGCGCAATCAGATCGAGCGCGACCTCGCGATCCCAGCGCGTCATCACCACCATCTGCGCGCCCAGGTAGATGCAGTTGTTCATGACCATCTGCATCCCGCTGACATGGAAGAAGGGCGCGACCGCCAACATGACGTCGGCCGCGCTCTGCAGGTTGAGCAGTCCGGCCTGCACGATCGTCGACATCAGGGTCCGGTGCGTGTGGATGCAGCCCTTCGGGCTGCCCGTCGTCCCGGATGTGTAGGGCAGGACGGCGAGGTCGTCCGCCGACGCGCGAGGCGGACCCGGCGCGTGCCCGGCGCCGATGGCGCGGGACCAGGACACAGCCCCGGCCACGCGATCGATCGGCTCCGTCGGCTGCGTGAGTTCGGGCGGAAGCGCCAGGTCGGTCGGCGCACCCGCATAGTCCGCATACGCGGTCGCCAGGACGGTGTCGAGCCGGCCCGGCGCGACGTGCGGTGCGACGCGGTCGAGCAACTCGCTGCCGACGATCGCGACCCGCGCACCCGAATTCTCGACGTAGTGCCGCACTTCGTCGGCCAGGTTCATCGGATTGACCGGAACGACGACCGCGTCGGCCCGAAGCACCGCATGGTAGGCGATCACGTACTGCGGGCAGTTCTGCATGAAGACCAGCACGCGCTCGCCCTGCCGCACGCGCGCTTCCGCGGACAGGTAGCCGGCGAGGGCGTCGACCTCGCGCTTCAGGTCGCCGTAGCTGAACGGCCTCCCGTAATACCAGATCGCCGTTCGCGACGGATAGCGTGCGGCCGACACGTCCAGATTGTGCGGGACCGTGGTCTCCGGAATCGGCAGCGTCCCGCGGCGATCGGGCGGCGCCCGCCCGATGTCCCGGGGTCGACTGACGTCGAGGTGCCCATTGCTCATCCGAGCATTCCTTGTTCCCAGCGTCCAATCGCCACCACCACCAGGAGCGCGGCCGGGAGCAGCGGCTCGTGGAGACGCCGCCACTCCCGGTTCACGACGAGGGTCGCCAGGGCCACGAGCATCGCGACGCCCAGCACGACCGCCGCGAGCGAAGCCGTCTTCGGCAACAACAGGCCGGCCGATCCGAGTATCCAGAGGACCACGAGGCCGAACGTCACCTCCGCCGGCCGCGCGTATCCCCAGTGCCTGAACTCCTCACCGACCTCGGCGAAGTCGTACACCTTGTGCCGCGCGGACTTCAGGAAGATCCAGGCGGCGCCAGCCTGGCAGGTCCACAGTGCGGCCTCGACCGCGAGCACTCGCGTACTCATCGCAGTCGCGCCCCTTCACCGTCGCTCACGCCTCGACCGCGACGAGGAGCGCAACGCGTCGATCAACTCGCTGTCGTTGCGGTCACCGACCCCCTGGTCGACCATCTGCTGGAAGACGGCAATGGTCGCGTGGCCCAGCACCGACTGTGCTCCGCGGTCTTCGATCAGATCGATTCCGTAGCCGACGTCCTTGATCCGCATCCTCCCGGAGAATTGCACCGGATTCTCGTGCTTGTTCTCGGCCATGTAGCGCGCGTGCCGGACGACGTGCGGACTCCCGGTCGCCCCGGCCGAGAACGCCTCGGCGGCTGCGCGAAGGTCGATGCCGACGGCTTCGCAGGCAAACATCGCCTCGGCGGTCGCAGCCACCTGAACCGCTCCCATCACGTTGTAGATCAGCTTGAACGTGATTCCCGAGCCGACCGGCCCGAAGCGGGTCACGCCTGCACTGACAGCGGCCAGCACGGGACGAAGCGCGTCGATGTCCTCGATCGCCCCGCCCGCGAAGACTCTCAGCTTGCCGGCCTCGGCAACGTCCGGCCGCCCGGCCACCGGTGCATCCACGAACCGCATTTTCTTCTCGCGTACGAGGCGATCGAGTTCCGCGACCCATGGCAGTGAAACCGTCGAGGCCTCGACCGCGATCGTGCCCGGCTCGAGGTCTGCACTCAGCACGCCGTGAGCGCCGGCCCAGCACTCGCGCGATGCAGCGTCGTTCGTCAGCGACGAGATCACGACCTCGGCGCCGCTCGCTGCTTCCGCGGGGGTGGCCGCGACCCGGGCTCCGAGGTCGACCAGCGGGACGACTTTCGCGGGCGTGCGGTTGTAGACCGTGACCCGATGTCCCGCCTTCAGGTAGTTCCGGATCATTGCGGCGCCCATCATTCCCGCCCCGAGAAAGGCGATGCTTGTCATGTGACCTCTCCGTGAAGTTTCGTCGATGCGGTCGTTGCGGACCCCGCTAGGGACGGCGGGTGATGCACAGGCCCTCCAGCGCGAGCCCAAAGGGCAGCAATTCGTTCATCTGGCGGCGCAGTTGCTCCGTCAGCAGGATGCGCGAGTACCGGCGATTCAACTCCGGCTGCCGCATCACTTGTCGCGCGAGTTCCCATGCGCGCGACAGCAGCCCGGCCCGCGGGAGCACTTCGGCGACCAACCCTGCCGCGAGCGCTTGGCGGGCATCGAGGACCTGGCCGGTCAACAGGAAATACCGCCCCCGGTTCAGCCCCATCGCCATCGGGAAGACGACGTGTACGCCGTCGCCGGGGACGAGCCCGCCGACGAAGTGGGCCGAGTCCTGGAACGTCGCCTCCTCGGCCGCCAGGACGATGTCGCACATCACCGGTATTTCCGCGTGCCGAACCGCCGGACCGTTGACGGCGGCAATCATCGGAACGTCGATCGCCAGCAGGTTGCCGAGCAGGCGATTCGATTCCCATCCCAGTTCGCCCCACTCATCGGGGCTTTGATGGTGATAGCGGCGGTTCGAAGTGGACTCGGCAGGCGGCCCCGAGAACTCATCGCCCGTCCCGGTGACGATCACGACCTGGTTCTGGCGGTCGCGTCCGACCATCAGGAAGGCCTCCTCGAGTTCCGCATGAGGCAATCGCCCCCATCGCAGCGGACCGCCATCGGTGTGAAGGGTCAGCTCGAGGATCCCGTCCTCACGCCGCATCCGGATGGACTGGTAGCGCCCGCAGTACTCGTCGAACTGCGGCCGCAGATGCCCTGGGGCCTGGGTGCTCACGCCTGCTGCTCCCTGTCAGGACGACCGGGACGCGCGAATCGCCCCGAGACGCTCGAAGAAGGTGATCGGTGGATACGCTTCGGGGTCGGTCACGACGTCCAGCACGGTCGTCTGCCCGGATGCCAGCGCCTCGCGGAGCGCCGGCAGGTAGTCTTCGGGGCGCTCGATTCTCACCCCGGCGCACCCGCACGCGCGGGCAATGGCTGCGTGATCGACCGGCTCGAAGTAGCTCCCGCGGCTGTGGCGGCCGAACTTCACGTCCTCTGCATCCTTCTGGTACCCGAGGCAACCATTGTTCAGCACCGTGACGACCACGGGCGTCCGTCGTCGGTGTGCCGTCTCGAGTTCCGACCAGACGTGCGCGAATCCACCGTCGCCGACCAGGCACAGCACGGGCGCGTCGGGCCTTGCCTTCCTGGCCCCGATCGCCATTGGAAGGCCCCAGCCGAGCCCCGCGAGTCCCCTGGGTGTCAGGAACCGCATCCCGGCCCTGAGTGCCTGGACGTAGCAGGCGACCCAAAGCGTCGAGTAGCTGGCATCGGCGACGACGATCGTGTCCGGTGTCAGGACCGCGCGCCAGTCGGCCATCAGCCGCTCCGGCCTCACCGGCGCCGAACTGGACGAAGCGAGCGCTGCGATTTCGCCGGCGTGCATCGCGCGCGCCTCGGCGATGCGCCGCTCGAGTGCCGGCTGCGCAGCCCGGCGTCCCGCCATGGCGCGCCCGACGGCGGCCAACGTGAGCTTCGCATCGCCGACGAGCCGAAGCGCCTCGTAGTTCCGGCCGACTTCCATTCCGTCGGTGTCGAGATGGATGTAGCGCGCCGACTCTGGATAGAGCTTCCAGGAGTCCGTTCCGTTCTGGTTGGTTCGCGTTCCGACCAGGAGAACCACATCGGCTTCTTCGATCACGGACCGGAGGCGGTGTGACGGCGCGAGCGGCCCCATTGCGTAGCCGACCACGCCGAGGGCGAGGGGATGGCGCTCGTCGACCGCCCCCTTTCCCATCACCGTGGTTGCGACGGGCAGGTGCGCCACTGCCTGGAGGGCCACGAGTTCGTCGCATGCATCGGAGAGATGCACTCCCCCACCCGCGATCACCACGGGCCTCTGCGCGGACGCCAGCCACTCGACGGCTTCCGCCACCCGCGCCGGATCGGCGACTGTCCGATCGAGCGGGAAGCGACCGAGCGCGGCACGGCGGGTGCCCGTTTGCGGAACTTTCTCCAGCAGCAGGTCGGCCGGCAGCAGAAGCGCCACCGGGCCCGGGCGCCCGCTGGCGGCGGCCGTAAACGCCATGTCGACGTAGTCCTCGACCCGCGACGGCTCGGTGACGCGTCGTACCCACTTCGTACACCCGTGGAACAGCGCAGCGTGGTCGTACTCCTGGAAGGCGTTGCGATCCGCCTCCGCGCGGTTCACGTCCTGCACGAGGGCAACGATCGGCACGGACGCCTTCAGGGCCTCGGCGAGCCCGGGAACCAGCAGTGTCGCGGCCGGGCCGTTCTGGGCCGAGACCACGCCCACCCGCCCCGACACACGGGCGAACGCATCCGCCATGACGGCACCGGCGTTCTCCGTGCGATAGACGAAGTGCTCGATGCCGAGATCCTCCGCGGCGAGCAGCAACGCCGACGGGAGGCACTGCGAGAACATCGTCCGGACACCGTGGCGCGCCAGCGCGGCGGCAATCACCTGCGCGACGGTCGGTCGGTTGTCGAGTTGCATCGCTCGCCCTCTGTCTAACGAGATGGTTGGCCTTCCGGCGATCCACGCGCCGAAGCAGTGGTCGCGGCGGAACCCAGTTCGATGTTCCCGATCACTACCGAGACGCCTTCGAGAACCACGTCGACCAGGAGCGTTCCCCCGACCCGGACGCGGTAAGCCCCGCTGTCGCGCGCAAGGCCGTCGAACTTGAACTCGCCGAAGGCGTCGGTCCTCGCGTTGGCTGCGACCGACTCCCCGCGCAGCAACGCCACTTCGACGTCGACTGCACACTCGATCCGGTCGCCGTCGCGCTCGGCAACGACGCCCGCGACGAAGAGACTCGAATAGCGGTGGAGATTCCTGTAGAAGACCCGAGGCCGGGCACCGTCGCGGGACCCCAGGGTCTCGAGTCCGTCCCGCAGCCGGATCGCGTTCATCTCCTCGTCGGAGATCCGCAACGCCTTGATGGCACCGGTCGGGCACGCCTGCGCGCACCGGGGCTGCTCCCAGCCGCTGTCGAGAAGATGCGCGTCGAACGGCCACGCCTGGGGCAACTGCAGCTCGTCGTTCCACCAGACGGCGCCGTACGGGCAGGCGTCGACGAGGTCGCGTCGACCCCGGGCGAGTTGCGGATCGATCAGGACGATTCCGTCGACGCGCTTGACCACGGCGCCCCCGCCCGCGGCGACGCAGGGGGCATCGTCGCAGTGCCCGCACATCGTCGGCAGGTAGGCCGCGTCGACGATCGGCGCGCACCCGCGCTCGACCGCGAGGATCCTGATCCACTCGTGGCCGTGAAGCGGCTGCGGCGCCGCGTAGCCCTCGAACGCGTTCCCGACGTACTCGTCCTTGCAGGCGATCACGCAATTCTGGCAGTTGTGGCACTCGGCGACGTCGATGACGAGGTTCCACTTCTTCATGCCGCCCTCTCGCTCCCTTCCCAACGCGCCACCTCGATCAGACACGAATTCGGCGCCGATGCAGAGGTCCGGGCGCTGATGTGCCGCTTCGGTGTCAACACGTTGACGCATCCGCCACGATCCGGCGACGCACCCGGTTCGCCGATCGGGTCGTAGTTGGCGGACGATTCGTAGGAGTGAACGACGCCGCGCACGACTCGCTCCGTCAGTCGCGCGACGCAGATCACCGCCCCGCGGTCGTTGAAGAGGCGGATCAGGTCGCCCTCGTCGATTCCGCGGGCCGAAGCATCCGCCGGGTGCAACCGGGCGACCCAGTAGTAGTGCCCGTCGACGAGCACGCGGTGGTCGCGGATGTCGTTGACGACGCTGTCCTTGCCGTCGCCGAGCGTGTGGAAGCTGAAGCGCGGATGAGGCGATATCAGCTGCAGCGGATAGCGCTTCAGGAGCTCGGTCGTACGTCGGCCTTCCCACGACGGGATGTACTCGTTGACGGGGGGCCGCTCCGGATCCTGCCCGAAGCGCTTCAGGCTCGACGCCTCGAACTCGAACTTTCCGGACTGGGTCTGCAGGCCCTCCAGGTACGTCTCGCCGTATTCGGAAGGGAGCGGACCGGGCTCCGGGACGTCCTTCTTGCGCCCCTCGGCAAACCACCGCCAGCTGACCGGAGTACGGTTCTCGGGCTTCAACTCGGACGGAACGACGAAGTACCCCTTGCTCAGGAACGTCTTCCACGAAACGTGCTTCGGGAGGTCGGAGCTGAGGAACTGCTCCCGGCACCACTGCAGTTCGGTCTTGGCCTCGCTGTAATAGGCTGCGAATCCGAGGCGCTCGGCGAGGTCGCGAAAGATCCGGAAATCGGACCGCGACTCGCCCAGCGGCTCGATGCACTTGTGCTGGAGCACGATGACGCGGTGGTTCAACTGGTTGAAGTTGTGGTGCCCGTAGCCGCCTGACGACGCCCACTCGCCGATGTCCCAGCGCTCGAAGTTGGTACACGCGGGAAGGATGACGTCCGCGAACTTCGCCTCGCCTTCGAACCAGATCGACTGGTTGACGATGAATTCGAGCTCTTCCGACTGGAGCGCTCGCGCAAGTCGATTGGACTCCATCGTCGTGCCGAAGTGCGAGCCGCCGTACTTGTACATCATGCGTACCCGGGAATGCCCGGCAGCCGGATAGGCGAAACGTGCGAACTGCCCTTCCAGCGACCGCGTGTCGCTCGGGTACCCCTCGGTCTGTCCGTCGAGAATCGCCTCCGGAATCCGCAGCCGGGGAATCTTCTGCGTCACCGTGTTCATGCTGATCAGGTGCGGCAGCCGCTGGTAGTTCTGCACGGCGTCGGCGGTGAATTCGACGTCACCCGAGATCCCCCCGTCTGCGTAGCCCGGAAAGTAGAACTCCATGTCCAGCGGCGTTCCGGTGCCCAGGTTCCCGAAGTTGATTCCCGGCTTGCCGAGGCCCTGCATCGCCATCAGGCACACCATCGCGCGGGCCCACTGCGCGCCGGTTGCGGAGCGGTTCGCCCCGCCGAAGGTCACGCCCTTGCCGCCGCACCCGAGGTAGGTCTTCTTCCGCCCCCAACTGCGCGCCAACGCGCGGGCCACGTGCGCCGGGACACCGGTCTCGGGGGCCTGCCATTCGGGCGACTTCGGCGTTCCGTCGTGCGTTCCGAGCAGGTAGTCGCGGTAGGCGTCGAAGCCGGTGGTTCGCTTCTCGACGTAGTCCGCGTCGAAGAGCCCCTCGACGATCCAGGTGTACGCGATGGCGTGCGCCAGCGCCGCGTCGGTGCCGGGAACGATCGGAATCCACTTGCCTCCCAGCCAGTTCGCGGTGGCATTCAGGTGCGGATCGATGTGGATCATCTCGATCCCGAGTTCCTTCGCCCACCGGCGGCGCACGGTTCCCTCGAATGCCGCATAAGAGCCGCAGGTCGACTCCGGGTCCGACGACCAGAAGACGATCAACTCCGCGTCGCGCAGGCAGTCCTCGATCTGGCCGTAGGGTTCGGCGCTGCCCATCCGCATCGAATTGCCGAAGTGGTGCGCCGCACCCCAGAACCAACCCTCCCAGCTGTCCGGATTGAGCACCATCTTCGTGTGCCCGATCGCGTTCATGAAGCGGATGCTGGCGCTCAGGTAATAGCCGATGTTTCCCCAGGTGTGATGAGAACTGTGGCTGCACAGGATCGCGCCGTGCCCGTGCTGACGGCGAACCCGCTTGATTTCCCCTGCGACGATGTCGAGCGCCTCGTCCCACGAGATCCGGACGTAGCCCGACTTCCCCCGGTTCTGCGGATTGCGCTCGCCCGCGGGGTCGAAGTCGACGCGCTTCATCGGGTGGAGCAGGCGCGAACTCGAATAGACGAGCGACTTGGATGCCAGCCCGTGAGGACTCAGCGTCGAACGTCTCGGTGGCGAGAACTCCCGGCCACGGGCGGTGATCGACCACGTCGGCGCGTCCCGGTCGTCGAAGTCGACCGGCGTGATGCGAACGATGCGGCCGTTGTCGACGTGCACGAAGACGGGGCCGCCGTTCGTCATGTTCGTGCAGCGCAATCCGCCCCCTGGCATCGGGGTGCCGTGCCGCCAGTGAAAGGTCAGGATCGCGCTGAGGATGTCCGTGAACTGCACGACCAGGCGGTCTTCTCCCTTCACCTCGAAAGCGAAGTTCTTGGCCGCGTTCACGACCTCCATCGGTCGCAGGAAGGGCGCGAGCACGGCGTGTACGGAGTGAAACATCCCGGCGCCGAGTTCGATGAGCACGCGAGTGCCGATGGCTGGCGACTTGAACCGGATCAGCACGTCCGGATTGGCCAGCAGGCCGGCAGCCGTCGTCACACGCCCTTTTTCGAAGCGGAACCACCGCCCCGCCGATCCGTCCTTGAGCGAAATCTGCGCGCAGAAGTCGTGCGCTGCGGCCAGATCGCGAACCGGCGGTCGCCTCGAGTAGGAGCGCAACGCTTTCGCGAGAAGCCAGAGCACTATGAAGAAACGCACTGCCATCCCCCTTGGCGATTCGCCGGAAGGCCGATCGAAGGCCGAGCGATCATGGATCTCAAAATCTCAGCTTGTGAGATTCTAATGCTCCGCGTCGAATGACGTCAATGGGCATCCCTGCACATCGCCCCGAGTTCCCGCGTGACTGCGCGCGGCCACAGGCGACGGCTGCGATTCGCATCGAGGTCATCCGATTGTCTGGACAAGTGCCCGGGGCACCGGACAGAATGCCGGCTGGAAACCCACGAGGAACCGCGTGAACGCACCCGATCCCGAGCAGGCGAAGATCCTGTACGAGCAGCGCCAGCGGCGCATCTCCGACGCCGTCGCGCTGGCGCCCACCGACCGGGTGCCGACGATCCTGTTCGGCATGTTCTGGCACGCGCGGCAGGCCGGGATGACGGTGCGCGAGGCGATGTCGGACTACGACCGGCTCGGTACGGCGCTGCGCGACGCGGTGCTCGACCTGCAGCCCGACGCGTTCGCGCCGGTGCACCAGCTTGCGGCGATCGGCCCGACGATGGCGCTGATGGGCTACCGGCAGCTGAAGTGGCCCGGCCACGGAACCGCCGACGACACGTCGTACCAGTACATCGACCGCGAATACATGAGCGCCGACGAGTACGACGAGTACATCGAGGATCCGTCGTACTTCAACATGACGAAGCTGCTGCCGCGGGTGGCCGATGCGTTCGCACCGCTGGCCGCGCTGCCGCAGTACGGCGGCACGATGCACCTGCGGCTGGTTCACTCGACGCGCTCGTTCCGGGATCCCGCGCTCGCGCGCGGCATCGAGCGCCTGGCACAGGCCGGCGAGGAGATGGAGCGTGCGTTCGCCGCCTCGGCGCGCGTGCACCAGGAGCTGGCCGGGCTCGGTTTCCCGCTCGGCCAGGGGCCGAGCTCGCACGCGCCGTACGACTACTTCGCCGACTACATGCGCGGCTCGAAGGGCGCGATGCTCGACATGTTCCGCCGCAAGGACAAGCTGCTCGCCGCGATGGAGCGCGCGGTGCCGCTGATCACCCGCGCGACGATCGCGGCCGGCAAGGCGCACCCGTGCAAGCTGATCTTCTTCCCGATGCACTGGGGGCTCGACGGCTTCATGTCCCCGGCCCAGTTCAAGACCTTCTTCTGGCCGCAGCTGCGCCGGGTGCTGATCAGCGTCATCGACGCCGGGCTGGTGCCGCTCGTGCTGTGGGAAGGCGACGTGACCTCGCGGCTGGAGACCATCGCCGACATCCCGCGCGGCAAGGCAATCTACTGGTTCGAGCGCACCGACCTGGCGCGCGCGAAGGAGGTGCTGGGCGACGTCGTGTGCCTGCGCGGCAACGTGCCGGCGTCGATGCTGGCCACGGGGTCACCGCAGGAGGTCACCGATTTCTGCCGTCACCTGTTCCGCACCGCCGGCAAGGGCGGCGGCTTCATCCTCGACGGCGCAGTGGGCGTCCCGGACGAGGCGCGCCCGGAGAACGTGCGCGCGATGTTCCGCTCGGTGCACGAGTTCGGGCGCTACGACTGACGCGCGCCGGCGCCGCGCGCCCGCGCTGCCGGCGCGACCCCGCACCGGCGGCGCGGTTCAGCCCTTCGCTTCGCGAAACGGCGCGTCGCGATCGGCCAGGAACTGCTTGAACTCCTTCTCCTGGCGCGCGCGGTCGAGCAGCGCCTGGATCTCGCTGGTCGCGTGCGCGACCTGGTGCACGTCGAAGTGCGCGTTCAGCGCGTTGCGGAACCCCATGAAGTCCATCGTGCGGTTCAGCGAGTACTTGGTCATCCGGACCGCGAACGGCGGCATCTTCGCGACGCGCTGCGCGAGCGCGAGGGTTTCCTCCTCGAGCCGCTCGCGCGGCACCACGCGGTTCACGGCGCCCAGGGCCAGCGCTTCCTGCGCGCCGATCGGGTCGCCGGTGAACAGCATTTCCTTCGCGCGGCGCACGCCGAACAGCCACGGGTGCAGCAGCAACTCGACCGACGCAGCGCCCATCCGCACCACCGGATCGCCGAACTGCGCGTCGTCGGCGGCGACGATGATGTCGCACATCCCGGCCAGCATCAGCCCGGCCGACAGGCAGTGGCCCTGCACCTGCGCGATGACCGGCTTGGGCAGGTCCCAGATGGCCAGGCACTTGTCGTAGAAGGTCTTGCGCTCGTAGTCCCAGCGTCCTTCGACGTTGGGCGCGCGGTAGAGCGAGCCGTCCTCGCGCTTGTAGAGCCGCATGTCGTGGCCCGACGAGAACGACGCGCCGATTCCGCCCAGCACGATCACCCGCACCTGCTCGTCGGCCGCGGCGCGCGCGAGCGCGTCGTCGAGCTCGAGAATCAGCGCCTCGTTCTGCGCGTTGCGCTGTGACGGCCGGTTCAGCATCACCTTCGCAATGCCGTCGGCCACGTCGTACAGGATGGTCTTGTATTCCACGATGCTTCTCCCTGTGATTCGCCCGCCCTGCGGTTTCCGCTCAGATCGCGGCCGCGACCTCGTGCGCTTCGCGCACCGCGATGCGGATCCGCCGCACCTCGACGCAGTCGCCCAGCGCGTGCAGCGCCCACGGGCCGCCGTCGAGACTCCTGCGCAGCGTGTCGTCCGGAACATACCCGCGCGCGATCACGACCGCGTCGGCCGGCAGGTCCGATTCGGCGCCATCGTCGCCGCGGCAGATCACGCGATCCGGCTCGATGCGCACCACGTCGGTCGACAGCATGATCCGCACGCCATGGTCGTCGAGATGCTGGCGCACGATCCGCCGCATCAGCGGCTCGATGCTGCGCGCGTAGCGCTTGCCGCGCGCAACGATCGTCACGCTGGCAGCGCCCTGCGCCGCCAGCCGCTCGGCGACCTCGCAGCCGGTGCCGCTCGCGCCGAGCACGACGGCGTTGCCGGCCACCGGGCGCCCTTCGAGCACTTCGTCGGCGCCCAGCACGTGCGGCAGGTCTGCACCCACGATTCCCGCTGGCGCCGGTCGGCTCCCGGTCGCCACCACCACCACGTCCGGCTTCATGCGCTCGACCCACGCGCGATCGACGCGCGTGTCCAGCAGCACCTCGACGCCCGACTTGCCGAGCTGGCGAACCATGTGCGCGAGCACGACCTTCAGGTCCGCCTTCGTCGACACCTGGCCACCCGTGAGCAGGTGCCCGCCGAGGCGATCCCTGGCCTCGACCAGCGTGACCCGGTGGCCGCGCGACTGTGCGATGCGCGCCGCCTCCATGCCGCCCGGACCGCCGCCGATCACCAGCACCCGCCGCGGCGTCGCCGCCGGCGAGTAGTCGATCTCGCCGTCGTGCCCGACCTCGGGGTTGACCATGCAGCCGATCGGCGCCATCTCGACGAAGGTCAGCGACAGGCAGTCGTTGCAGGCCGGGCACGCGCGGATGTCGTCGACGCGGCCCGCGAGCGCCTTGTTCGGATAGTCGGGATCGGCCAGCATCGGCCGCCCCAGCGCAACGAAGTCGGCCTGGCCGTCGGCCAGCACCCGCTCGGCCAGGAACGGGTCGCTGATGCGGCCGACCGCGATCACCGGCACGCCGACGGCCTTGCGGATCGCCGCCGCGTAGGGCACCAGCAGCCCGCGCGGGAACGCCATCGGCGGCATCGTCCACTCGAGGCTGCCGTAGCGGCCGGCCGAGACGTCGATCGCATCGGCCCCGTCCTGCTCGAGCCGGCGCGCGATCTCGATCGAGTCCTCGATCTGCAGGCCGCCGGGCAGCTTCTCGTCGGCGCTGATGCGCACGATCACCGGGAACTGCGGACCGACCGAAGCGCGCACCGCGAGCATCAGCTCGTGCAGGAAACGATAGCGGTTCGTCGCGCTGCCGCCGTAGTCGTCGGTGCGAAGGTTCGTCACCGGCGACAGGAACTGGCTGATCAGGTAGCCGTGCCCGGCGTGGATCTCGATGCCGTCGCAGCCGCTGGCCACCGCGCGGCGCGCCGCCGCGGCGTACTGCCCGATTGCCTCGGCGATGCCCGCATGGTCGAGCTCGCGCGGCATCTCGCGGCCGAGCGTCGACGGGATCGCCGACGGCGCCACCGCCTGCCGGCCGGTGAAGCGCGCCGAGATTTCGCCGCCGAGGTGGCCGAGCTGCAGGAAGCAGCGCGCGCCGGCCGCCTGCACGCGCCCGACGACGCCGGCAATCCCCGCGACGAAGCGGTCGTCGCTGATCCGCACCTGGTGTGGCGCGGCGCCGCCTTCGTTGACGATGCAGATCTCGACGATCACGAGTCCCGCGCCGCCGCGCGCGCGCCGCTCGTAGTGGCGCGCCAGCCGCTCGGTGACGAAGCCGTCGTCGGTGCCGAGGTTGGTGTCGATCGGCGCGAAGACGGTCCGGTTGCGCAACTCGACGCGCCCGATGCGCCCCGGGCTGCCGAGGCGCTCGAACGATGGCGGCGGATTCATGATGCGGCTCCCGCGCGGCGGCCCTACTGCGTGCCCTTCAGCACCGCGAAGCCGGTGCCGTAGCCCTGGCGCTCGACGAAGCGCCACTTGCCGCTGCGCCGGCTCATCCGGTCGCGGTACGACGCGGTCGCGAGGTGCACCTCGCCGTTGTCGCGCTCGAGCACCGCGATGCAGTCCGAGGCGACGATCGCCGCGGTCTCGTCGTCGGGCTTGGCGCCCTCGGGGAAGGTGACGATCACGTTGCCGCCGAGGTGCGTGCTCTTCGGGATCTTCGGCCAACTCTTCTGCGCGATGATCTTCTCGATCAGCGGTCGGCCGGTCCACGACTTGCCGTCGACGCCGAAGGTGCCATTCTCCTCGAACTGGTCGAGGAAGGTGCCGATGTCGCGGCGGTCGAACGCGGTGTTGTACCAGTAGACCGCCTGGCGGATCGCGTCGCGGTCCTCGAGCCGCTCGACACGCTGCGCCGCCGACACTCCATCGCGCTGCACGTCCGGCTCGACGATCGCGATCGAAGGCTCGGTGCCGAGCGGCTGGCCGCCGCGCCCGAGCGGCAGCGGGATCTTCCACGCGACGTCGGCGCGGCACTCGTCGAGCTTCCACTCGCCGGCGGGCGCCGACATCTCGTTGTCGTACGCCGACAGGAAGAGCTGCAGCGAACCGTCGGCGAAGCCGACCAGCGTGAAGCCGTCGCACAGCCCCCTGGCGGTGCGCGCGGCGGCGTCGAACGCGGTCAGGCTCACGTTGCCCAGCAGGTGGGTGGTGCGCGGCATCAGCGGCCACAACTGCTCGAGCGTGATGCGGCGGATTTCGGACCGGCCGCGGTAGACGGTCTTGCGCCCGACCTGGAAGTTGCCGTTCCCGGCAAACTGCCCGGCGAACATGTCGACCACGTGCCGGTCGAACCCCTGGCAGTACTGCGCGGTCATCTCGCCGATCGCCTCGGTCGCTTCGAGGCGGTCGAGCGTCGCGTCGATGCTCGCGGACGGTGTCGCCGCGGTGCTGCGCGCGTCATTCATGCTGGTCACCTTCGTGAAACGGGTTGGATCCCCGCAAGCCTTGCCGGCGCGCCGCCTCAGCGCCCCTTGAACACCGGCTTGCGCTTTTCGACCATCGCAGTGGTCGCCTCCCGGCAATCCTCGGACAGGAAGGTCATGCCCTCGAGCCCGGCCGCCGTCGCGAACACCTGCATCGCGATCGCCTTCAGGCCCTGGTTGACCGAGTGCTTGGTCCAGCGCACCGCCAGCGGCGGCGAGTTCGCCAGCCGGTTCGCGAGCCCGGTCACGGCGTCGTCGAGCTCAGCGGCCGGCAGCGCCTTGCTGATCAGCCCGATGCGCGCCGCTTCCGGCGCGCCAATCGCCTCGCCGGTCAGCAGGTATTCCTTGGCGCGCGCCGGCCCGATCAGCAGCGGCCACAGCGCCGCGCCACCGTCTCCGGGCACCAGTCCGATCTGCGCGTGCGGATCGGAGAAGCGCGCGTTGTCAGCCGCGTAGACGATGTCGCACGCCAGCGCGAGCGACGCGCCGAGCCCCACGGCCGAGCCGGTGACCTTCGCGATCACCGGCTGCGGCGCGTTCAGGATCCCTTCGACCATGTCGCAGGTCTCCTGGAGGACGGCGGCGTACTTGTCCATCTGGCGCAGCTCGGCGAACCAGCCGAGGTCGCCGCCGGCACAGAAGTGCTTGCCGTTGCCGGCCAGGACCACCGCGCGCGTCTCCGTGTCGTGAGGCAAGCCGCGCAGCACGCCGGCCAGCTCGGTGTGCATCGCGCCGTTGAACGCGTTGACCGGCGCGCGGTCCATCGTGATCGTCAGCACCCCGCCGGCACGCTCGACGCGGATGAACTCGTGGTTGGATCCTGTCACGGCTGCCTCCGGTGCGCTGCTCAGGCCGCGAGGGCGCGCTTTTCGAGCACGGCCGCGCGCATCTGTTCGACCACCTGCGGCAGCAGCGTGCCCGGCGGGTAGACCGCGGTCACGCCGGCCGCCTTCCACGCCTCGATGTCCTCGGGCGGCAGGATGCCGCCGCCGAAGACCACCACGTTGTCGGCGCCTTCCTGCTTCAGCAGCTTCATGATGCGCTCGACCTGCTCGGCGTGGTTGCCGAGTGTCAGCACGCTGAAGCCCAGCAGGTCGGCGTTCTCGTCGACGACGGTGCGCACGATCGCTTCGGCCGTGTTGTACGGCCCCATGTAGATCACCTCGAAACCCGCGTCGCGCAGGTAGCGGGCGACCAGCTTGATGCCGACTTCGTGGGAGTCGAGTCCCAGCTTCGTCAGCACGGCTCGCATCGGTTTGCTCATGCCTGTTTCTCCAGTCCGCAGTAGTTCGATGAGGCTTGTCAGCCGATCGGCGACTTCGTCATGCCGAACGGATCGTACGGCAGGCCGTAGGCCTCGCGGATCACGCCGACGCACTCGCCGACGGTCGCGTAAGCCGCCGTGGCCTCGATCAGCGCCGGCATCAGGTTCACCTTGGCGGCGGCCTGCTTGCGCAGCTCGACCAGCGCCGCGTGCACCTTCGCGTTGTCGCGGGTCTTGCGCAGGTTGGCGACCGCGGCCGCGTGCTTGCGCGCCGACTCCGGCGGGTTGCGGTGGATCGGCACCTGGAAGTCCTCTTCCGGCGGCACCTGGAAGCAGTTCACGCCGACCACCGGACGGGTGCCGTCCATGACCTTCGAGTACTTCTGGTAGTTCGCCGCCTCGAGCGCCTTCTGGTACTGGCCGGTGCGGATCAGTTCCGGCATGCCGCCGGCGTCCTCGATCTGCTTCAGCAGCGCGAAGGCCTTCTCCTCGATGCCGTCGGTGAGCGCCTCGACGTAGTACGAGCCGCCCAGCGGGTCGGTGACGGCGCACACGCCGGCTTCCTGGGCAATGATGTACTGGGTGGCGAGCGCGACCCGCGACGAGGCTTCGGTCGGCAGGCTCAGCGGCTCGTCGTAGCAGCAGATGTCCAGCGCCTGGCAGCCGCCGAGCGCCGCGGCCAGCGCCTCGATGGTGCCGCGCGTGATGTTGTTCAGCGGCTGCTGGGCGACCAGCGACGAGCCGGCGGTGTGCACCGACATCATCGCCTTCATCGATTTCTCCTTCTTCGCGCCCCAGCGCTCGCGCATCATCTTCGCCCACATGCGGCGCAGCGCGCGCATCTTGGCGATCGACTCGAAGAAGTCCATGCCGGCGCTCAGCGAGAACGACAGCCGCGGCGCGAAGTCGTCGATCGGCACGCCGCGCTCGAGCAGGCCCTCGACGTAGGTCACCGCCATGCCGAGCACGTAGCCGAGCTCCTCGTGCGGAGCGGCGCCGTGCTCGCCGATGTCGTAGGCGTTGAGGTTGATCGGATACCAGTGCTTCATGTGCTGGACCGAGTGCTCGATGATGTCGAGGCACAGCCGCAGGCCCATGTCGAGCGGCGACGTCCGGTCCCCGCCGCACGTGAACACGTCGAGGAAGTTGTTCTGCATCGAGCCGCGCACGTTGTCGAGCGAGTAGCCCATCTTCTGCGCGGCGACGATGAACTGCGCCTGGTTCATCGCGGCCGAGATCCACGGCGTGTGGAAGCTGATGCCGAGCGAGCCGAGGTCGAGGCCCGCGAGCATCTCCTCCATGTCGGCCAGCGACGAGAACGGAGCGCCCATTGCGCCGCTCTCGTTGGTGCTCATCGGGTGGTCGGCGTCGAAGCCCATCAGCGTCAGGATGTCCGGCACCACGCTGACGCCGCGCTCGCCGTGCTGGATCAGGTACTTCAGGCGCTGGTTGGTGTCGCTGGGCGTGCCGAAGCCGCACAGCACGCGCCGCGTCCACAAGCGGGTGCGATACAGCTCCGGGAACGCGCCCCGCGTGAACGGGTAGCTGCCCGGAACGCCGATCTTGTCTTCCTGCGCGCCAGTGACGTCACTGGGCATGTAGTACGGCTTGACCGGCATGCCGGTCGCCGTCTCGAAGACGGTAACTTTCTCCATGAACCCCGGAGATTCACTCATGACTTCCTGCCTCCCGACTCGATGACTCGTTCCCGATGAAATGCCTCGTCGCCGAACATCACTTCGACGCCCTTGGCCCGCTTGAGGTACAGATGCAGCTCGTATTCCCAGGTGAAGCCCATGCCGCCGTGCGCCTGGATCGCGTCCGACACGCTGCGGTAGAACCCCTGCTGGCAAAACACTTTCGCGACCGATGCCGTGCGCGCGAGCGCCGCGTCGTCGCCCTTCAGCGCGCGGTCGGCGACCCACGCCGCGTAACGCGCCGCCGCGTCGACCGTCTCGGTGCGCATGTGCAGGTCGGCGCACTTGTGCTTGATCGCCTGGTACGAGCCGATCGGCTTGCCGAACTGCACGCGCTGCTTGACGTACTCGACGGTGAGTTCGCGCACGTGCTGCAGGCCGCCGGTCATCTCGACGCACAGCGCGATCGCCGCGAAGTCGCACACCCGCGACAGCACCGCGTTGGCGCTGCCCGGCTCGCCGAGCCGGTTCTCGTGCGGCACCACCACGCCGTCGAGCGTCAGCTCGCCGAGCGGGCGCGTGATGTCGAGCGTCGGCAGCCGCTTGCGCGCCAGCCCCGGCGCGCCCGCCTCGACCACGAACAGGCTGGTGCGGCCGTCGTCCTCGGTCGCCGGGCAGACGATCAGGTCGGCTTCGTCGGCCGCGAGCACGAAGAGCTTCGTGCCGGACAGCGAATAGCCGTCGGCGGTGCGCTGCGCGCGCGTCGCGCAACGCTCCGGCAGGAAGCGCCCGTCGGCCTCGTAAAGCGCGACCGTCGCCTTGCACGAGCCGTCGGCGATCGCCGGCAGCCAGCGCCGCTTCTGCCCGTCGGTGCCGCCGATCATCAGCGTCAGGCCGCCCAGCACGACGCTGGCGAAGTACGGCCCCGGCAGGCACACGCGCCCCATCTCGCCGAGGACCATCGACAACTCGATGAAGCCCAGCCCGAGGCCGCCGTATTCCTCGGGGATCGGGATCCCCATCCAGCCGAGACCGGCCATGCTGTTCCACAGCTCGTCGGGGCAGGTCCCCGCCGCTTCGGCCATCTTCAGCGTCTCTCCGCGCGGACAGCAGTCGGCGAAGAACTTGCCGGCCGAGTCGCGGATCATCTGCTGGTCGACGTCGGGATCGAAATCCACTCCGGTTTCTCCTCGGTTCGCGTTCTCGGCGGGCTCAGCGCGGCAGGCCCAGGATGAGATCGGCGATGGTGTTGCGCTGGATCTCGGAAGTGCCCGAATAGATCGTGTCGGCCTTCGAGTGCAGGAAGGCGTGGATCGGGCGGCCGTCGGCCACCGCGCGCTCGCCGCTGGTCACCTGCGAGTACGGCCCCAGGATGCTCATCGCGGTGTCCTGCAGGCGCTGGTTCATCTCGGTCCAGTAGAGCTTGTCGACCGAGCTCTCGGCGCCCAGTCCGCGCTTCTGGATGTCGCCGATGCGCTTCATCGAGTAGTAGCCGAGCACGTCGACCTCGATCATCGCCTGCGCGATCTTCTGCCGCGTGAGCGGATCGTCGATGCCGCTGCGCCCTTGCCGCTGCGCCTCGCGCGCAGCGTCGAGCATCCCGGCGACGTACTGCTGCAGCACGACCTGGTGCGACAGCGCGTAGGTGGTGCGCTCGTGGTGCAGCGTCGCGAGCACCACTTCCCAGCCGCGGTTCAACTCGCCGATCAGCGCCGACTTCGGCACCCGCACCTCGTCGAAGAACAGCTGGCAGAACTCCTTGTCGCCGTGGATCTGCACCAGCGGCCGGATCTGGATGCCCGGGGTGTTCATCGGCACCGCGAGGCAGCTGATGCCGCGGTGGCGCGGCAGCTCGGGGTCGGTGCGCACCACCAGGAAGCACCACGAGCTGTACGAAGCGTAGCTCGACCAGATCTTCTCGCCGCTGATGAGGAAGTCGTCGCCGTCGAGCACCGCGCGCGTCTTCAGGCTCGCGAGATCCGACCCGGCGCCGGGCTCGGACATGCCGAGGCACCAGATGTCGTCGCCCGACAGGATGCCGGGCAGGAAGCGCGCCTTCTGCTCGGGGCGGCCGTACTCGATCAGCAGCGGCCCGAGCATGTTGATGCCGACCACGTTCACCAGCTCCGGAGCGCCGGCGCGCGCCACTTCCTGGTGAAAGATGATTTCCTCGGTCAGCGACACGCCGCGGCCGCCGTGCTCCTTCGGCCAGCCGACCCCGACCCAGCCGGCGTCGTGCATCCGGCGCTGCCAGCGGCGACCGGCCGCCACCCGCGTTTCGAGGTCGTGCGAGGCGAGATCCGGTTCGACGCTCGACGGGTTCGCCGCCAGCCACGCGCGAACCTCCTCGCGGAACGCCTGTTCCGACGGCGTGAAGCTCAAGTCCACCTGTTCGCCCCTCCGAAAATCAACCGAGCGAGCGCTCGGTATGTGGTATATTAGGCGAACCGCTGCCGCTTTGCAAGGGCGAACCCGAGCGAACCGCGGCCGGCCGAACCGACGCGAGGGGAACATGGACAAGACGAACGCACCGACGCCGGACGCGACGCTGGCCGAGCGCACGCAGCGGCTCGCCGACCTGGACGCCGTCAACCAGGCGCTGGTCCGGCAATGCCGCAGCCTGGACGCGCACGACATCGACGCGTTCCTGGCGCAATTCGACGACGAGTTCTCGTACAGCTACGACGGCTTCGTCGTCACCGACCGGGAGAAACTGCGCAAGGCCGCAACGAAACGCTGGCTGGAGGTGCCGAAGACCACGCACCTGCTCGGCAACGTGATCGTCGACCTGGTGCGCGGCGGGCCGGCCGGCGCGGAGGAACAGGCGGTCGCGACTTCGGATTGCCTGGCGCTCACCGTCTCGAAAGACGGCGCGATGGAACTGGTGACGGCCGCCTACCGCGACCGGCTCGTCAAGCGCGGCGGCGAGTGGCGCATCTGCGAGCGCGTCATCGAAACCGGCGGCCCGTTCGCGCTCGGCCAGGCGCCGAAGTAGGCCGCGCGCCCGGGCCGGGCGCGAACGGCGCCGGGGAGGCGCACGGGCTCCCGACGCGCCGGTTCGTTCAGTCAGTCGTTGCTTCAGTCGTCGGCCGGGCGCTCCGGCGTGTCGATCGCGATCGCGGCCGCGCGGCGCCACGCTTCCCGCGCCTCGACGCGCCCTTCGCCGAAGGCGTCGCACAGCGCGTCGAGCTCGGGCGCCGCCAGCCGCTCGATGCGGCCGCGCAGCCAGTCCGCCACGCCGTTGGCCAGCAGCCTGCGCATCCGCTCGCGCGGGCCGATGCGCGCGCTGCCCGCGCGCTCGCGATCGGCGATCGCGTCGGCGAGCGCTGCGACACCCTCCCCGCTGGTCGCGACCGTGCGAAGCACGCGCGGCTTCCACCCGGAATACTGCTGCAGGCTGATCATCGACAGCAGTTCGCGCTCGGTGCGGTCGGCGAGCGGCGAATCGGCCTTGTTGACGACGTAGATGTCGGCGATCTCCATCATGCCGGCCTTGATCGCCTGGATGTCGTCGCCCAGTCCCGGCGGGCACACGACCAGCCGCGTGTCGGCGAGCACCCCGACCTCGACCTCGGACTGCCCGGCGCCGACCGTCTCGACGATCACCACGCCGTAGCCGGCCGCGTCGAGCACGTCGATCACGCGCGCGGCCGTGCGCGACAGGCCGCCGACATGGCCGCGCGCCGACACCGACCGGATGAACACGCGCTCGTCGGACTGGTGCGCGCCCATCCGGACGCGATCGCCGAGGATCGCGCCGCCGCTGATCGGACTCGACGGATCGACCGCCACCACCGCGACGCGCTCGCCGCGATTCAGCAACTCGCCGATCAGCGCGCTGGTCAGCGTCGACTTGCCCGCCCCCGGCGGGCCCGTGATGCCGAGCACCTTCGCGCGGCCGATGCGCGGATGGATCGCCTCCAGGATCGCCCCCGACTCGGGCGTCTCGTTCTCGACCTCCGAGATCGCGTGTGCGAGCGCACGGCGCTCTCCGGCGAGCAAGCGCTCGACAATGCCATCCCGCTTCATGAACCGCGACCGCTCCCGTTGTCGAAACTGATCGTACGTCGAAAACGATCGCACGTTGCAACTGCGCGCGACGGCGCGCAGTCCCGCGCCCTGCGGCGCGCCCGCGAGCATAGCGAAGTTCGCGCCGCGCCGCTGAAGCGAAGGTCGAGCGACGCCTCGCCGCGTGCCGCAGCAACGACTCGGGTGGCCGCGACGTTATCATCGCGGGGATCGCCACGAGGAGGACGTCGATGAACCGACCCGCTTCTGCTCCCCCTGCCCGACGCCGCATCGCGGCCCTTGGCGCCGCCTGCGCGGCCCTCCTGCTGTCCGCGGCGACGGCGCCCGCCGCAGCGCAGGCGTGGCCCGCGAAGCCGATCCGCTTCGTGGTGCCGTATCCGCCCGGCGGTCCGCTCGACCAGGTCGCGCGCGCGATCGCGGAGCGGCTGCGCGAACCGCTCGGGCAGCCGGTGGTGGTGGAGAACCGCCCGGGCGCGGGCGGCAACATCGGCGCCGACCTGGTCGCGAAAGCCGCACCCGACGGACACGCGATCGTGATGGGCGCAGTCGCCACGCACGCGATCAACCCGTCCCTGTTCGCGAAGATGCCCTACGACGCGAACCGCGACTTCGCGCCGGTGACGCGCGTGGCCAACGTGCCGAACGTGCTGGTGCTCAATCCGCAGGTCGCCGCGCAACTGAAGATCGCCAGCGTGGCCGCCCTCGTCGCGCATGCCCGCCGCAACCCCGGCAAGCTCAACTACGCGTCGGGCGGCAACGGCAGCGCCGGCCACCTCGCAGGCGAACTGCTCGAAGCGATGGCGGGAGTCGCGATGGTGCACATCCCGTACGCGGGCGCCGCACCGGCGCAACTCGGCCTGCTCGGCGGCCAGACCGAGCTGATGTTCGACAACCTGGCCTCCGCCGCACCGCAGATCCGCGCCGGCAAGCTGAAGGCGCTCGCGGTGACCACCCCGCAGCGCAGCGCGTTCTTCCCGGAGCTTCCCACCGTGTCCGAGAGCGGACTGAAGGGCTTCGACATCGGCACCTGGTTCGGGGTCTTCGCGCCCGCCGGCACGCCGCAGGCGGTCGTCGCCCGCCTGAGCGCCGAGATCGGAAAGGTGCTGCAGACGCCCGAACTGCGCGAGCGGCTCGCGAAGATGGGCGCCGAGCCGTCGCCGACGACCCCCGAGGCCTTCGCGGAGTTCGTGCGCGCCGAGCAGGAGAAATACCGGCGCGTCGTGCGGGCCTCGGGCGCCCGCGTCGACTAGCGCTTCTTCGCCACGGCGGGGGCCTTCTTCGCCACCGCCTTCTTCGCCACCGCCTTCTTCGCGACCACCTTCTTCGCGGCGCCCTTCTTCGCCGGCGCCGCGACCGGCTTCGCGCCGACGAGCACGGCCGCGATGATGCAGGGCTTCTTGCCGCGCACGCTCCACGAGTGGTTGGTGCCGCGCTGGATCAGCACGTCGCCGGCCTTCAGCTTGACTTCGCCGGTGTCCATGATCGCGTGGATCTTGCCCTTCAGCACGATGATGTAGTCGACCGTCGCGGTCTTGTGCATCATCGGATCGGCCGACGACGCGTCGGGCGCGTGCCCGGCGCCGATCGAGTCGAAGGCCGCGCGCGCGTCGGCACGGTTGCGCCATTCGGAATCCGGCGGGAACTCGACGATGCGCAGGATCGTCCCGGTCGACGGCGGCTCGAGCCGAACCGGGCGCGCCGCGGCGTCGGCGTTGCCGTCGTTGCTCGCCGGCGCGCCGGCGGTCTCCCACAAGTCGGTCAGCGCCAGCCCGGGCATCGACGCCATCTCCTTGACGTTCTCCGCGACGCCGTCCCGGAGGATCATCGAACGACCCGAGCCGTCGTGCCCGGTCACCACGCGACGCACTCTCCAGACCATGGTTCAGTCCTCCCTCGTGACTAAAGCAGCGCGGTCGACAGCTGCGGAAACGCGATGACCAGCAGCAGCATCGCGAACATGATCAGCGCGAACGGCGCCGCGCCGGCGAAGATGTCGTTGAGCGTGATCTCCGGGTGCTCGCGGCCGAGCGTCGCCTTGATGACGAACACCGCGATGCCGAACGGCGGCGTGAGCAGCCCGATCTCGACTGCCAGCAGCGTGACGATGCCGAACCACACCAGGTCGACATTGAATCCGAGCAACGCCGGCAGCACGAGCGGAATCGTGATCAGCATGATCGAGCTCGAGTCGAGGATGGTGCCGAGCACGATCACGACGACGACGAAGATCGCCAGCAGTCCCGGGAAACCCAGTCCGGTGTCGACGATCAGCGTGCGCAGCAGTTCGGTCACGCCCGAGATCGCCAGCATCCGCGAGTACATGCTGGCCGCGATGATCAGGAAGCACACCGCCGCGGTGATGCGGCCGGTCTCGACCAGCACCTGCCACAGGCCGCGCCAGTCGAGCCGGCGCTTGGCGAGCGCGAGCACCAGCGCCCCGGCCGCCCCGACCGCGCCCGCCTCGGTCGGCGTGAACAGCCCGCCGTACAGGCCACCGAGCACGAGCGCCACCAGCAGCGCCACCGGGACGAGCCGCGCGCCCATCTGCGCGACGCTCATCGTCGCCGGGGCGTCGTCGGCGCCCGCGCCGGCGCCGACGAAGCCGGGCGTGAAGCGCCCCATCGCGAGGATGCCCGCCGCGTAGAGCAGCGCCAGCAGCACGCCGGGGCTGATGCCGGCGATGAAGAGGTCGCCGACCGACTTCTCCGTGAGCACCCCGTACAGGATCAGCAGCAGGCTCGGCGGAATCAGCATCCCGAGCACCGACGACCCGGCCACGACGCCGACCGCGAAGCGCGCCGAGTACCCGTGGCGCAGCATCTCGGGCACCGCGACCTTCGTGAACACCGCCGCCGACGCGATGCTGATGCCGGTGATCGCGGCGAACACCGCGTTCGCCGCGACGGTCGCGATGCCCAGGCCGCCGCGCACGCGCCGGAACGCCTGGTGCGCGACGTCGAAGGTGTCGCGGCCGATGTCGGCCACGCTCACCAGCAGGCCCATCAGCACGAACAGCGGCACGACGCCGAAGATGTAGTCGGCGATCGCGTCGTTGGCGGCCTGCGTCAGCATGTTCGCCGCGATGCCGGGGTCGCCGCGGATGATCCACACGCCGCCGAACGACAGCAGCGCGAGCGCCACGCCGACGTGCATGCCGGCATAGATCAGCACGAGCATCAGCCCGACCGAGACGACCCCGACGATCGTGGCGTCCATCAGCCGGCCGGTTCCGCGCCGCCCGGCGGCGGTTCGAGGCCGAGCGCCACGCGCAGTCCCTGCCAGCTTAGCAGCAGGAACTGGGCCGCAGTGGCGACGCCACCGATGACGATGATCAGCTTCAGCGGCCACACGGCGAGCTGGAACACGCCGACGTTGCCGAAGAAGTCGCCGTCGGCGCGCGCGGCGAGCATCAGCGGCCAGGTGGTCGCGAGAATCACCGCGAACAGCGCGAACCCGGTGAGCGCAAACAGCGCCTCGAGCAGGCTCGCCGCGCGCGGGCGTCGCCGCATCAGCGCGCCGAGCATCACGTCCGAGCGCGTCAGGCCACCGGTGCGCAGCGTCTGCGCGAGTTGCAGGAACACGATGCCGACGATCGAGAACTGCACCATCTCCGGCACGCCGGCGATCGGCCGCGAGAGCAGCGCGCGGCCGCCGACGTCGGCGCAGATCAGCACCATCAGCGCCAGGATCCAGATCGTGCCGATCGCCGACAAGGCTTCGACGATGCGGCCGAAGATCCCGCCGGGCATCGGACCGGCGGTCGCGCGCGAGGCGCGCTCCGCCCCGGTGTCAGGCCCGGTCATGCGCGCAACGCCTCACTCCTTGTCGAAGTCGCGCGGGAACTTGTAGCCCGCGGCGCGCACCGACTCCATGTAGGCCGACAGCACCTTCTTCGCCGGGATGCCCTTGGCCTCGGCCTGCTTCGCCCATTCCTTCGCCGGATTCGGGATCATCTTCACGAGCCGCGTGCGCTCTTCCGGAGCGAGCCGCACGATCTTGCCACCGCCCTTCTCCCACGCATCGAGCGAGGCCTTGATGCGCGCGGTCTGCTCGGTGATGTAGACGCCCTTGTAGGCGTTGGCGCCCTTGCGGAAGGCCGCCTTGACCTCGTCGGGAAGCTTGTCCCAGCGCGCCTTGTTGATCGCGACCGCACCCGCGTACATGGCGCCGAAGTCGAGCAGCGTCAGGTGCGGCGCGACCTCGTAGAGCTTGGCCGGCACCGCTGACGTGGCGAACACGACCGCGCCGTCGTAGACGCCGGTCTTGATGTCGTTGTAGAAGGTGTTCAGGCTGCCCTGCACGCCCACCGCCCCGGTGCCGGCGAACCAGGTGAGGTTGGGGCCGGCGCCGCCGATCTTCTTGCCCTTCAGGTCCTCGACCTTCGCGACCGGGAAGTTGGTCGCGATGCCGTAGTTGTCGATCGAGAAGCCTGCGAGGTAGACGAGCCCGTGGCGCGACCACTCCTTGCTCAGTTCGGGCAGCGCCTGCACGTAGTCGATCGCCTGCGTGACGACGTTGGCGTCGGGCGGACCGAAGGGGACAAAGTAGGTGACGTTGTTCAGCGGCATCTTCGCCGCCTGGAAGACGGTCGCCACCAGCCCCATGTCGGAGACGCCCTGCTGCATCGTCTCCAGTTCGCTGCCGATCTTGGCCAGCGTGCCGCCGTAGGCCTCGTTCCACGCGATCCGGTACTTGTTGGTGCGCGCGAGCTCCGCGTTCACCGTCGGGATGAACGTCTCCTTCAGGTGCTTGACCCACAGGAACACCGGCGGGTGGCCGGCGGCGACGGTCATGCGGATCGTTTCCTGAGCGTGGGCCGTGCCTGCGTGCAGGGTCGCGGCGAGCGCGGCAGCGGCGGCTGCCGCCAGCAGATGGCGTCTCATGTCGGGGTCTCCTTCGCTATGGGTCGTGCACCCCGTCGCGCGGGCCGGCGAGGACTGCCGCAAAGTATAGGAACGCCGCCGCGCGCTTGACAAGGTGTTTGATCAGGCATTCAATAAAAAAGCGCTCCGCGATCCGGCGCGCGCCGCCCCGGCCTGCCTTGGTCTGCCCTGTCACACCGCTCACATGCCCGCCAGCAGCGACCGGACCCGCACCCGCATCCTGAGCGCCGCCGAGCGGCTGTTCGCGCGCAGCGGTCTCGGCAGCACGTCGCTGCGCGCGATCGCGCGCGAGGCCGGCGTGTCGTTCGCGCTGGTGTCGTACCACTTCGGCACCCGCGAGGACCTTTACCGCGCGATCTTCGAGCGCCGCTACGGGCCGCCCAGCGCCGAGCGCCTGGCCCGGCTCGCGTCGATCGACCCCGGCGCGCCCGACGGGCGCGCGCTCGAGCGCATCGTCGCCGCGTTCGTCGAGCCGGTCCTGAAGCTGCGCCAGCAGCGCGGCGCGCGCCACTTCGCGACGCTGCTGGCGCGCGAGGCGAGCGATCCCGAGGAGGCGCGCCGCGGCATCCTCGAGCGCTACGTCGACCCGACCGCGCATGCGTTCATGGCCGCGCTCGTGCGCGCGCTGCCGGGCCTGTCGGCGGCCGACGTCGCCTGGGGCTACCAGTTCCTCGTCGGCGCGCTGGTGCTGCACCTCGCCGACACCAGCCGCACCACGCGCCTGTCGCGCGGCGCGGCGCGCAGCGGCGACAGCGAGGCGGTGCTGGCGCGCCTGGTGGATTTCGCCTGCGGCGGGCTGCGCGCGCTGGCGGCGCATTCGGCGCCGGCCGCATCGACCGCGCCGCCTGCGGCCCGCGCGCCCGGACCGGGGCCGCGCCCCCGCAGAACCACCTCACGGAGGCCCCCCGCATGAGACTCGTCACCTTCGTCACCGGACGCGGCCGGCCGCGCGCGGGCGCGCTCGTCGAGCGCGACCGGCGCATCGTCGACCTGCAGGCCGCGCACCGCTCGCGCTACGGGCGCGCCGCGCCGAGACTCGCCAGCGTGCTGGCGATCGCCGAGGGCGGCGCAGCGGCGCTCGAGCTCGCCCGCGACGTGGTCCGCGGCGCCGCGCGCCGCACGCCCGAGGCGCTGGTGCCGCGGGCGAGCGCGCGGCTGCTCGCGCCGATCCCGCAGCCGCCGCAGATGCGCGACTTCCTGTGCTTCGAAAAGCATCTCGTGCAGGCCTTCGAGCAGGCGCGGCGGGTGCGCGCGTCGCTGGCCCCCGATCCCGAGGCCGCGCTGCGCGAGATGCAGGCGCAAGGCATCCTCGCGGTGCCGAAGACCTGGTACGAACGGCCGATCTACTACCACCCGAGCCGCTTCGCGGTCATCGGCACCGAGGTCGACGTCGAGTGGCCGCGCTACAGCGAGCGGCTCGACTTCGAACTCGAGTTCGGCTGCTACATCGGCACGCCCGGCAAGGACATCGCGGCGAGCGACGCACGCGCGCACGTCTTCGGCTACACGATCTTCAACGACTTCTCGGCGCGCGACGAGCAGACGCTCGAGATGCCGGGCCAGCTCGGCCCCGGCAAGGGCAAGGACTTCGACGGCGCCAACGCGATGGGCCCGTGCCTGGTCACCGCCGACGAGATCCCCGACCCCTACGACCTCGACATGGTCGTGCGCGTCAACGGCGAGGAATGGGGCCGCGGCAACTCGGGCGCCATGCACTGGAAGTTCGAGGACTGCATCGCGCACGTGTCGCGCTCGGAGACGCTGCACGCCGGCGAGTTCCTCGGCTCGGGCACCGTCGGCGACGGCTGCGGACTCGAGCACCTGCGTTTCCTCTCGCCCGGCGACGTGGTCGAACTCGAAGTCGAGCGCATCGGCGTGCTGCGCAACCGCGTGGTCAGGCCGCCCTCCACCCCCGCCGCAAGGAGCGCACGATGAGCCGCCGCTTCGTCGACCTGTCGATCTTCTTCGAGAACGAGGTCGCCTCCGACCCGCCGCCGTACCGGCCGCGCATCGAGTACATCGACCACCAGGCCTCGCGCGCCGGCATGCTCGCCTACTATCCCGGCATGCGGCCCGACGACCAGCCCGACGGCGAGGGCTGGGCGGTCGAGAAGGTCGAGCTGATCACGCACAACGGCACGCACCTCGACGCGCCGTGGCACTACCACCCGACGATGGACGGCGGCCGGCGCGCGATCACGATCGACGAAGTGCCGCTCGAATGGTGCTTCCAGCCCGGCGTCAAGCTCGACTTCCGGCACTTTCCCGACGGCTACGTCGCCACCGCCGCCGACGTCGAGGCGGAACTGAAGCGCATCGGCCACGAGGTGCGGCCGCTCGAGATCGTCGTCGTCAACACCCGCGCCGGCTCGCGCTACGGCAACGACGACTACGTCGACGCCGGCTGCGGCATGGGCGCCGAAGCGACGATGTACCTGCTCGAGCGCGGCGTGCGCCTGACCGGCACCGACGCCTGGAGCTGGGACGCGCCGTTCTCGCACACCGCGAAGAAGTACGCGCAGACGCACGACGCGAGCATCGTCTGGGAGGGCCACAAGGCGGGCCGCCACATCGGCTACTGCCACCTCGAGAAGCTGCACAACCTCGAGGCGCTGCCGCCGACCGGCTTCATGGTGAGCTGCTTCCCGTGCAAGATCCGCGGCGCCTCGGCGGGCTGGACGCGCGCGGTGGCGATCTTCGACGACGACCTGGTCAGGCGCTCGCGGGAGGACACATGAGCGGCGCCAACCCGCTCGACGGTTTCGTCGTCGACCGCGCGCAGATCGGCTGGGTCGGCCGCGACCTGCACCGTCCCGAGTGCATCCTCGCCGAGCCCGATGGCACGCTGTGGGTCGCCGACGCGCGCGGCGGCGTGATGCGCATCGACGCCGACGGTTCGCAGCGGCTGATCGCGCAGCAGGCCGACGCGCGCTTCGACGCGCAGGCCGACCTGCACGCCCGCTACACGCAGGGCACGCTGCCCAACGGGCTCGCATTCGCGCGCAACGGCGACCTCCTGATCTCGAACTTCGGCACCGACCTGCTCGAAGTGATGACGCGCGACGGGCGCACCCGCACGCTGTACGACTCGATCGACGGCAAGCCGATCGGCAAGGTCAACTTCGTGCTGCGCGACTCGAAGGACCGCATCTGGCTCACCGTCTCGACGATGGTCAATCCGTGGACGAAGGCGGTCTCGCTGCCCGAGGGCGACGGCTACGTCGCGATGGCCGACGAGCGCGGCCTGCGCGTCGTCGCCGACGGCTTTCGCTTCACCAACGAGATCCGCTTCGACGCCCGCGAAGAGTGGCTCTACGTGGTCGAGACCACCGGGCCGCACGTCACGCGCCTGCGCGTGCGCGCCGACGGCTCGCTCGGCGAGCGCGAGATCTTCGGGCCCTCGCATCTAGGGGGTTTCCCGGACGGCATCGCGTTCGACGCGCACGGCAACCTCTGGGGCACGCTCGTGATGGTCGACCGGATCTTCGCGCTCACCCCCCAGGGCGACCTGCGCATCCTGATCGACGACGGCAACCCCGAGGCAAGCCGCGCGCTGATGGAAAACTGGGAGCGCGGCACCGCCACGATGGAGCACATGGCGGCCGCCCGCGGCACGCTCGCGCCGTGGATGGCGAGCATCACCTTCGGCGGGCCCGACCTGCGCAACGTCTACGTCGGTTCGCTGATGGGCGACCGGATCCCGTGGTTCCGCTCGCCTGTGCCCGGCCTGCCGATGGTGCACTGGCGCGCCTGAGCCACGCAACTGAGCCGCGCAACACGCGCCGGCACGCGGGCGCGGGGCTACAATCCCCGCAGCGGTCGCAACCACAAAGACGAAGAAGGCCAACAAGGAGACGATGCCGATGCGCATCCGCAATCACCGCGACTTCTGGTCGGGGGCGATGTTCCTCGTGCTGGGGGTGCTGTTCGCCGTGCTGTCGCAGTCGTACCGGATGGGCACGCCGGCGCGCATGGGGCCGGGGTTCTTCCCGACGATGCTGGGGGCGCTGCTGGCGCTGCTGGGCGCAGCGATCGTCTGGCAATCGCTGGGCCAGCGCGGGCGCGAGGAGCGCGTGGGCGCCTTCGGCTGGCGCGAGACGCTGCTGGTGCTGCTGGCGATCGGCCTGTTCGCGGCGGCGCTGCCCAGGCTCGGGCTGGTGGTGGCGGTCGCGCTGCTGATCGTCGTCTCGGCGCTCGCGAGCCACGAGTTCTCGTGGAAGGAGACGATCGCGTCGCTGGCTGCGCTGCTGGTGCTCTCGACGCTGGTGTTCGTCAAGGGGCTGGAGCTGCAGATCGCGCTGTGGCCGGCGTTCCCGGGCCGCTGAGGCAGGAGCCGCGACGATGGAACTGATGTCGAACCTCGCGCTGGGCTTCGCCACCGCGCTGACGCTGGCCAACGTGATGTACTGCTTCGTCGGCGTGCTGCTGGGCACGCTGATCGGCGTGCTGCCCGGGATCGGCCCGCTGGCGACGATCGCGATGCTGCTGCCGATCACCTACAAGATGACCGACCCGACCACCGCGCTGATCATGCTGGCCGGCATCTACTACGGCGCGCAGTACGGCGGATCGACCACCGCGATCCTCGTGAACCTGCCCGGCGAGACCTCGTCGGTGGTGACCACGCTCGACGGCTACCAGATGGCGCGCAACGGGCGCGCCGGGCCGGCGCTGTCGATCGCGGCGATCGGTTCGTTCTTCGCTGGCACGGTGGCGACGATGCTGATCGCCGGCTTCGCGCCGCCGCTGGCCGAGGTGGCGTTCAAGTTCGGCCCGGCCGAGTACTTCTCGCTGATGGTGCTGGGCCTGATCGCGGCGGTGATCCTCGCGCACGGCTCGATCCTGAAGGCGCTGGCGATGGTGGTGTTCGGGCTGCTGATCGGGATGGTGGGCACCGACGTGAACTCGGGCGTGGCGCGCTTCTCGTTCGACATCCCCGAGCTCACCGACGGCATCGAGTTCGCGGCGGTCGCGATGGGGATCTTCGGCTTCGGCGAGATCATCGTGAACCTCGAGCAGCGCGACAACCGCGAGGTGTTCACCAAGAGCGTCGGGCGCCTGCTGCCCAGCATGGCCGAGTTCAAGGCGTCGATCGCGCCGATCATCCGCGGCACGGCGCTGGGCTCGTTCCTGGGCATCCTGCCCGGCGGCGGCGCGGTGCTCGCGTCGTTCACCTCGTACGCCGTCGAGAAGAAGATCTCGAAGACCCCCGAGCGCTTCGGCAAGGGCGCGATCGAGGGGGTGGCCGGCCCCGAGT
>JANJTK010000127.1 GCA_024711155.1 Burkholderiaceae bacterium
CTGCTCGGGCACGCCGCCGCCAGGCGCATCAGCCGCTACGCGGTGCCGGAGCCGGAGCACATCGTGTTCGTCACCGAGATTCCCAAGACCAGCGTCGGCAAGATCAACAAGAAGGCGCTGCGCGAGCGCACGGCCTGAGGCGGGCGTTCGCCAGTCGGGCTGGGCGCTCCTGGCCCGTCGATGCGCCATGTGCTCCGGCCGGCACCGGAATGCGGTTCAGTGCTGCCCGTTTGAGGCCGAGGACGACCGGAGCCCGCCGAGCCGGGCGAGCGCCGCCCGGCTCTCGTCCTCGATGCGGCGCACGATCGCCGCCAGGGGCTCGATCCGGTCGGCGAAGGCGACCGCTTGGCCCACGGACAGTACGCCGCGGTCGGCGTCGCCGGTCTCGTAGGCGCGGCGGCCGACGCGGCCGGCGATGTGCGGCATCAGCGCGTCGAGATCGCCACCGAGCTCGCGCTCGATCTGCTGCACGGTGGCGGTGGTTTCATTGCGCAGCGCGCGCAGCGTGTTCTTCAGGGAGCGCAGCACCAAGGTTGTGTCGGTCTCGCGCGCGGCGACCAGGCGGGCCTTGTAGTCGGCGTGGGCCCAAATCTCCTCGGCGACGAGAAAGCGCGTGCCGATCGCGACCGCGTCGGCACCGAGCGCGAGCGCGGCGACGAGCTGGGCGCCGGTGGCGATCCCGCCGGCGGCCACCAGCGGCACGCGGATGTCGCGCGCCGCGAGCGCGGCCTGCACCATCGTGCCGACGAGCTCGGTGCCGGGGTGGCCGCCGCATTCGGCGCCGACCACGGTGATGGCGTCGACGCCGGCGGTCTGCGCCGAGCGCGCGTGGCGCACGGTTGGCACCTTGTGCAGCACCTTGATGCCGGCGGCATGGAGGCGCGGCAGGTAGGGCTCGGGACTGCGGCCGGCGGTCTCGACGAAGCGCACGCCTTCCGCGCAGACGAGGTCCAAGACCGCATCGACGCGCTCGCCCTTGGCGAGCTTGGGCAGCATCGAGATGTTGACGCCGAAGGGCCGGCCGTCGGCGAGTTCGTGGCAGCGGCGGATCTCGGCGCGCAACTCGTCGAGCTCGGCGAAGCTCGCTGCGGTGATGAAGCCGATCATGCCGGCGTGCGCGGCCGCGGCGACGTAGTCTGCGGTCGACAGCCACTGCAGGCCGCTGGCGACGATCGGCAGGCGCGTGCCGAAGAGCTCGGTGATCCGGGTGCGGAAGGTCGGGGGCTGCTCGGTCGGGGGCAGCTCGGCTGGTGGGATCGCCGCGGCGGCGTTCACCTCGGTGGGGTTCATCTTTGGCTCCGATTGAATGCGGGGGCGCGCCTGGCGCGGAAGGCTTCGATGCCTTCGCCGGCTTCGGGGCCGAAGAGGCTGTCGAGGAAATGCCCGCGCTCGAGCTCCAGTTGCGCTTCGAGCGGGTTCGTCGGGGCGGCGTCGAGCAGGGCCTTGATCCGCTCCTGAGCCCGGCGCGGGCCGTGCGCGAGGGACTGCGCCAGCGCCAGTGCCTCGGCGAGCGCGGCGCCGTCGGGCACGACACGGTTGACCACGCCGAGCGCCTGCAGGCGCTCGGCGCTGACTGGCGCGCCGGTGAGCAGCAGCTCGGCGGCGAGCTGGCGCGGCAGCACGCGCCCGCCGAAGGCCGAGCCGCCGCCGTCCGGGCTGAGGCCGATCTTCACGTAGGCCATGCTGAAGCGGGCACTCTCGGCAGCGACGACGAGGTCGCAGGCGAGCGCGAGCGAGAAGCCGGCACCGGCGGCGCTGCCTTCGACGGCGGCGACGATCGGGAGCGGGCAGCGGCGCAGCGCGAGCACCCAGCGGTGGAAGCGCTCGATGCTCTCGCGCTGGATTTCGGGCGGACGCTGGCGGTTGGCGGCGAGCCGATTGACGTTGCCGCCGGCGCAGAAGTGCGCCCCCTCGCCGGTGAGCACGATCGCGCCTAGGCTCGGGTCCGCGGCGGCGTCGCTGATGGCGGCGAGGCCGGCGGTGTAGATGTCCGGATGCAGCGCGTTGCGCCGTGCCGGGTTGTTGAGCGTGAGCTGCAGCACCCGGCCGTGGCGCTCGAGGCCCAGGCGGGCGTCGCCGCGATCGTCGGTGGCGGCAGCGGGAGGACTCATCGGATCGTCGCGCGGCATCGGCGGTGCGCTCAGACGCGCTCGATGATGATCGCCAGCCCCTGGCCGACGCCGATGCACAGGCTGATCGCGGCGTAGCGGGCGTTGCGGCGCTGGAGCTCGCGCGCGACCGTCAGCGCAAGGCGGGCCCCCGAGGCGCCGAGCGGGTGGCCGATCGCGATCGCGCCGCCGTTGGGATTGACGCGCGCATCGTCGAAGGCGACCTTCATCAGCTTCAGACAGCCGAGCACCTGGGAGGCGAAGGCCTCGTTGATCTCGATGATGTCCATGTCGGCGAGCGTCAAGTTTGCCCGTTCGAGCGCCTTCGGGATTGCGTAGGCGGGGCCGACGCCCATGATGCGCGGCGCGACGCCGGCGGCCGCGCCGGCGAGGATGCGCGCGATCGGCTTCGCGCCAGCGCGCTCGCCGACGGTGGCGTTGCCGATCAAGAGCGCCGCGGCGCCGTCGTTGAGGCCGGACGCGTTGCCGGCGGTGACGACACCGCCTGCGAACAGGGGCTTCAGCTTCGCGAGGGTTTCGTAAGTCGTGTCGGGGCGGGGGTGCTCGTCCTCACTGACCGTCAGCGGCGGAGTCTTGCGCCCCGTCGGCACGCTGATCGGCAGGATCTCGCCGGCGAAGAAGCCGGCTTCCTTCGCGGCGGCGTACTTCGCCTGCGAGGCGGCGGCGAAGCGGTCGGCCGCGTCGCGCGTGATGCCGAACTCGGCGGCGACGTTGTCGCCGGTCTCGGGCATCGAGTCGCCGCCGTACTGTTCGGTGATTTTCGGGTTCGGGAAGCGGGCGCCGATCGTCGAGTCATAGACCTTGAAGTCGCGGCTGTAGGCGGCTTCCGGCTTGGCGACGACGAAGGGGGCGCGGCTCATGCTCTCGACGCCGCCGGCCAGATACAACTCGCCTTCGCCGCTCGTGATCGCACGGGCGCTGTCGAGCAGCGCCGCGAGGCCGCTCGCGCACAGGCGATTGACGGTCTGGCCCGGCACGCTCGGCGGCAGGCCCGCGGCGAGCAGCGCGTTGCGGGCGACGTTGCGGCTGTCCTCGCCGGCCTGCGAGGTGCAGCCGAGGATCACGTCCTCGATCTGCTCCGCGCGGAAGGGCGAGCGGGCGACCAGTTCCTTCATGACCGTCGCGACGAGATCGTCGGGGCGCACCGGGGCGAGCTGGCCGGCGTGGCGGCCGAAGGGCGAGCGCAGGCCGTCGTAGATGTAGGCGTCGAGCATGGGGTTTCCTTTGCTGTGGGATCAGTTTTCGGGGGTCAGCAGCGACACGCCCAGGCGCGCGCGGCGCACGAGCCAGGGGCTGGGGCGGTAGCGCGGGTCGCGGTAGAAGGCGTGCATCGTGTCGAGGATCGCGAGCACGGTCGCCGGACCGAGCGCGTCGCCCAGCGCGAGCGGGCCCTTCGGATAGCCGAGCCCGAGCGTGACCGCGCGGTCGATGTCCTCGGGCGTGGCGATGCGCTGCTGGGCGATGTCGCAGCCGATGTTGACGATGGTCGCGAGCACGCGCTGGACGACGAAGCCGGGGCTGTCGTTGATGACCGTGACCGGCGTGCCGTCGGCGGCCAGCAGGCCGTGGGCAGCGGCGGCCATCTCGCGGGTCGTCAGCGGGGTGCGCATCAGCGTGCGGCGGCGGTCGAGCGCGAGCGCATCGAGCGCGAGCGTGCGGGTCGGGTCCAGGCCTTCGGCGAGCGCGGCGGTGGTCGCGTCCTCGCCGAGCGGCAGCACCAGGCACAGCGCGTCGGCGCTCGGGCGTTCGCCGGTCTCGAGCATGGCGCCGAGTTTCTCGAGCAACATCGCGACGCATTCGGCGACGGGCGCGTTGCGGCGGCTCAGCCACACCGGCATCTCGCCCTTGGGCGGTGCGGGCTCTTCGGCCGGGAAGGCGGCTTTGCCGTCCGGGTAGCTGTAGAAACCGCGCCCGCTCTTGCGTCCGAGCAGACCCGCGGCGAGGCGCTGGCGCGTGATCGGCGAGGGGCGGAAGCGCGGCTCCTGGTAATACTGGTCGTAGATCGACTCCATGACCGGGTGCGAGACGTCGAGGCCGGTGAGATCCTGCAACTCGAAGGGCCCCATACGGAAGCCGGCCGCCTCGCGCAGCACGCGGTCGATGTCGGCGACGCCCGCGATGCCTTCTCCGAGGATGCGCAGCGCCTCGGTGCCAAAGCCGCGGCCGGCGTGATTGACGATGAAGCCCGGCGTGTCCTGCGCCCGCACCGGGGTGTGGCCCATGCGGTGCGCGAGCGCGGTCAGCGCGTCGCCGACCCAGGCGTCCGTGAGCGCGCCGTCGATGACCTCGACGATCTTCATCAGCGGCACCGGGCTGAAGAAGTGGAAGCCGCCGACGCGCTGCGGGCGGCGGCAAGCCGCGGCGATCGCCGTCACCGACAGCGAGGAGGTGTTGGTGGCGAGCACGCAGTCGTCGGCGACGATGCCTTCGAGGCGGGCGAAGAGCGCGCGCTTCGCGTCGAGCTGCTCGACGATGGCTTCGACGACGACATGACAGTCGGCGAGCGCGTCGAGCGCGTCGGCGTGGCCCAGGCGCGCGGTGGCGGCCTCGGCGTCGGCGCGACCGATCTTGCCCTTGTCGGCGAGCGTCGCCAGTGTCCGCGCAATGGCATCGCGCGCCTCGGCGACGGCTGCGGGGCGGGCGTCGTGCAGCAGCACGCGCACGCCGCCCAGCGCGGCGATCTGGGCGATGCCGCGGCCCATCAGGCCGGTGCCGACGATGCCGAGTACGAGGTCGTCGCGGGTGGTATCGAGCATGGTTCAGCGTCCTTGGTTGTCGGGTTTGCGCCTGTCGCCGAAGGTGCACATGCCTTCCTCGGATCGGCGCTCATGAACAGCGGCGGGAAGACCTTGGACACGATGAGGGCTTGGTCGCACAGGTCGGCTCCTGTTATCGTTCGCTATGCGAAACGGTGGTTCGCAAAACGGTGACTGGCGCAGACCTTACCGGCAATCCTGCCCGGTGTAAACGGGGCCGGCGGGGTCCGATGTTTTGCAAACAATGAAACAGCTTTCCAAAAAATGACGTGAGTACGGGAGGTTCTTGGCTTTAACTTGAATAGTGTTTCGCAGAGCGAACGATGATTTCGAAAAAGTTGACTCATTGATTTTTCGTATGCAAGGATGGCGCCGCCTTCACGAGCGACATCCGACCAATCCGACGATGTGGAGGTACGAGGAAATGAAGATGGACCAGGAAATCCAGGTATTCGGCGACGACGAGGAAAGCAAGGACCGTCAGTTCGTCAATGCACTGGCGCGGGGGCTGGAGATCCTGCGCTGCTTCCGGCCGGGCGAGGCTTTTCTCGCCAATGCCGAGATCGCCGCGCGCACCGGGATTCCGAAGCCGACGGTGTCGCGGCTGACGCACACGCTGACCAAGCTCGGCTATCTCGCGTACTCCGACAGCCAGGGCCAGTACCGCCTCGGTTCGGGGGTGCTCGCGCTGGGTTACTCGATGCTCGCCAACCTGGATGTGCGCGAGATCGCGCGCCCGGCGATGCAAGAGCTCGCCGAGTACTCGCGCGCCTCGGTGTCGCTCGGCGTGCGCGACCGGCTGAGCATGGTGTACGTCGAGAGCTGCCGCAGCAGCGCCCGCGTGACGCTGCAGCTCACGGTGGGCTCGCGGATCCCGATCGCGACGACGGCGATGGGCAAGGCGCTGCTGTGCAGCCTGCCAAAGCACGAGTTCGATTACCTGATGGATCACATCCGCCTCGCCGACGAGGAGAACTGGCCGCGCATCAAGCTCGGCATCGAGCAGGCGCAGCGCGACTACGCCGAGCGCGGGTTCTGCATGTCGGTCGGCGAGTGGCATCAGGACATCCATTCCGTCGGCGTGCCGCTGCTCGGCATCGAGCGCGAGAAGTCGATGGCCTTCAACTGCGGTGGCCCGGGTTACCTGCTGCCGCGCGAAAAGCTCGAGAACGATCTCGGCCCCCGCCTGGTGCAACTGGTGCGCAAGGTGGAGCAGGACATGGGCCGGGTGTGAGCGCCACCAGGGGCTGTCCGGCCCCTAGCCAATAGAGGAAGACATGATTCGCGATCCCGAAACCCTGAACCTGTTGCTGGACGGCATTTCCCGCTTCGTGCGCGAGCGCCTCATCCCGAACGAGGCGCTGGTCGCCGAAACCGACGAGATCCCGGCCGACGTCGTCGCCGAGATGCGCGAGCTGGGCCTGTTCGGGCTCTCGATCCCGGAGCAGTACGGCGGCCTGAACCTGACGATGGAGGAGGAGGTGCGCGTCGCCTTCGAGATCGCCAAGACCTCGCCGGCCTTCCGTTCGCTGATCGGCACCAACAACGGCATCGGATCCCAGGGCATCGTCATCGACGGTACCGAGGAGCAGAAGCGGCGCTATCTGCCGCGCCTGGCGGCCGGCGAGATCATCGGATCGTTCGCGCTGACCGAGCCGGGCTCGGGCTCGGACGCGGCCTCGCTGCGCACCACCGCCGTGCGCGACGGCGACTTCTACGTGCTGAACGGCACCAAGCGCTTCATCACCAACGCGCCGGAGGCCAGCATCTTCACCGTGATGGCGCGTACCGACCCGGAGATGAAGGGCGCGGGCGCGATCTCGGCCTTCATCGTCGAGGCCGGCACGCCGGGGCTGTCGCTCGGCAAGATCGACAAGAAGATGGGCCAGAAGGGCGCCCACACCTGCGACGTGATCTTCGACAACTGCCGCGTGCCGGCGGCGAATCTGATCGGCGGCAAGGAGGGCGTCGGCTTCAAGACCGCGATGAAGGTGCTCGACAAGGGGCGGCTGCACATCGCCGCGGTGTGCGTCGGTGCGGCCGAGCGCATGCTCGAGGACGCGCTGCGCTACGCGATGGAGCGCGTCCAGTTCGGCCAGCCGATCGCCGAATTTCAGCTGATCCAGGCGATGCTCGCCGACAGCAAGGCCGAGATCTACGCGGCGCGCTCGATGGTGCTCGACGCCGCACGCCGCCGCGACGCCGGCGAGGACGTGTCGACCGAGGCCTCGTGCTGCAAGCTGTTCGCCTCCGAGATGTGCGGGCGCGTGGCCGACCGCAGCGTGCAGATCCACGGCGGCGCGGGCTACATCGCCGAGTACGCGGCCGAGCGCTTCTACCGCGACGTGCGCCTGTTCCGCATCTACGAGGGCACGAGCCAGATCCAGCAGCTCGTGATTGCGCGCAATATGATCAGGGCGGCGGCGTGATGAGTGCGCAGGAGCACGCGCTGGCGGCCGCATTGCCGCAGCGCCTGAGCGCGATCCCGCGTCGCTGGGCGGCCGAGACGCCAGACGCGCTCGCGCTGTCGGAAGCCGGTGCCGCGTGGAGCTGGCGCCGGCTCGCCGAGGCGGTCGACGAGGCGGCGGCGCTGCTGCGCAGCCACGACGTACGCCCCGGCGACCGGGTGATGATCGTCGGCGAGAACTGCGCCGCTCAGGTCGCGCTGATCTTCGCCGCCGCCGAGCTCGACGCCTGGTCGGTGAATGTGAACGCGCGCCTGTCGCCGGGCGAGGTCGATGCGGTGCGCGCGCACTGCGGCGCGCGGCGGACGCTCTACACGGTCGCGGTGTCGCCCGACGCCGCGGCGCATGGGGAGCGCCACGGCGCGGTGTGCAAGACGCTGCCACGGCTCGGCGCGCTCGCCATCGGTCCGCTCAACGAAGCCTGCGCGCCCGAGCCCGTCGAGACGGACGGCGCGCGGCAGGTTGCGGCGCTGGTCTACACCACCGGGACGACCGGGCACCCGAAAGGGGTGATGCTGACGCACCGCAACCTGCTCTTCATTGCGGAGACCTCGAGCCGGCTGCGCCAGCTCACGGCGGCGGACCACGTCTATGGCGTGCTGCCGATCTCGCATGTGTATGGGCTGGCGTCGGTGATGCTGGGCACCCTGTACGCCGGCGCCACACTGCATGTCGCGCCGCGCTACGCGCCGCAGGCGCTGATCGACGCACTCGAGCACGACGGCATCACGGTGCTGCAGGGCGTGCCGGCGATGTATGCGCGCCTGCTCGAGTACACGAATGGCGGCTGGTCGCCGGCGCACACCAGGCTGCGCTTCATCTACGCCGGCGGCTCGCCGCTCGATCCGACGCTCAAGCGCGAGGTCGAGCGCCTCTTCGGCCAGACCCTGCACAACGGCTACGGCATGACCGAGAGCTCGCCGACGATCAGCCAGACGCGCGTCGAGGCGCCGCGGGCCGACACCTCGGTCGGGCCGGCGATCCCAGGTATCGAGCTGCGCATCGTCGATCGCGATGGCGAAGAGGTTGCGGAGGGCGAGCCCGGCGAGCTGTGGGTGCGCGGTCCGAACGTGATGAAGGGCTATTACCGCGAGCCCGGACTCACCGCCGACGCCATGCGTCCGGGCGGCTGGCTCAGCACCGGCGACCTCGCGCGGCGCGAGCCGGACGGGGCGCTGTTCATCGTCGGCCGCACCAAGGAGCTGATCATCCGATCGGGCTTCAATGTCTATCCGGTCGAGGTCGAGGCGGCGCTGAACTCGCACCCGGCGGTGACGCAGTCGGCCGTGGTCGGCCGCGAGGTAGAGGACGGCAACGAGGAAGTGGTGGCCTTCGTCGAGCTCGACCCGGCGCGCCCGACCGAGATCGAGGAACTGCGCCGCCATCTGGCCCAGCGCCTGTCGCCGTACAAGTGCCCGACCGAGATCGTCGTCATGGAGGCGATGCCTGCGGCGGCTACCGGAAAGATCCTCAAGGGCCAGCTCAAGCAGCGTGCGCAACAGATGTACCGGCCGCCTGCGCCGGGCGCCGGCGGCTGAGCCGGGCTGCCCGGGCAGAAGGACCATGGCGGCGGCCGGCGAGAGGCGCCGGCTGCCGATGAAGGAGAGAGGTTCCGTGACGGGACCCATGACAAAACTGGAGGGTTGAGACGATGAATCGGATCTGCAGGAAGTTTGGACTGGTGACCGCGGCGCTGGCGCTGCAAGCGGGAGCCGCGCTCGCCGAGGAGTTCCTCGTCGGCGCGGAGATTCCGCTGACCGGGGCGCTGGCGCGGGTCGGCGCCGGGATGCACGAAGGCATCTCGGTGGCGGTCGAGGTCTTCAACAAGACCAACGGCAAGCACACGGTGAAGGTCATCACCGCCGACGACGAGTCGGCTCCGGCGAAGGCGATCGCTGCGGTCGAGAAGCTCGCCGGCCAGGGCGTGGTCGCGATCACCGGCGGTTACGGCTCGAACAACATCAGCCCCGCCTCCGATGCCGCCAACAAGCTGGGCCTGCCCTACATCACCTCGGGCGGGGTCGACGACAACCTCACCGCGCGCGGTTACAAGACCTTCTTTCGCATCAACAACACCGCGGGCTACCAGAAGGCAATGATGGGGCTGCTCGATGAGATGAAGATCAAGTCGGCCTCGATCATCTACTCGACCAAGGAAGCGACCGCCGATCTCGCCAAGGACGTCAAGCATGAGCTCGACGCCAGGGGCATCGTCGCCGGCATGCATGCCTTCGATCCGGCGATCACCGACTTCAAGCCGATCATCAACAAGGTGCGGCTGCAGGACAAGCCCGAAGTGATCCTGATGGTCGGCTACGAGAACGACTACGTCGGCATCCTGCGTGCGGCCAAGGTGCTCAAGCCGAACGTCAAGGCCATGGTCGGCGTGTGGTCGCTGGCGACGCCGAAGATGGCGAGCGACTTCCCCGACCTGATGCCCTCGGTCTATGGCACGGCGTTGCTGCCATACCCCGCGGAGTTCCGCAGCGAGGAAGGCAGGCTGTTCGCCGAGACCTACAAGAAGCTCTACGACAAGGAGCCCGACTATCTCGGCCAGTTCGGCTACGTGCAGTCGATGATCCTGTTCGAGGCGATCGCGCGCGCCGCAGACAAAGGGACCTTGAAGCAGGGCGGGGTCATCGAGGAGCTGGCGAAGACCGACCGCGAGACGCTGATCGGCCGCGTGCAGTTCAACGAAAAGGGCGACAACACCAACTTCGTGCATCGTATGGGCCAGCATCAGGACGGCAAGATCGCGATCGTGTGGCCGAGCGATGCGGCCACCGGCAACATGAACTTTCCCGCGGTCCCCTGGTAGGCGCGGCCTGTCCCCTCCCGCAGGCGGAGGGCGGGGCCACGCTCCGCACTCCGTCAGTGCAACAAAGCATCGATCGGAGCACTTTCCTCATGTCGGAACTCATCCTGCAGGCGCTCTATTCCGGCGTGCTTCAGGGCGGCTCGTACGCCCTGATCGCGCTGGGCCTGGCGCTGGTGTTCGGGACCATGAAGGTGATCAACCTGGCGCACGGCGAATTCGTGCTGCTGGCCGCCTACATCGCCTACATGGTCGAGTCCTCGCTCGGCCTCAGCCCGCTGTTCGCCATTCCGCTCGCGCTGGTGCTGGTGTGCCTGTGCGCGGTGCTGGCGTATTTCCTCGTTAGCCTGATCCGCAAGGACCGCGAGCTCAACTCGCTGATCCTCACTTACGGCATCGGCATCATCCTGACCAATGCCGTGCTGCTGATCTGGTCGGCCGACGTGCGCACGACGTCCTCGGCCTGGCTGCAGGACGCGGTGGTGGTCGGGCCCTTCTACAGCATGCGCAGCGAGCTGGCATTCTTCGCGCTTAGCGCGATCCTGATGGCCGTGCTGTGGTGGTGGCTGTCGCGCAGCTGGTACGGACGCGCGGTGCGCGCGGTGTCCAGCAACCGCAATGCGGCCAAGCTGATGGGGATCAATCCGCGCACGACCGAGATCGTCTCCTTCGTCGTCGCCGGCATCCTCGCCTCCTTCGCCGGGGTGGCGATCTTCAGCTACGGCGTGATCCAGCCCGAGCTCGGCCATGCGCTCACGGTCAAGGCCTTCATCATCACCGTGCTCGCCGGCATTGGCTCCATCCCGGGCGTGATGGTCGGCGGGCTGCTGCTGGGCATCGCCGAGGCGCTGACGGTGACGCTGGCGAGCTCGGCGCTGCAGGAGCTGGTCGGCATGGCGCTGTTCCTGCTGGTGTTGTTCGTACTGCCCAACGGCCTGTTCGGTGCCGCGGCAAGGAGGGGATGAGGATGTCGAAGAAAGCTGTTGCCGCGCTCGCGGCATTTCCGCCCGGACTGCGGCAACCTGCCGTCGGGACGGGTCGGTCCTGGAAGGGTCTCGCTGCGATCGCCGCGGCCTACGTCGCGGTGCCGCTGCTGCTCGGCAGCAACAACTACGTCATGAGCCTGGTGGTCGCCGCGATGATCATCGGCGGCATCGCCCTCGCCTGGGCGCTGCTGGGCAATCTCGGTGGCATGGTGAGCTTCGGCCACTCGGCCTTCTTCGGTGTCGGCGCCTACGTCTCGGCGCTGCTGACGATGAAGGCGGGCGTGCCGGTGCTGGCGGCGATGCTGCTGGGCGGTGTCGGCGCGGTGCTCGCCTCGCTGGTGATGCTGCCGGTGCTGCGCCTGAAGGGGCCGTACTTCGCCCTTGCCATCCTCGCCTATGCGCACATCTTCAAGATCATCGCCACCGAATGGAGCTCGGTGACCGGCGGCTCGGGGGGGCTGTCGAGCGTGCCGCGCTTCCCGGAAGTGCTGGGCTTCGACCTCGGCAGCAAGAGCGGAAGCTACCTGATCATCCTGACCGTGCTGCTGGTGTTCGTCGCGATCTATCGCGCGATCCGCGCCAGCCATTACGGCCTCGCGCTGCGCGCGATGCACGACAGCGAGGACGCGACCCGCGTGGTCGGCGTCAACAGCACCTTGCTGAAGGCGCTGATGCTGTTCGTGTCGGCCTTCATGACCGGCGTGGTGGGTGCCTTCAACGTCCATTACATCAACTTCCTCGAGCCCGGCTATGCGTTCAGCGGGCTGTGGGTGACGCTGCCGATCGTGGCGGCGATCTTCGGCGGCTACCGGACGATCCTGGGCCCGCTGATCGGCGCGGTGGCGGTCTATCTGGTGGACCAGCTCGTGTTCAAGAACCTGATCCCGTCCGGGCATCAGCTGATCCTGGGCGCGCTGCTGGTGGCGATGATCATTTTCAGTCCGGGCGGCCTGATGCCGCTGCTGCGCAAGGGCGCGGGGAGGAAAAATGCTGCGGCTTGAAGATCTCTCGGTGCGCTTCGGCGGCCTGACCGCGGTCAACAGCGTCTCATTGTCGGTGGGCACGCATGAGGTGGTGGGCCTCGTCGGGCCCAATGGCGCCGGCAAAACCACTTTGTTCAATGCGGTGTCGGGGCTGGTCAAGCCCTCCTGCGGGCGCATCCTGTTCGATTCGATCGACATGTTGCGGGCGCCGCTGCACCGGCGTGCGCGCCTGGGCATCGGCCGCACCTTCCAGATCCCGCAACCGATGCACGAGCTGAGCGTGCGCGAGAACCTGATCGTCGCGCAGCGCTTCGGCACGGGCGCGGTCGATCCGCGCCGGATCGACGACGTGCTCGAGTTCACCAACCTGAGGGACAAGGCCGACCGCGATGCAGCGAGCGAGCTCGCGCTGACCGAGCTGAAGGCCCTCGAAGTCGCCAAGGCGCTGGCGACGAACCCCACGCTGCTGATGCTCGACGAGGGGCGCGCCGGGCTGGAGACCAACGGCAAGCGCCGCTTCATGGAGATGCTGAAGGCGCTCGAG